>CAZVOI010000153.1:0-2063 GCA_964628275.1 uncultured Acidobacteriota bacterium | reverse complement strand
CCACGCTTACGGTCACGTGTTCGGCCTGCGCGTGCTTGGCGGAGTTGGAGAGCGCCTCCTGTACCACGCGATACGCGAGCGTCTCTAGGTCGTCGGAGATCTCCGATCCCAGCACGCCTGAGAACTTCGCGCTCACCCCTTGGTCCGACCCGAAGCGGGCGAGTGTCTCGCGCAGCGCGGGTATCAGTCCCCGCTCCTCTAGGAGCGGGGGGCGCAAGCCCGACATGAGCGCCCTAAGGCCGTCGGCCTCGCTCGCGAGCTCCGTGCGGATCTTCTTCAGGACCTCGATGCCGCGATCGATCTCGCCGGCGTCGATCATAAGGAGCGCGGCCTCGAGCGAGAGCGACGCTGCCGACACGCCCTGCACCGGCCCGTCGTGAAGGTCACGCGCCACGCGATTGCGCTCGGCCTCGATCGCACTGTTCGTCCGTCGCAAGAGGCGCGTGCGGTCCTCATCGCGATCCTGAAGGAACTTGAAGAGCGAACGGATGGTCTGGTCGGCGATCCGGCCCGCGGTTACGTCGCGGACCAGAAGCAGCCGGCGCGGCGGGGTCATCGGGACGTCGGAGATCCGTGACTCCAGGTAGAGAGGCTGCCCATCGGGTCGCTGGATCGTTCCCTGCCCGGTGCTCGGCAGTGAGGCGAAGGAATCGTCCGATCCGCTCACCGAGGCCGCGAGCGCGGTCCACGGATGCCCCTCGATCGACTCGCGCTCGATGCGCACCATCCCGCAGAACGCATCGTTCGCCCGCAGGATCACGTCGCGATGATCGAGCTCCACGATCCCGTCCACCGCTGCCTCGAAGACCAGGCGCAGGTGTTCCTCTGACTGGCGGAGCGTTTCGTTGGTCTCTCGAACGCGGTCGAGAGCCATGTCGGCCTCGGAGAGAGCCAGTTCCTTCTCGCTCAGGGCGTGCCGCGCCCCTCTGTGTGCCTGGGTGCTCCGGAACTGGTTCGCAACGATGCGCGCCGCGACACCCAGACCGAGGAGCGCGATCAGCGTGCTCGATTGAAGGTTAGACAGGCGGCGAGATTCGTCCAGGCTGGCGACGGCGGCGAGCGCTGCGCACGCCGAGATCACGGAAGCACTCGTCAGGATCGGTCGCGCCAACCGCACCGGATGTGGCGCCGGCCTCCGGGGCGCCCTGAGTGGCAGCAGGAGCATCGCCGCCGCTATCGCCGGACCGACCGACATGAACGTGATGTCGATGGCAGGGTACGCCCCGTTGAACCCTCCGTGCGTCCACTCCCACCCCAGGGCCACTGTCGCGGCCGAGGCCGCGGCCAGGATGACCCACTGGGCCAGGTGCGCAGGCGACGGGTTCCACAGAGCCAGCACGCCGAACGCGGAGAACATGACCGAGGCCAGGACGGCGAAGGTGCCGGCCGAGAGCGAGCCGACCCCATCAGCTCCGGGCGCCCGGATGATCAGGTAGCAGATGGCGGCGAGCGACGCTGCGATCAGCGCCGCGTCCACCACGATCTCGCGTCTGTCCTCCTTCGAGAAGTGCGCCATGAACTCGTCGCGAACGGCTCCGAGGATGGGCACCAGGAAGAGAAGGAACAGCAGATCGAATAGCCCAGACCTGACCGGCTGCGTACGGAGGTCGAGCGCGAACAACGCCGCGCTCGCGAGTGCCAAGAGCGCGAGAGCGGTAGCCAGGTAAGGCGCCGTCCGCCACGCGCCCTCCCTCTTGCGTATCTCCATGATCGCCGCGCAACCGATCAGGCTGGTCACGAACACCAGTCCTTCGCCGGCCAGCTCCTTCGCGCGCGGTGTTCGGGTCAGCGCGTAGCTGGTGACAGCCGCACCTGCGACAAGCAAGAGAACGAGGGCAGCCGCTCGCGGCCGCCGGAGGGCGGAGGCATCGCTCATGTGCGCTCCATCTTGCCGGTTCGGACCCCTAGGCTCCATCACCCACTCGTCGGACATGCATGACCGGACGGCCTAGCCCGCCGTGGATCGAGGGGTGAGACGAATGGATCGTTCGAGTTTGGCAGTTACTCGATCAGCCGGCGGCGAAGAGCCTCGGCCACCGCGGCGGTTCGATCCGACGCTCCGA
>CAZVOI010000152.1:0-2101 GCA_964628275.1 uncultured Acidobacteriota bacterium | reverse complement strand
GCCGGACTTCAATCTCGCCGTCGACCGCGCCGCCTGGTCCAAGGACGGCAGGTCGGTGTACGTGGTCGCCAACCTGGGCGTGCACAGCCAGCTCTACGCGATCGACGTGGCCACCGGCAAGGCCGCCCCGTTGACCGAGGGCCGGCATGCGGTCAGCGGCTGGTCGTTCTGCGCCGCCGCGGACCGGCACGTGTTCGGCCTCGACCAGCCCGACAACGCCGGCGACGTCTACCTGCTCGCCGCGGGCGGCAAGCCGCAACGCGTCACGCGCGTCTACGAGTCGCTGGCTCGCGACTACAAGCTGGCTCGCCAGGAACGGGTGACCTGGAAGGGACAGGACGGCACGACGGTCGAAGGTCTCCTCTACTACCCGCTCGACCACCAACCCGGCCAGCGCGCGCCGCTGGTCGTGCAGACGCACGGCGGCCCGCAGTCCTCCGACAAGTTCGGCTTCGGGAGTTGGGGAAGCTACAACCAGGTGCTGGCCGCGAAAGGCTACGCGGTGTTGAAGCCGAACTACCGCGGCAGCACCGGCTACGGCGACCCGTTCCTGCGCGACATGGTCGGCAGCTACTTCAAGAACTCGCACCTGGACGTGATGACCGGCGTCGACCACGTGATCCAGATCGGCGTCGCCGACGGCGAGCGGATGGCCAAGATGGGCTGGAGCGCCGGCGGCCACATGACCAACAAGGTGATCACCTTCAGCAACCGCTTCAAAGCCGCGTCCTCGGGCGCGGGCGCCGCCAACTGGGTCTCGATGTACGCGCAAAGCGACGTGCGCACCTATCGCACGCCCTGGTTCGGCGGCACGCCCTGGCAGCCGGGCGCGCCGATCGACGTCTACTGGGAACACTCGCCGCTCAAGTACGTCGCCAACGTGAAGACGCCGACGCTGTTCCTGGTCGGCGAGAAGGACGTGCGCGTGCCGCCGCCGCAGTCGGTCGAGATGTACCGCGCGCTCAAGTCGAACGGCGTGCCGACCAAGCTCTACATCGCCCCGCGCGAGCCCCACGGCTGGGGCGAGCTGCGCCACCAGCTCTTCAAGGTCAACGTCGAGCTGGAGTGGTTCGAGAAGTACGTGACCGGTCGCGGCTACGCGTGGGAGAAGGTCCCCGAAGAGGCGACCGACAAGGAGCAGCGGCCGGTCACGCCGTAGCGGCGGACCTGATCCGGCTCTGGTGGGAGCTATGCTTCGGTCACGGTGAGGAGGCGCTGATGAGTGGAGCCAGCACCTCGGCCATGCCCCGATTCAAGCCGGCGGAGCTACTCGGGGCGCTGAATGCCGTAGAGCGCAAGAACGCCCCCGAATATCTATGGATCGAGGGTGACCGGAGCCTGCTACGACCCCGCCCCCGGGTTTCGATCGTCGGTACCCGGAAGGCGAGCGCAGACGGCCTGAGCCGCACTGCACGCCTCACACGCGACCTCGTCGCGAATGACGTAGTCATCGTGAGCGGCCTCGCCCGAGGCGTCGACACGTCTGCCCACCGATCGTGCATCGACAACGGCGGGCGCACGATAGCGGTGCTCGGCGGCCCTCTCGACTCAATCTACCCACCTGAGAACGCAGCTCTCCAGCGACAGATCGCGAGCAAACATCTCGTGGTGTCCCAGTTCGCCCCGGGCACGCCGATTCGTCCCACACAGTTCCCACGACGGAATCGGACCATGGCCCTGCTGACTGACGCAACGGTCATAGTCGAGGCGGGCGAGGGTAGTGGCACCCTGTCGCAGGGCTGGGAGGCATTGCGATTGGGACGCGCGCTATTCATCTTGAAATCCGTGGCCGAGGACCCGCAGCTGAAGTGGCCGGCGGAGATGCTCAGCTACGGCGCCGAGGTGCTGAGCGACACCGCACAGATCCTGGCGCGTCTTCCCTTGGGGATGGACGAGTCGATCTCGCTTGCTCTCTGACGTCCGCTTCGGAGCCTATCTCGCCGAACGGCTGTACCCGGCGCTAGCGCCGCTGGCGCAGGTTCGTCTCGAAGAGCTTCAGGATCCGGCGGTACTCGTCGGCCCAGCTCGTCTCGGTCTCGAAGCCGTGGTTCTCGACCGGGTACGCGGCCAGCTCCCAGTTCTCCTTGCGAAGCTCGATCAG
>CAZVOI010000151.1:0-1624 GCA_964628275.1 uncultured Acidobacteriota bacterium | reverse complement strand
CCCCAAGTCGGCCTTGAGCTGCGCCAGGCGAGCAGCGCTGAGCCGAGCGCCGGCGGCACCTGCGGGCTGCGTACGGTTCAGGACGCCGCGCCAGCACCTCGGCCGATAGATCGTCGGCGCTCCAGACCGCGTCCGCAATCTAACCAAAGCCGGCCTTGGCTCTTGCTGAATCTCACATGCCGGTGGTTGCCACTCACAGTCTGGACCTCGCCTGTCAGCCCCGTCGGTTACCTTGTGATCGGGAGGTCATTCATGCCCGGGACCGCGCGTAGCCGAACGGAACGAGAGGTCATTCTCGAGCCTCGGAGGGAGCCGTTGGCGTCCCTCGAGGCGTTGACGGAAGCGTGCCTGCCGACGTTGACCGCTCGGCTGTGGGCGACGTGCTGCTGGTCGGCGACGATGACCGGGGCATGGAAGCTCGGCGATCACAACTTCCTCATTGCGGAGGTGCGCCCGGACCCGGCGACCTGCCTGTATGTCCAGTTCTGGTCCGAGCCCCTCGAACCGGTGGATGCGGAGGTCTGCTCGGGCGAGTGGAATCCCGGGGCCGTGAAGTACATCCGGCAGCAGCAGCGCGAGAGAATCCAGGCGCTCGGCTACACCGTCGGTGGGCAGGCACACAACTTCCAGAAAGAGCTACAAATCGAGACCTCAGCCGAGGCAGAGACGGTGGCCCGGGAGGTGCTGCGCATCTTCTTCGAGGTGTTCGACTACCGCGGGCACTGGCCGCTCGAATTGGAATGGCACCAGGGCGAACGCGCCGGGCACACCCCCGTGTACTCTTCGGTCACACCCGACGACTTCGCGAAGCTCGCCGCCCACCTCGGGTTCGAGATAGACGCCCATAGCAGGCGCCAACCAGTCGTCCACCTGCGGCGTGGGAAGAAGCAGTTCCTCGCGGGTCTCGGCAACCGTATCCCCGACGGCAACCTCTACTCAACGGTGGTACTCCAGGCTCCGCTCACGTCACCCCGCGCCATCGATCACGCAATGGTCGAGCGGATCAACGACACGCTTCGGTTCGCGCACGTCTCCCGTGCGGATCAGCAAGCGCTGCTCCTCAGCATGCCGTTGCGCCTCGACGGCGGAGTGACAGTGAACTGGATGGCGAACGCCTTCCAGCACTGGTTCGCCGCGTGGCGCGCGAGCGAGCGGCTCCTAAAGAGCCCGCGAACGGCCAAGGCGAAGGCGAAACGGCGCCGGCCGACTGGTCCCACGATCCACTGAGCGAGAGACCGACACGAGTATTCGCATTCTCAGCGCCCCTTCCTCTCGGCCTCGAGCTCCGACACGACCCGCTCCAGCTCCCCGACAATCTCAGTCGCGTCCGGCCGACGGAACGCTCCTACCAGCTCCCGGTAGTACCAGAGCTGTTCGTCCCCGCTTGCGTTGAAGCGCAGCCAGAGCTGCTCGCCGAGCGCCCGGTAGTCCCGCAGGATCGATCGGGCATTGTGGACCTTGTCGGCACACGACACGCGCCGGGCTCTCGACTCTCCGCAGCTATGTCGAAGCGCTGGGCGGCGAGCTCGAGGTGATCGCCAGCTTCGGCGACAAGCGGATCAAGCTCCATAGCGCATGAGCACCCCGCTACCGGGGCATGCAGCACTTGCGGTAGCGGCGGCCG
>CAZVOI010000150.1:0-2228 GCA_964628275.1 uncultured Acidobacteriota bacterium | reverse complement strand
GCACTTCGACTATTGGAACTACCCGGCCCAGGGGCGCTTTCGGATCTACGGCCTCGAGCTCCCGCGGAAGGTTTTGGAAAAGGTGTACCGGAAGAACGCCGAGCGCGTCCTCGGCGGCGGGTAGCCTCGAGACCTAGCGCTTGCCCGGCCCGTAGACGATGGCGCCGGGCCGCGCGCCCGTGTGCTTGCCCCGCTCGAGCACCAGCACGCCATTGACCAGCAGGTACTCGACGCCGGTCGCATACTGGTGCGGCATCTCGAAAGTTGCGTGGTCGATGATCCGGCCGGCGTCGAAGACGGTCACGTCCGCCCACTGTCCCACGCGCAGCAGGCCGCGATCGTAGACGTGGATCTTGGCGGTGTTGGCCGAGGTCATCTTGCGCACGGCTTCCTCGAGCGTGAGCACCCGGGCCTCGCGCACGTAGCGGCCGAGCACGCGCGGAAACGTCCCGTAGTAGCGGGGGTGCGGGTGGCCCTCGCGAAGCGGCCCCTCGGTCTTGACCGCGGTCCCGTCGGAGCCGATCGACACGAAGGGCTGCGCGAGCGCGTAGCGCATGTCCTGTTCGTCGTGGTGGAAGTAGACCGTCGGGACCGAGCCGCCGTTCGCGGTCAAGAGGTCGAGAAAAGCATCCAGCGGGTCGCCGCCGATCGCCGCCAGGATCTCGTCCATGCGCTTGCCTTCGTACGTCTTGTAACGAGGATGGGAGAACGAAGCCGGCTGCATGCCCGGGAAGCCGCCCGAGGCGGTGTAGTGGTTGTACCAGCCCGGGAGGCCATCGACGATCTCGCGTTTGAGCCGCTGGCGGTTGGCCGGATCCTGGATCCGCTCGACCAGCGCCCGCCTGCCGCCTTCGTGCGCCCACGGCGGGATGATGCTGGCCAGGTCGTTCTGTCCCGCCCGGTAGGGATACACGTTCGCCTGCGCATCGGCGCCTTCGGCGCGCGCCTGGGCGATCTTGGCGACCAGCCGCGGCATCGACCCCCACAGCTTCTTCTCCGCGATCTTGAGGTGGATGATGTCCACCGGCACACGCGCGCGCCGGGCGATCTCGAGCGCCTCGTCCACCGCCTCGAACACGCCCTCGCCCTCGGTTCGCATGTGGGTCGAGTAGATGCCGCCGTAGGGCGCGGCCGCCTCGCACATCGCGACCAGCGAATCGATGTCGATCCAGGCCCCCGGCGGCCCCGACAGCGAGCTGGCCACGCCGAGCGCGCCGTCTTGCATCGCCTTGCGCACGATCGTGCGCATCGTCTCGAGCGCCTCCGGCGACGGCTTGCCGGGACGCGGCCCGTGGCTCTGGACCCAGACCGTGCTCGAGCCGACGTAGGAACCGATGTTGGTCGAGATGCCGCGCCGAATCAGCTCGGCGAAGTAACGCGCGAAGTCGGGGAATTCCTCGCTGGGCGCCGCGGATCCGCCTTCGCCCAGGATCATCGACGTGACGCCCTGGCGGACCATGCTCTCGGCGTTGGCGTCAGCGAGCACGCTCGAGTCCGAGTGGTTGTGGATGTCCACGAATCCCGGCGCCACGGTCAGGCCCGCGGCGTCTATGATGCGGGCCGCGGTCCGGTCCGACAGCCTGCCGACGGCGGCGATGCGCCCCTGCTTGATGGCGACGTCTCCGAAGAACGCGGGATTGCCGGTGCCGTCGACGACCCGGCCGCCCTTGATGAGAAGATCGAAATCCTGGGCGCAGGCGTCGCGGGCGAGGCAGCAAGCCACGACCGTGGCCAGCATCAGTCGCATCGTGAGACTCAGCACGGAGCAGCAGCATAGCTTGAGGTCCTGAATGAATGACGACAACAAGCCCCAGTTGATTCGAGGCCTGACCCTCACCGACACCACCGCGCTGGTGATCGGCACGGTGATCGGGTCCGGCGTGTTCCTGAAGACGGCGGTGATGACGCAAGAGGTCGGAACCCCCGCGCTGGTGCTCGCGGCCTGGGTCGCGGCCGGCCTGCTCTCGCTGGCCGGCGCCCTCACCTACGCCGAGCTGGGGGCGATGCTGCCCAGCGCGGGCGGCGAATACGTCTACCTGCGCCGCTCGTACGGCGAGGCGGCGGCCTTCCTGTTCGGATGGCAGCGTTTCATCGTCGCCGGCAGCGCCTCGATCGCCAGCCTGGGCTCGGGGTTCGCCATCTTCCTGGCCGCCTTCCTGCCCTTGAACGCGGTCTGGGCCGAGCGCGAGGTTTCGCTGCTGGGCCAGAACCTCGTCTGGCAGTTCGGA
>CAZVOI010000149.1:0-4124 GCA_964628275.1 uncultured Acidobacteriota bacterium | reverse complement strand
CAGCCGCGATGGCGCGGCGACGGGCGAGAGCTCTTCTACCTCAACCTTCACGGCGAGCTGGTGGCGGCGAGCCTTACGCCGGGACCCAAGATCACGGTCGGCCAGCGCCGGCCGCTGTTCGCACACCCCATCGGATCGTCGACCGGAAGCTTCTACGGCAATGAGTACGACGTGACGGCCGACGGGCAGCGCTTCCTCTTCAACCTGGGAGGGGAATCGACCCAGGGGTCGTTCGTGGTGTTGTTGAATTGGCAGAGCGCTCTGCGGCGCTGAGCTGAGAGAGAGAGAGTTCAGGACCTCGCCCGCCGATTCGACGCGCGGATGCCTTGCTCGAAAGGACGCGCGCGCGGAAGTCCGGCACCAGGCGGTGCAGCTTGGCGTTGTTGAAGACCAGGCTCCCGGCCTTGTCGCCCAGCAGGCTCGCGCCGCGACGGGCGTCGACCGCCGGCTCCAGAAGAATGCGTCGTTTCGCTGGCTCCGGAACCGGGGACGGAGAGGCGGGAACGAGCGGCGGGAATTGCGAATCCGAGCCGCGCGGGAACAGCTCCGCCACGTCCTTGGCGCCCGGCGCGAGCTTGGAGACCTCGTCGTCTTGGCTCCCGCCGCCGCCAGCGCTGGCGCGTCGCCGCGCGCTCGCGACTGGCCTCTCCTGATAGCTGGCTCGATGACACTGAAAAAAGGATGCGCTGTCGACTGGGGGGGCCTAGCGCCTGGTCGCGGGCGGGCGCCAGCCGCAGCGCTGTAGGCCGCGCCGCAGCTCCTGCACCAGCCAGTCGGCCTCGTTGTCGCTGTGGACGGCAGGCGACGCGGTCACGAAGCTCCGGAAGAAGCCGCGGTCGGAGCGGATGAACGTGAGCACGCGGTTCTGTTGCTGCACCTTGCGGATCACGTCGAGCGGAAGCCGCAGCGTGCGAAGCGGCAGCGCGCGCCGGACGATGACGCCGTCCGCTGAAACCGTGACGCGGGTCGGCCGGGTCAAGAGCGTGCCCGCGAACATCCACCAGACGAAGGCGGTGACGAGGAAGATGATCGCCGGTGCGTTCTCGCCGAACCCGAGCACCAGCTCGAGCCCTGGCATCCGTGCCAGCAGCTCCCGCGCGAGCCCCGGGGCCACCACGTTCAGGCCGAGCGCCGCTGTGATCGGCGTGAGCACGAGCGCGAAGAGCCCGGCGATCAGCAGACCGATCCCGGTCGGGTAGACGACGGTCATCTCGGAGCCCAGGTCCTCGAGCCGCGAGAAGGTGGCGGAAGGCGGAGCGACCGGCGTGGCTTGCGCTCCGCCCGTCTCACTGTGCATCGCGTCCATCAGCTCGTGCAAGCCGGGCTCCCCGCCTCCGATCGCGGCTTCCACCGGACCCGCCTCGATGCGGGCGCCGTGGAAGCCGGAGTCGGCCGGCCGGCGCCGCTTCTCGAGGTCGAGCGCTCGCACGAGCGCCGCGATCGGCTCGAGCGGCAAGGTCAGCTTGCGGAGCGACGCGACGTCGAAGCTCGAGCCGAGGCTCGGCTCGAACAGCTTGCGCCCGAACGGAACCGCGGCGAGCGCTTGCGCGCCTGCGAACGAGAGGTGCAGCTCGCCCAGCTCCTCGTTGAACGCGATCAGCCGCGCCCGCTGCGCCGGATCCAGGAGCGCGCGCGACGCCGCCGGATTCGTGGACCAGACCGTGAACACGTCGTCGAAGGCCGGGTCGAAGGAGACCGCCTCCATCCCGTCACGGTCGCCGCTGCCCTCGCCGCTCGGCTGCACCAGCGTCCGACCCAGGACGTCCCGGTCCAGGTCGATGCGCAGGAACATCCCGCGGAAGATCGGCGCCGTCTTCTTGTCGCCGCCGTCGCCCTCGGTTCGCGACATTTCGAGCTCGCACGCCTCGAAGGGCGTCTCGCCAACCGAGCCCTGGATCAAGTCATCGCCTTCGAGCTTGCCGTCGGTATCGAACAGCCGGCTCTTGTCGAACACGTCCTTGGCGATGCCGCGATGGGGGTAGTGGCGCGCGCCGGGCAGGGACGCCTTCACCACCTCGGCCACGATCTCCCGCTTGAACTGCGCGCGGTAGCCCATGTGGCCCGCGATCCCCGGCATCAGGAAGCGCGAGATCGCGATGCCGAAGCAGAACACCGAGAACCCTCCGAAGAGCAGCGGGCCGAAGCGCCACCACGCTTGCGCCTGCAAGTCGCCCGGGTCGAACACGTACACGCAGGAGCCCATCCCGAGCGCGGCCACCAGCACGCCGCCGATGATCGTCTTCTGCAGACCGCGCCGACGCGCCTCGAGCGCGGCGAGCCGTGGCCTGAGCCGCGACTCGAAGAGCCGTTCCAGGTCGACCTCTGCCATCGCTCAGCGCCCCTTGAAGACCCGGCCGCCCTTCATCACGAAGACGACACGGCGTAGCGCACTGATGTCCTTCGAGGGATCACCGTCCACCGCGATCAGGTCCGCCTGCATTCCGGACGCGAGCGTGCCGATCTGACCGCCGAGGCCAACCGACTCGGCGGCGAGCGAGGTCGCCGAGACCACCGCGGCCATCGGCGATTGTCCCCCGTCGCGAACCCGGCAGACCAGCTCATCGACGTTCTTGCCGTGGGCCCCGGCGACAGCGTCGGTGCCGAAGACTACCTTGAGGCCGCGCGTCGCGATCGCCCGCTTGAAAGACGCCGTCGCCAACGGGATCGCGCGCTCCATCGATGCGAAGCCCTCGTCGTTGTAGTTGCCGATCCCCTGGAAGCGCGCGCGGTTGTCCAGGTAGTTGCGGAACACCAGGCAGATGTTCGGGTCGAAATACGTGCCGCGCTCCGCCATCAGCTTGAAGACCTCCTCGGTGCCGAAGACCCCGTGCTCGATCTGGTTGCAGCCCGCCTCCGCCGCGAGCCGCATCGCCTCGGCGCTGTGCGCGTGGACCATCGTCCGCAAGCCGATCGCCTTGGCCTCGCCGCACGCGGCCTGGAGCTGCTCCGGCGTCATCGTCGCGTCGCCGCCCTCGCGGATGCTCTTCGACGCGAAGATCTTGATCACGTCGGCGCCTTCTTGCTTGCGCTTCCGGACCAGCTCGCGCAGCTCGTCGGGCCCGCCGTTCTTCTCGTTGAGCGCGACCAGCGAAGTCAGCACCCGCGGCCCCGGCAGCCCGCCGCGCTCGATCGCGTCACGCAGGTCCTTGTCTTCGGGCGAGCCCGGGCTCTGGACCGTCGTGACCCCAGCCAGAAGCGTCGCGTAGGCGTTGGCGGCGATCGCCAGCATCGTCTGGCCGGGGGTCTCGCCATCGGCGCTGGTGCGCAGGCGGCCCTTGGCGTTGAAGGTCCAGGCCAGGTGCGCGTGGGTATCGACGAGGCCGGGCAAGAGCGTGGCCGCGCCGAGCTCATGGGTGGCGGGCCCCGCCGCGGCGCTCTCGATCGAGACGATGCGGCCGCCTTCGAGAGTGAGGCGGGCGTTCAGGACGACGCCGCCCTTGCCATCCAAGGCGCGGGCGGCAGTCAGAGTGAGCTTTTCCTGCGCCGACGCCGCGGCCGCGAACGAGAGGGCCAGGGCGATGCCGAGCTTCATGGAACGCTCCTCCGGGCTTTAAACGACCGGCGCATGCTACTACTCTTGGCGCGTGAGCGACCAGACGACGGAGGGCATTCGGATCCAGGTGCGCAGCTTCTTCATGCCCGACAAGAGCGCTCCGACCTCGAACCGCTACTTCTTCGCGTACAAGGTGCGCATCTCGAACGTGGGAACCGAAACGGCCCAACTCGTCAGCCGGCGTTGGGAGATCGCCGACGCCGACGGCGAGGTTCAGGTCGTCGAGGGGGACGGGGTGATCGGCCAGCAGCCGATCCTGGATCCCGGCGAGTCGCACGAGTACACGAGCTTCTGCCCGTTGAAGACGCCGTTCGGCTCGATGCACGGCCACTACGTGATGGTGCGCCCAAGCGGCCACAGCTTCCAGGCCGTGATCGCACCGTTCCGTTTAGCGATGCCAACGGCGCTGAATTGAGTGTTGGCGAACAGTGCCCAAGCTCCCAAGGCCTTCTGGCGCGAACGGGCGTTATGACATTCCTGGGCCCTTGCATCCGCGGGAAAGTTTTGGCATATTCTTCGCTAGACATCCGGAGCGGCCCGCGAGAGCGGGTCCGGCAACCTGGGCGGACAT
>CAZVOI010000148.1:0-2850 GCA_964628275.1 uncultured Acidobacteriota bacterium | reverse complement strand
GGCCGATCAACGTCGATCTCCTCCAGACGGCAGGGCCTTGCGGAGCTCCCGGTCCCAGCCGGTGACGACACGCAGCTCCGTGGGGGCCTCCGATCGCTCCATCTTCACCATCAGGAAGCGCTTGCCGTCCGGGGTGACGTCGTAGTTGATTGGGCCGTCCATCACCTCGTAGAGTCCCTCGAAGAGCGCCCGGGGCTTCGAGATCTGGACGGCGGGCTCGGTACGGACCTCCGCCAGCATCATCTTCTGGCCTTCCCGGAAGAAGATCTCGCGGCCGTCTCGCGACCAGCGGGGCTCGGTGCCGCCGTGGAGCGACACCCGCGACTCGTCGCCGCCCCCCGCGACCGACCGCACGCCGATCTCGGGCCGGCCCGACGCGCGCGAGACGTACACGAACCACTTCCCGTCCGGCGACAGGTCCGCGGAGTACTCCGAGCTGTCCGTGACGAGCAGCGGAACCGGCCGGGCGTTCGCATCCAGGGGGATCAGGAACAAGTCCGCCCCGGTCTTCGGGTTCATTTCGATGGCCACGATCGTCTTTCCGTCCTTTGAGAGCGTCTCGGAGTGCAGGGCTCGCCCGCCCTGTCCCAGCTGCACCGCCTCGCCCTTCCCCGCGACTGGCTGTCGGTAGAGGGCCGACCCCCCGGACTTGTTGGACTCGTAGAGGATGGACTTCCCATCGGCCGTCCACAGCGGGCCGTCCTCGTAACCCTCCGACGTGAGCCGGGTCAGGGCGCTGCGCTCGATCTCGTAGTTCCAGATGTCGGTCGTGTCCTCGGCGATGCGGACGAGGATCGACGTACCGTCGGGAGAGAGCCGCGGCGCGGCGTAGGCGCGTGCTTCACGCGTGAGGGGAGTCTCGCGGCCCTCCCGGTCCACCCAGACGAGCGAGCGACCTCCGGACTGGGCCCCGGTGGGTGCGTAGGCCAGGACACCGTTCTCCGATGCGTCGAAGACGGTTGCGGAGTAGAAGCCGCCGGCCCAGACGCCCTCGACCATCCTCTGCGGAGTGCCCACGATCTCGGAGCGCGCCAGATCGAATGCGGCGGCCCAGACCTCGTTGCCGCGCCCGAAGACGAGGTGACCCGAGCGGAGGTAGTGCGCATTGTTGGCGTCCTCGAGCAGGACCCGGCTCTTGCCGGTGGCCGTGTCGAGGAGACCGACGCGGGCCGCCTTGCCGCCCAAGAAAGCCGTGTACAGCAGCGACTCTCCGCCGGGAAGCAGCCTGGGCAGGCAACGGACCAACTCGCCGGAAGCGGAGTCAGGCTCGCCCAGGCTCTGGCGATCGCCTCCCGCGACGGAGGTCTTCCACAGGCCGGTGAACTCGAGCGGCGTGAAGAAGACCGTGCCGTCGGCCCGCCACGCTCCGCCCCTGAAACCCGTGGCGGAGCCGAACACCTGCGGCAGGCCGCCGGCCAGGGAGAGCTTCTTCAGCCGGCCGTCCGCCGCGAAGGCGAGCGACGCGCCGTCCGGCGAGAGAAAGGGGCCGAAGCCGTTTTCCGTGCCCTTGATCGGCTGCGCGTCGAAGGCGTCGAGCTTGCGGAGGTAGAGCCGCCGTGTGCCGTCGCGCACGGCGGAGTAGACGAGGTGCCGTCCGTCCGGCGAGAGCGCCAAGAGGCTCTGCATCAGCGTCACGTCGACCACCTCGACGTCGGTCCAGCCCAGGCCGGTGATCGACAGCCGGCGCACGGGCTCGGCCTCCACGGGTGCGGCTCTGCGGGACCAGGCGGCCCCGATCGCGACGCCGGCCAGTCCGGCCGCGGCGAGAAGCGCGACGAGCGCGAGGCGGTGCTTCAGGCTGGCCCTGGTCCCCGGCCGGCCCGGCGTCGAAGCGTCGTCCGACCCATCGCCGGGAGGCCGAAGCGCCTCGTCGATCTCGAGACGTGCGTCCGCGATGTCGTGCAGGCGCTCCTCGGCGTTCTTGCGGAGGCACCGGCGCAGCAGTCGGCGAATCGGAGCCGGTACTGGCGTGGGCAGGCGGTCCCAGGCTGGCTCCTTGTGCACGACCGCCGCGAGCACGTCGGTCACGGTCTCCCCTGCGAACGCGCGCTCGCCCGTCAGCAGCTCGAAGAGGAGCGCCCCGAAGGCCCAGATGTCCGCCCGCTTGTCCAGGCGGCGGCCGCGCGCCTGCTCGGGGGACATGTAGCTCGCGGTCCCGAGGATCACGCCCGCCTGCGTGCCCGCCTGCGCCAGCGTCGGCGATTGCGACAGATCCGGCGAGGAGCCCCCGGCCGTGTCCTCCGCGTAGGCCTTGGCCAGGCCGAAGTCGAGGACCTTGACCTTGCCCTCCGGGGTGAGCTTGACGTTCGCGGGCTTGAGGTCGCGGTGGACGATGCCCTTCTCGTGGGCTGCTTCGAGCGCCTCGGCAATCTGCTTCGCGATCGCCAGACTCTCGTCCGCGGCAATCGGTCCGCGCTTCAGCCGCACGGCGAGGTCTTCGCCTTCGACGAGCTCCAGGACGAGCGCGACGATGCCGTCCGTCTCCTCGAGGCCGTAGATGGCCGCGATGTTCGGGTGGTTGAGGGACGCGAGCAGCTGGGCCTCACGGCGGAAGCGGCCGACGCGCTCCGCGTCCTGCGCGAACGCGCCGGGCAGCACCTTGATCGCGACATCGCGCCCGAGCTTGGTGTCGCGCGCGCGGAACACCTCGCCCATGCCACCCGCGCCGATCGGGCCGGTGATCTCGTACGGGCCCAGCCGCGATCCGCGTTCCAGCGTCATCTCCCCTGCAGTCCCCGCGGCCGTGCGGCGCTCACTTGCCCGCGAGCCTCCGGTAGCGTGACCAGTCCTGGTCGCCGAGCGGCCGGCTCGTCAGGGAGAAGTTGTAGCTCTTGCCGTCGCCGGTCTCCA
>CAZVOI010000147.1:0-2643 GCA_964628275.1 uncultured Acidobacteriota bacterium | reverse complement strand
GTAGCGGATCACCTCTCCGCCAATCTGCACCTGGTGCTGCGTCTTCGACGCGGCGGGCTCAGGGGACGGCGTCGGGGCGGGCTTCGGGCTCTCGGCCTGGGCAGCGGGCTGCGCCGCCGCGACTGTGGCCTGCAGCATGAGCGCCGTCACGACCATCGGCAGCAGACGGCGCGTGCTCGTTCGCAATTTCGTCCTCCTAACCCTGGGTGCGCGCTGATTCTGAAATGTGACGACCGGTCAAGTCTAATGAGCCTCGGCGTTGTTGTCCCCTCCGTGTCTGTGGTTTCCTGGAACCAGGGGAAGCGGCGGTCGCGACTCTCACTCTGGCGTTCTTGACATCAAGATGTTTAGTCGGTATTCTTTGATGCATGAGAACGACCGTCAACCTTCCCGACCCGCTGCTCGTGCAGGCGCGCCGGCGGGCTGCGGAAACCGGGCGTACCCTGACCGCCTTCATCGCGGATTCCGTCAGGGAGTCGCTTGCGCGTCGACGTGCGGGCCAGAACCAGCCTCCGGTACGGCTGACGACCTGCCGCGGCTCCGGTCTGCTGCCCGGTGTGGACCTCGACGACAGCGCGGCGCTCCAGGACCTCATGAACGGAACGGATGCTGCTACCGGACGTTAACGTCCTCGTCTACGCGCATCGCGAAGACGCCGTCGACCACCCGCAGTACCGAGACTGGCTTCAGGACCTGCTCTCTTCCGATTCAGCCTATGGCATCTCCGAGCTTGTCCTGAGCGCTTTCGTCCGGATCGTCACCCATTCCAGGATCTTTCGCGAGCCGACGCCCCTCGAGCACGCGCTCGCATTCGCGGGCGAGGTTCGCGATCGCTCGAACGCCGTCGTGCTCGCGCCCGGCCCGAGACACTGGGAGATCTTCACCCGCTACTGCCGTGAGTGTGGCATCCGGGGCAGCATGGTCACGGACGCCTATTTCGCCGCCCTCGCCCTGGAGTCGGGATGCGAATGGGTGACCACGGATCGCGACTACGCACGTTTCGCGGGACTCGCCTGGCGCCATCCCTTGCACCCCCCGAGCCCCCGCTAGCGCAACGCTTCCGCCGCCGCCGCTTGCGCGACCGCCGCTTCACGGGCCGTCACCTCCACCCGACGGCCGTTCCGGAGCTGGAGGCGCGACGGCAGCCCCACCGGCGACGTGCCGGTGAGCCCGCCGTAGATGGCGAGCGCCGCGAGGTACGACCCCAGCACCGTCGGGTGGAAGCCGTCGGAGCCATAGAGACCGAGACCCGGCTCCGAGCGCCACGCGGCCAGCCAGGCGTCGCCGGCGGGCAGCAGGATGCCCTCGACGTCCTCGGCCGCGAGGCGGTACGCCGCCCTCACGTCCGGGAACGCCTGCGGTCGGTAGCTGTCGGGCCAGACCATGTAGAGCGCCGAGCGACCGCCGGCCTGTCGAATCACGGTGTCGAAGCGGCGCGTCCACTCCCGCAGGTTGGCCCGGCTCTCCGCGAGCGCCGACGGCCCTTGCTGCAGCACCACGAACCGAAAGCCGGCGCCCGCGATACGGTCCTGGGTGCCGCGGCTCCAGTGGTCTTCGAGGGAAACGCCGCCGTAGGTGATGGCCTCGACGGCGAACGGACGCCCGCCGGCGCGCGCGAGCGCCTCGACCATCAACGGAAGGTCGTTGCCTTCGGTGAGGCTGTTGCCGACGAACAGCACACGATCGCCCGCCGGCGCTGGTGCGAGCGCCACCACGGTGGGTGTGCCGGACTGCGGGTCGGCGTCGCCTTCGCAGCCGCCGAAGCTGAAGGCCAGCAGGGACACCGACCGGACGAGCTTCAAGATGTTGGACATCGACACACTGAATGCGCGCCTACGGGCGCGGGCCGTAGACGATCGCGCGCTCGATCTGCAGCCGCCGGCCCTTCGACCGGCTGTCCGCGTCGGCACGGCGCACGATCCGGACGGAGTGCTTGCCGTTCGCCAGGCCGGTGACGTGCCAGTAGTCGTTGTCGTGGGTCCGTTCCGGGATCCAGGCGTCGATCTCGCCGGCCCGGACGCCATCGAGGGACACGTCCGCGCGGCCGCCCTCCTGGGTCATCGTGCCCACGATCACGACCCCCGTGCCTTCGAAGGCGAAGCTGGCCTCGTCCCACTCTCCGGGGGTGCCGCGCCGCGACCAGGCCGGCTCGCCGAACTCCACGCGCGCCACGGGAACGCCCGGGTCCCACTGCTCGAGCGGCGGTGCCTGGGGCGACTGGACCGGGATCAGCACATGGTCCGCTCCCAGCGTGCCGCCCGCGGCCACGATCACCTTCTCGGCACGGGCCAGCGTGGACGCCACGATCTCGCCAAAAGAGTAGCTCGTGAACTCGAACTTCGTGTCGGCGAGAGCGGGGATCCCCGCCTTCCACGGCGCCGGGATGCGCTCGTAGCCGAGCATCACGCCGAGGATGCCGGCGGCGCTCGACGGGTTGCAGTCGGAGTCCTGCCCCGCCCGCGTGGAGATCTCGAGCGTCTTTCCGAAGTCGCCGTCCCCATAGAGCAGGCCCAGCACGACGTAGGCCCCGTTGATCCGAGCGTCGATGTTGAAGGGAGCGAGCGCCCCGTCCGGGCACAGGTCGTGGCGGTTCCACTTCTCCTCTATTAAGTGCCAGGTCTTGCGCCAGTCCGTCGGGTTCTG
>CAZVOI010000146.1:0-2297 GCA_964628275.1 uncultured Acidobacteriota bacterium | reverse complement strand
GCCGAGCCGTCGGCCGATCATCGAGCACTCCCCGCCTGCTCGAAGTCGAGCAGCCAGATCTCCGAGTCGAGCAGCTCCGCTTGGACCATCAGCACCTCCCCGTCGCGGGCGAGGCCCAGCGAACTGAAGGTGGGCTCGGCGAGGATCGGCCGGGACGTACCGTCCACCGTGTCGTAGATCACGACACCCGCCGCCCCCCGCAGCACGAGGTTGCGCGAATCCGGCAACCAGCCGGCGAAGACGTCCTGCTTTCCCGAGGTGAGATCGAGTCGACGCAGAGACTTCTCCTGCAGATCGTAGATCGCGTAGCCTGCGGCCCGGCCGGAAGCGCTGGTCTCGAAGCCGGCGATAAAGCGTCCGTCCGGGGACCAGGCGGCGGGGCCGAACATGGCTTCCGGATAGCCTTCGGGGATCGGAAGGGCCTCGACGCTTTTCCAGTCCACCGGTTTTTTGACATCCACGTCCACGACCACCAGACCTCGGTAGTCGGCGTTCAGCGCCACTTGCTTGCCGTCGGGTGAAAGGACGCCACCGTTGAAATCGAAGAAGGCGGTGATCTGCCGCGGCTCCGAGCCGTCGGTCCGGATCCACCAGTAGTTCCACGCGCCGCTGCGCGTCGAGTAGAAAGCCAGCGCCTTGCCGTCGGGCGTCCAGCTCGCGCTGCGGTCCTTGTGTTCGTCGTCGGTCAGCCGCCGCATCTCGGACCCGTCGCTCCGCAGCAACACGAGATCCTCGCGTGCGCCGCTGGTCGAGCAAGCAATCCACTCCGCGTCCGGGGACACGGTGCACCAGATGCTGGACTGCAACTTCAGCCGTCGCAGGGGAGCCGTCTCTCCCCGCCGCAAGTGCTCAAGCTCGTAGAACGAGACCTCGTTGGTGCGGTCGTAGGCCATCGCGACCATCCGCCGGCCGTCCCCTGAGAACGCAGCCCAACCCATGCTCTGCGTGCCGGTCGTCACCGGCTGGGCGTCGCCCCCTGGAACCCCGTCGGCGCCGCAGGGCAGCCGCCACAGGTTCATGCTGCCGCCGCGGTCGCTGGAGAAATAGAGCCAGCGGCCGTCGGGCGACCATACCGGCGACCAGTCGGTGAAGCGATCCTGCGTGACGGCCACAGGATCGCCGCCGTCCGCCGCGATGATCCATATGTCGCGCTGCCCGCCCGTGTTGGCCCAGTAGGCGATGTGGCGGCCGTCGGTCGACCAGGCCGGCTGCACCGCATCGCCCGTGGTGGTCAACTGCTTCGCCTTCCCCGTCTCCAGTTCGACGGTCCACAACGTCGAGAGAGTCTGGCGCGAGTACGGATTGTCCACCGCCTCGTTACCGAAGGCCAGCCGGCGGCCGTCCGGCGACCAGCAGGGATCCATCCCGAAGTCGGTGACGCGACGCACCGACTCGCCCGTGGCTCCCATGGTGAACAGCCCGCCGCCGTCGCGCTCCGAACGGAAGGCGATCTTCTCGCCGTCCGGTGAGAACTTTCCCTGCGAGTCGTCCGAAAGAGAGCCGGCGGTGAGGTTGACCGCGCGGTCACCGCCCACGCGAAGTAGGTAGATATCGGCATTGCCGCCGGCCGCGCTGGCGTAGATCAGCTGCCGGCCGTCGGGGGAGAGGTGTGGATGGCGCTCGGGGCCGGGAAGCTCGGTCAGCCGGCGCAGCGCTGGCGGCGTGGGGGCTGCGACCGCTCCTTTATTGGTGATGAGGTTGGTGCCGGCCAGGAGTCCGAGGACCGCGCCGAGGATCAGGCCACCGGCCAGCAGCGACCAGGTGCGTTTTTTTGTCGGAGCTGGTTCCTGCGTTTCCTCGACCTCCAGAAGCTCGACGCGGGCGTCACCGATGTGGCGCAGGCGCTCGCGTGGGTTCTTGCGTAGGCAGCGATCGATCAGCCGGCGGATGTTCCGCGGAACCGCTTGTGGTAGCCCGTTCAGGTCCGGCGTGTCGCGGAGCACCGAGGCCAGCAGTTCCGAGACCGTCTCGCCCTTGAACGTCGGCTCTCCGGTGAGCATCTCGAGCAGCACGATGCCGAAGGCCCAGATGTCGGTGCGAGTGTCGACGGCGTAGCCCTTCGCCTGTTCGGGGCTCATGTAGGCGGCGGTGCCCAGGATCACGCCGGCCCGGGTGCCGGCGGAGGTGAGCGTCGGGGAGAAAGACGGATCGGCGCCGCTCGGGTCGCTGTCGGCGGCGAATGCCTTGGCCAGGCCGAAATCGAGCACCTTGAGCTTGCCCTCGGGCGTGATGCGCAGGTTGGCAGGCTGGAGGTCGCGGTGGACGACACCTTTCTCGTGGGCCGCCTCGAGGGCGTC
>CAZVOI010000145.1:0-5491 GCA_964628275.1 uncultured Acidobacteriota bacterium | reverse complement strand
CTTGTTGACGATGCGCGCGCCCTTGTCTTTGTCGAGCGCGTCTTGCACCAGACCTTCCAGGAACGCCGGGTGGTCGGGATCGGGCATCGGCGTGATCACGACGCCCTTTTCCCAGGGCATCCCGATCGGCAGCGCGTCGATGCGCGCGGCCAGCCGCTCCACCAGCGCGTCGGCGACTGGGCGCTCGACGAGCACGTGCTTCAGCGCCGTGCAGCGCTGGCCGTTGAACGTGAGCGCGCCCGAGACGATCTCCGCCGCGGCGTGATCGAGGTCCGCGTCGCGCAGCACGATCGCTGGGTTCTTGGCGCCCATCCCGAGCACCGTTCGCAGCCGATGGAACTGCGGATGCTGGCGCAACAGCGCCTTCGCGGTTCGCGAGGAGCCGATCAGCGCCAGCACGTCGATGCCGCCGGTTTCCATCATCGGGCCCACCAGGTCGGGGCCGCGGCCGGTCACGAAGTTCACGACGTCCTTGGGGAAGCTCTCCGCCAGCGCCGGCGCGAGCAGGGCGTTCGACAAGACGCCGTAGCGCGGCGTCTTCACGATCACGGGGTTGCCCATGATCAGCGCCGGGATCACGGTCGTGAAGACCTCGTTGACGGCGTAGTTGTAGGGACCCATGCACAACGCGACGCCCAGCGGCGCGCGCCTCACGCGGGCCGTGAAGCCCGAGGCGATCACCGGGGCCGCGGCGTCGCGCTCGATCTTTCGCAGCGCCTCGACCGTTTCCGCGACGTACTGGAACGTGCGGTCGAACTCGACGAGACAGTCGGGGTACGGCTTGCCGACCTCCCACATCAGAGCCCGAGCCACTGCCGCCCACAGCGGCGCCGCCCGGCGCGCGAAATCCTCGACGCACGCGATCCGCTCCGCGACCGACGCGCGAGGCCATTCGCCTCGACCGCCCTGCCAGGCGCGCTGAGCCGATGCGACGGCGGCGCGGCCTTCTGCCTGGGCGCACAGAGCGCCCGGACCGAGCTCGAGCTGCGACAGCGCGCCCGCCGCGTCGCGCACGCAGACGGCCGAGCGGATCGGCTGGGCCGGGCCCTCCCAACGCGCCAAGATCCCGTCTCTCACCAGCCGCAGGCCTTCGTCTGTCGTCTGCGACTGCCAGTCCGCCGGGATTTCTCCGGGTGTCGGAAACGCCTGCGCCAGATGCTTCGAGTCCTGGGTCACCGGAACCTCCAGCGTGATCGTATCCCGTGCGGGATGCCGCATAATGCGCGGCCATGCCTCGCTCGCACCCATGAGAACGCTCTTCAAGAACGCGCGGCTGGTGGCGCTGATGGACGACCGTAAGAAGGAGCTTGCGAACGGCTACGTGTTGGTGCAGGACGAGATGATCGAGCTGGTCGGCGACGGCGAGCCGCCCGAACGGTTGAAGCTGGACCGCGTCATCGACGCCACCGGCCGCGTGATCCTGCCCGGCCTCGTCAACACGCATCATCACCTGCCGCAGGTGCTGACGCGCAACGTTCCGCGGGTCCAGGAGGCCGCGCTCTTCAAGTGGCTCGTCGAGCTCTACGAGATCTGGCGCGGCACCGACGAAGACGCGGTCGACGCGGCGGTGCGTGTCGGCCTCGGTGAGCTGCTGCTCACCGGCTGCACCACCACGTCCGACCATCTCTACCTGTTCCCGAAGGGCCACGACCGGCTGATCGACGTCGAGATCGCCGCGGCCCGGGAGAGCGGCATCCGCTTCCACCCCACGCGCGGCTCGATGAGCCGCGGCAAGAGCCAGGGGGGTCTGCCGCCCGACGATTGCTGCCAGTCGGAGGAGACGATCCTGGCGGACTCGAAGCGCCTGATCTCGGAGTACCACGACGCCCGGCCGCGCGCGATGACACGGATCGCGCTCGCGCCGTGCTCGCCGTTCTCGGTGACCGACACGCTGATGCGCAAGACCGCCGAGATGGCCAGGGAGCATGCGGTGCGGCTCCACACCCATCTCGCCGAGACCAAAGACGAAGACAAGTACTGCCTGGAGATGTACGGCTGCCGGCCCGTCGACTACCTGCGCCGCCTCGGCTGGCTGGGCGCCGACGTCTGGCTTGCGCACTGCGTCCACCTGAACGAGCACGAGATCAACACCTTCGCCTACACGCGCACCGCGGTCGCTCACTGCCCGTCGTCGAATCTTCGGCTCGGCTCGGGAACAGCGCCGCTGAGGCGCATGCTAGACGCCGGTGTGACCGTGGGCCTGGGCGTGGACGGCTCCGCCAGCAACGATTCCTCGAACATGTTGGCCGAGACTCGCCAGGCGCTCTTGGCCCACCGCCACGCCGAGGATCCCGCGAAGTGGGTGACCGCCCGCGAGGTGCTCTGGATGGCCACCCGCGGCGGGGCGCGCTGCCTGGGCCGCGAAGACCTTGGCAGCCTCGAGCCGGGCAAGGCCGCCGATCTGATCGCGATCGACACGCGGCGGCTTTCGTATGCGGGGGCAGGCGGCGATATCCTAGCGGCGATCGTGTTCACACCCTGGCCCGAACCGGTCGACATGGTGATGGTGAACGGCAAGCTGCTCGTCGAATCGGGTCAGCTGCTGGGCGCCGACATCCCGTTGCTGATCGAGCGCGCGGACGCGGCCGCGGCGCGGCTGCTGCAGGGCGCCGCCAAGCGGGCCGGGCGCGAGTTCACGAGGCGCAAGTAGCCATGCTGGCGCGCGGGATCCGCAGCTACCACCGTCCGGGCCGGATCGAGGACGCGATCAAGCTCGCGGCGCAGGGCGTCCCGCCGCTCGGCGGCGGGACGCGTCTCCTGGCCCTGCCCGGCGATCTGCCGAACGTCCTCGACCTGGCATCGCTCGACCTGGCGTCGTTGCAGGTGCGCGACGAGGACCTGGAGGTCGGCGCGATGACGACGCTCCAGGCCCTGGCCGATTCGCCGCTGGCGGACGAGGCGACGGCCGGGCTGCTGCCCGAAGCTTGCCGCGCCCACTCGGCCTCGCGCATGATCCGCGGCGCCGCGACACTCGGTGGCGAGGCGGTCTTCGGCGCGCCCGACTCGGACGTGGTCGCGGCGCTGCTGGCGTTGAACGCCGTGTTCGTGATCGCGCACGGCGACGGCCCGATCGAGAGCCCGGCGCTGCGCTTCCTGAAGAAGCCTGCCGAGGATCTGAAGGGCGGAGGCATCGTGCGCGCGATCGTGTTGCCCTCGGGCATCCAGGGCACTGCGCTGGAGCGTGTCGCCGTGCTGCCCTCGGCGCCGACGCTGGTGTCGGCGGCGGTCAGCTTGTCGTTCGCCGGCCCGCGTTGCGTGCGGGCGCGCATCGCCCTCACCGGGCTCTCGGGCCGGCCCGCGCGGATTCTGCAAGCCGAGGCTCGCTTCGAGGGCACCACCGGGGACGCGAAGGCGATCGAGCGGGTTCTCGAGGAGCTGGTGAAGCATGCCCGGTTCCGCGACGACGCCCACGCGCCCGCCTCGTATCGCCAGGCGGTGGCGCCGGTTCTGGTGCGGCGGGCCCTGGTCCGGGCGCTGGCGCAGGTCCACGGCGAGAAGCGGCAGGCGCTACGGCGGCGTCCGGTACGGCCGCGCGGCAAGCCGCTGCCGGGCCTCGAATACTTCACGTCGGGCCGCGTCGAGCTCGAGTGTAACGGCCGAAGCCTGGGAGGCAACATCGACGCCCGAACCAGCCTGCTCGAGCTACTGCGGCGCGAGGGGGTGCATGGCGTCAAGCACGGCTGCGAGAGCGGTGAGTGCGGGGCCTGCACGGTGCTGCTGGACGGCAACCCGACGCTTTCCTGCATCACATTGGCGCTGCGCGCCGCGGGCCGCAGCGTGCAGACCGTCGAGGCGCTCGGCACGCCGGACATGCTGCACCCCTTGCAGCACGCATTCGTGGACACCGGCGCGGTGCAGTGCGGGTATTGCACTCCGGCGATGCTGCTCTGTGCCAAGGCGCTCTTGGACGCAATCCCCGACCCGACCGAGGACGAGGTGCGCGATGCGCTGGCCGGCGCTCTGTGTCGCTGCACCGGCTACGTGAAACCGGTGCAGGCGGTGCTGCGAGTGGCGCGCACGCGATGAAGCCCGCCCTCACGTCGATCGGCCGCTCCGAGCGCCGCGTCGACGCCGTGAAGCTCGCCACCGGGCGGGGAACCTTCGTCGACGACATCGCGCTGCCGGGGATGTTGCACGCGCGCATCCTGCACTCGCCGCGCGCCCACGCGCGCATCAAGAAGATCGACGCTGCGCGCGCGCGCAAGCTTCCCGGCGTCCGTTGCGTGCTGACCCACGAGGACGTGCCGCGGGTCCGGTTCACGACCGCCGGCCAGGGCTGGCCGGAGCCGTCGCCTTACGACACCGTGATGCTCGACGACAAGGTCCGCTACGTGGGGGACCGTGTTGCGGTGGTGGCGGCCGAGGAACCGGAGCAGGCGCAGCGCGCCTGCGAGGCGATCCGCGTCGAGTACGAGGATCTGGAGGCGATCTTCGACCCGGAGCGTTCGATGCAAGAAGGCGCTCCGGTCATCCACGACGAGGTGGACGCCAGCGGCATCCACGACGCCCGGCGCAACATCAGCGCGCACCTGCTGGCCGAGGTCGGCGACGTCGCCAAGGGCTTCGCCGAAGCCGACCACGTCTTCGAAGGGACATATCGAGTCCCGCACGTGCAGCAGTCCTCGATCGAGCCGCACATCACGATCACCTGGCTCGACGAGGATCACCGCCTGATCGTGCGCACCTCGACACAGGTGCCGTTCCACGTACGCCGCATCATCGCGCCGCTGCTCGGCATCCCGATCCGGCGTATCCGTGTGATCAAGCCGCGGATCGGCGGCGGCTTCGGCGGCAAGCAGGAGATCCTGCTCGAGGACGTGTGCGGCTTGCTGACGCTGCGCACCGGCCGGCCGGTGCGGATCGAGTTGAGTCGCGACGAGGAGCTCTCTGCTTCGCGCACGCGCCACCCGCAGATCGTCAGCCTGAAGACCGGCGTGAAGGGCGGCCGCTTCACCGCGATCGACATGCGTGTGCTCGAGAACACCGGCGCCTACGGCACCCACGGGCTGACCGTGATGAGCGTGACCGGAAGCCGGGCGCTGTCGCTCTACAAGTGTCCCAACCTGCGCTACGAGGCGCACGCCGTCTACACCAACCTGGTGATCGCGGGCGCGTTCCGCGGCTACGGCTCGCCGCAAGGGTTCTTCGCCCTGGAGAGCCACATCGACGAGATCGCCGCCGCGCTGGGCGAGGACCCGATCGAGCTGCGCCAGCGCAATCACGTTCAGGAGGGCGACGCTACCCCGATCGCGGAGGTGCTGGGCGAGGGCCGCGAGGGCTACCCGCAGATCATCCGCTCCTGCGGCCTGGGCGCGGCGATCGAGCAGGGCGCTAAGGCGATCGGCTGGGGCAAGAAGCGCAAGCAGCTGGTGGCGGGCGAGGGCCCGCTGCGCCGCGGCGTCGGGATGGCGATCGTGATGCAGGCCTCCGGCATTCCGGGCGTGGACATGGGCGCGGCGGCGCTCAAGATGAACGAAGACGGATCCTTCAA
>CAZVOI010000144.1:0-2665 GCA_964628275.1 uncultured Acidobacteriota bacterium | reverse complement strand
CGCCCGGCGCCGGCTGCCCGACGAACGGATGTCGCTGACCCACAAGTTCGACATCGCCGGCCACGAGGGCTACATCACCGTCGGCCTCGACGAGGACGGCCAGCCGGGCGAGCTCTTCCTCGTGATGGCGCAGGAAGGGTCGACCATCTCCGGGTTCGCGGACGCGTTCGCGCAGGCGATTTCCTACGCCCTGCAGTACGGCGTGCCGCTCGCCGTGGCCGCTGCCGCCGGCGCGTCGGCCACGGCGGTCATCGCGTCGCCGAGGACCTCGTCCTTTGCCGCGATGCAGAACCAGGAGGACGCGCCGCCGTGCTCGACGTGCGGGTCGATCATGGTGCGCAGCGGGTCGTGCTACAAGTGCTCGAATTGCGGGACCACGTCGGGGTGTGCATAACAACGCCTGAGTTCACGTGAGTTGAGCGATCGCGGGTCCTGTCGCCCGGCAGCCCCACCCGTCCTCGGCGCCAAAAGCCCGTGTCGACGGGAGCGGCGCCTGCGCGGCGGGCGGGGCGGCCCCGCCGGGCGCCACCCGCCGTCCGTGTTCGCACGGTGAATGGTGTGAACGAGTTCAACGACACCAACGGTGGATAGAGCGGCCTCTTGCCCGGACGTGTCGGTTCCTGCCGCCACGGCTCGTATCCACGACCATATGGATGCACATGCCCGGGTGCCCTCCACATGCGCCTGTCCGGTCCGCACCTTCGGTGATCGCTTGATAGATCGATAGGCTGTGCCCACGGCGGATCTCGGGCCGCCTTCGATGGAGCACGCCGCAACTTATGACGCGGCCCGAAGCAAGAACTCGACCTTCACGGCCTCGAACGGAAACACAACTCCGCCGCCCTCCGCACGATCGAGGACGCCAGCTTTGAGCAGCGCCGTGATGTCACCGTGCACGGACTTGACATCGCGGCCGACACGCCGTGCCGCCTCTCGGATGGAGACCGGTCCGGCACCGCACAGCGCTTTCAGCAACTCCCAGCGCTTCGCGGTCAGCAGTTTCCACAGAAGCTCCGGCGAAGCAAAGCTGATGCGCGCCGCTCTCGCTGGTTTGCGTGTCTTCCAGACACGGACGAAATCCTCCATCGCCTCGCTGGGAGGTCGCACGTCAAGGGTGACGATTTTCACGGTTCCACCTCGCAATATCGCGTCGGAAGTCGGCGATGAGCTTGTCCGGCGTCGTGACGGTGTAAACGCTTTCCTTCTCACCGATGTGGCGGTGATCGCCTTTGCCGACCTCGTTGTCATAGCGCACAACGCAGATGCCGTCCACGACGTACGCCAGACGATACTTGAACTCGTGCGTTGAGCCGGCCACCGACTTCGGAACCTGCCAGAGCACCAATTCGGCGAAGGCGGTCTCCGAAAAGACGATGCGCGTTTGTAGGAGCAGCACCGCCTTCACGTTGGTAAGAATGCCAACACCAGGCTACTGTTGTCAACCAGGCCAACGCTGCCGAGTCTCCAGGGAAACACGCGCGGCGCACCAGGTTGGACGCGTACGGCGGACGCTGAGGTGGGGGGGCCTGGTGCGGGCCAGAGGGAATGGATCGATGCTGCCGGCGCAAAGGGCTGGCAAACAGCCGTGCGGCCGAGGACGCGTCGACGGTCGCAACGAAACGCGATGGCTCAGCCCTCGCCAGCACGGCCTCGGACGCAGCTCGAGGCCGGCGAAACTTCAGTCCAACTTCAGTCCAACTTCAGTCCACGAACGCCCGAACACCATCGAAAATCGAGGAGTACCAGAGACCAGAGAGCAAGACGATTCAACAACTTGCAGAACCCGACGAAGTCTGCAAAACCTCCATCTCCGGTTCAAATCCGGACGGCGCCTCCACAATTATTAGCAAATTTGCGTTGCTCGGCGTGTGCCGCTTCCGCGGGCGATTTCTTATTGTTCCCAAGTGACCTCAAGTTCGCCCCTCGCTCCGAAGCGCCGCTCGTGCAAATCGCCGCCGCGGCCCCGGTCGTGGCGGGTCCCGCCCGCCGCCGGCTCCCCGACGAACGGATGTCGCTGACCCACAAGTTCGACATCGCCGGCCACGAGGGCGACATCACGGTCGGCCTCTACGAGGACGGCCAGCCGGGCGAGCTCTTCCTCGTGATGGCGAAGGAAGGGTCGACGATCTCGGGGTTCGCGGACGCGTTCGCGCAGGCGATTTCCTACGCCCTGCAGTACGGCGTGCCGCTCCAGGATCTGGTCGACAAGTTCTCCCACGTCCGCTTCGAGCCGTCGGGGATGACCAAGAACCCCGACGTCCGCTTCGCCAAGTCGATCGTCGACGACATCTTCCGGTGGATGGCGACGAAGTTCCTGTCGGCCGACGCGCAGTTCCGCGTCGGCGTCAACAACCGCGAAGAGACGATAGGAAACATTAGTTAGAGGGCTGTTGAGGTAACGGAACCGCCCTTATCAGGCCCACGCCCCCTGCCACAGATGTCGACGCTGGACGATAGGACGCATTAAGGACGCATTAGAGGCCGCCCGACGGTAACGGAAGACCCCTTATCAGGCCCAGCCCACTGCCACAGCGATATGCGTGCAGTTCCACGTTAGCGCGTAGTCCATGCCCATCACCACGGCGACGGCGATGTGGAGGGCATCGACGGCAGCCTTGGCCGGAAGCGCGTGCTACTCCATGAAGGCCTCTGCCAGCATTTTCAT
>CAZVOI010000143.1:0-1876 GCA_964628275.1 uncultured Acidobacteriota bacterium | reverse complement strand
ATCCCGCGATGCCGCTCTGGAGTTGGCGATTCGGGATCTCAAGGTCGGCGTTCAGAAGAACACGGTCGACATTCAACAGAACACGCTCGACATTCGAGAGCTGTCGGCGAAGGTCGAGGCGCTGGCGCGGCTCGAGGAGCGTGTTTCCGCGCTCGAACGGCGCTCGGCCTGAAGCGACGTTCAGCGCTTCCGCTCCTTTTCCTCGCGTTGGTCGGCTGCGGTTTTCGCGACGAAGCCGACCGCCTGTACTTCGAGGCGCTTGCGGGCGACAAAGTCGGCAAGCCCTGCGAGGAGATGGTCCTGCTGCTCGACCGGGCGATCGCGCTCCGGCAGGACAGCGCCTCGTACTACCAGCATCGTGCCGGCTACCGAATCGGCATGAACGACTTGCCCGGCGCCAAGGCCGACATCGACCGGGCGATCGCGCTCAGCGACCGGCCCTACCTGCGCTACGAGCGCGCGATCATAGCGTGCAAGAGCGGGCGCTGCCCCGAAGCGCTGTCGGATCTCGACGCCGCGATCGCGGCTCAGCCGGAGAACACCCAGTTCTACCGGGTGCGCGCGATCGCACGGGTCGCCGCCGGGATGCCCGAGAAGGCGCTCGAGGACGGCGAGCGGATGGTCGCGCAGATGCCGCAGCATGGGGAGTCGTACTACGCGCGCGGCATCGCACGGCTGGCGCTCGGCCAGGCGCAGGCCGCGCTAGCCGATCTCGACACCACGCTGAAGCTCCGGCCGGACCTCGTGTATCCGCTGGTGTCACGCGCCGATGCGTACCAGAAGATCGGCGACGCCGCGCGCGCCGCGGCCGACCGCGCCGAGGCCGCGCGGCGCTCCGAAGGCCACGACGGCTGCCGCGGCTGCGGCGCTTGCAACGACCCGCTACATCCTTAGATAGGCGACGAGGGCTCAGTCGAAGTGGGCTCGTCGCTGGTTCACCAAGAAACTGGAGACCCGATCGGTGTTGGGTGCCTGTTCCGCGAGTGGGCTCTCCTCGTGTGCTGCGGCCAGGGCGCGATCTAGTTGGTCGAGGACCAGGAGGTGAGGAGCAGCGTCGTTCGCGACGCCGTGTTCGGTTCCCTCCCGCTTCTCGACGACGAGCTCCGGCACTCCAGGGAATCCGTACCTGTCGGCCAGGACCACTACGTCGCCAACGCACTCGCCCGTTCGTAACAGGTGGATTCCGGTGAGCGCTGAACGATAGGCGTAGAGCAACAGCTTGGCAGTTGGTCGCCCCTCCTTCTGGATCATCTGTCGCTGCCGGCCGAAGAACCCCCGATAGTGGCCAAAGAAACGGCGGCTAACCGCGTCGCGAGCAAGATTCCGTAGTTCCCGCGCCGTCGAGGAATCGATCACTTGATAGGGCGAAAGGACGCGCTCCAGCACGTTGCCATTGCCACGGAGCAAGAGCCGCAGCGCAAAGCCCAACTCCTGAGACGTGAAATCGAGCTCGGTTTCCTCGAAGTCGCCGAGGAACTCGATGGCGTCGGTCGGTGGCGCGAGGCCGGCCATCTGGGCAGTCGGCACGCTGTGGATCCCCTTCAGATCCAGGTCGCTGTCCGGGCTCGGGAAGCCGTAGAAATGTGATCCGGTGACGCCGACGATCAGGGGATGCGAGGGGCCCTTCGCTTCGAGGAAGCGCCGCGCCTTGGCGAGATCGGGCTGAAGAGCGCTCACGCTGAGCCGCTCGCGGAGCTCAGCGCCGTTGACTCGACGATCTCGACACACAGGCGGTTGAGTCGCAGGGAGTCCGGCTGCGGCGGCAGGGGGCTGGTTTCGACCAGGTGCCGAAGCTCCTCGCCGAGGCGTTCCGCCGCTGCGAGCAGAGCGTCGAAGGAAAGGGCACCGCGACGGATGTCGAGGAGCTCCGCGGCAT
>CAZVOI010000142.1:0-3539 GCA_964628275.1 uncultured Acidobacteriota bacterium | reverse complement strand
TGACCCAGGTCGCGAACACCGAGATTGCCGCAACCGCGGCCGGGATCAGGAGCCGCCGGTCGGCATGCCGGAGCCCGCCGGCAGCGAGCAGCAGTCCGACCGGTCCCAAGCCGTAGAGCAGCAGTTGCAACGGATAGAACGTGAGCGGCCCGATCTCGAGCTGGGCCGGCGCCGACGTCGCCGCGAAGCCGAAGATGTGCGACATCCAGACGCGCCAGTCGAGCCCATCGATGATCGCGTACGGCTCCGCCAGGAGATACCCGAGCGCGGTGCCCAGCAGAGCCTTCCAAGGCCGAGACCCGGCTCGTAGAGCGAGGACCACGGGCACGACCACGAATGGCAGGCCGGTCACCTTGGCGGAGACCGCCAGCCCGGTCAGCAGGCCGCTCCACCCAAAATGTCCGCGAATCCCCGTGAGAAACGCGAGCAGCAGCCAGAACCCGAGTGCGACGTCGGGCGTGAGGTAGTGGCTGTGCAGCACGTGAGTCGGCGACACCGCGAGCACCAGCGCGGCCGAGAGGCCGGAGCGCCAGCCGGCCAGGCGCCGCCCGACCAGGAAGACGATCAGGACGCTCGCGACTCCCATCGCGGCCGACACCGCGCGGCCGACCACGAACACGCGCCGAAGCGTCTGATTGTGCCCGGCGGCGAGTCCGCTACGCCAGTCTTCCGGAAACACGCCCAGCATCTCGGCGGCGCCGAGCGCGCCGGCCACCAGGTAGCAGTGCAGCGAGCCCCAGACCCAGTGGCGCGGCCGGATGTCGCCCTCGAGCGGCCGCATCGCCGCGACGAGCTCGACGATGATGTGCTCGTCGGAGTTGAACGTCGTGCGGTGCTTGTTTCCTGCCGCGAGCGCCGCGTCGTAATGCTGGATGCCCCAGCCGATCCCAGAGAGGCGCAGCGCCGCCGCCGCTAACAGGGTCAGGACCAGTACGGCCCGTTGGCTACGCGGTCGAGCTTCCAAGGGGAGCCGGCCGAGTGTATGTCACGCGGCGCTTCCCAATGCGCGGCCACTGCCATAGCCTAGCTGCCACCCGGCACCCTGCGTCGACCAGGAACAGGACGCGCGATCACAGGAGAGTGTCCATGTTGACTCGGCTGAGACTTCGAACCTGGCTGGTTGCGCCGGTGCTGGTGAGCCTGGCGTACGCGACCGGCTGTGGCGCCAATCAGGCGAAGGCTCCGGACGACGCCGCCAAGCCGGCGGCCGCCCCGACCGAAGCGGCGGAAGCGCCGTTGCCCGAGCCCGCGTACGAGACCGCGTTGCCGCCGGGGGTGCGGGCCCACTTGTTCGAGAAGTTCACCGGCGATTTCGACCAGATGAAGACGCGCCGAGTGATCCGCGTGGGCACCACCTTCAACCGCACCTTCTATTTCGTGGACAACGGCGAGCAACGGGGCGTCATCTACGAGTTCGGCCAGGCGTTCGAAGAGCAGATCAACAAGAAGCTCAAGACGACCAACGCGACGAAGATCAGCGTCGCTTTCGTGCCGTTGCCGCGCGACATGCTGGCGCCGGCGCTCCTGGAGGGAAAGATCGACTGCGTGGCGGCCCAGATCACGGTTCGCCCCGAGCTGCAGGCGCTGGTCGACTTCACCAATCCGACCCGCACCGACGTGAGCGAGGTGGTGGTGTCCGGCCCCGGCTCCCAGAGGCTCGCCTCGGTCGACGACCTGTCCGGGAAAGACGTCTACGCGCGCAAGGACAGCAGCGCCTGGCTGAGCCTGGTCGCGCTGAACGCGGCCCTGAAGGCGAAGGGGAGTCCGCAGGTCGGGATCCGCGAGGTCCCGGGGAACCTCGAAGACGACGACCTGCTGGAGATGGTCAACGCAGGCCTGATCCCGATGGTGGTCGTGGACGACTTCCTGGCGGAGTTCTGGCAGAAGCTCTTCACGAACCTCACCGTCCACGAGACGGTGAAGGTGCGCACGGGGGCTAGCCTCGCGGTCGCGATGCGCAAGAAGAGCCCCTTGCTCGCCGCAGAGCTCAACGCGTTCTTGAAGAAGAACGGCCTCGGGACGGCGTTCGGCAACGTGATCGAGAAGCGCTACCTGGTGAGCACCAAGTTCGCGAAGCAAGCCACTTCCGAGGCCGAGCGCAAGAAGTTCCTGGAGCTGACCGATCTCTTCCGCAAGTACAGCGACCAGTACGAGTTGCCGTACCTGCTGATGGCGGCGCAGGGATACCAGGAGTCGGGGCTCGACCAGAACGCGAAGAGCAAGGTGGGCGCCATCGGCGTGATGCAGGTCATGCCGGCCACCGGCAAGGAGCTGAAGGTGGGCGACATCACCAAGGTCGAAGCCAACATCCATGCCGGCGTGAAGTACATCCGGTTCATGGTGGATCGGTACTACAAGGACGAGCCGATGGACCGGTTCAACAAGGGCCTGTTCGCCTTCGCGAGCTACAACGCGGGGCCGGGCCGCGTCCGGCAACTGCGGAAGGAAGCGCAGAAGCGCGGGCTCGACCCCAACGTCTGGTTCGGCAACGTGGAGCAGATCGCGTCCGAGCGGATCGGGCGCGAGACGGTCACCTACGTCGCCAACATCTACAAGTACTACGTGGCCTACCAGCTGATGGCCGACGCGCGCGCGCAGAAGGCTGAGGCGAAGACGTCGGTCAAGGGGGGCGCCAAATAGGCGCAGCCGGTGAGTTGGGGCCCCTGACGAGGCGAGGACGTCAAGAAGGGAACCCTCGGCGGCATCGAGCGGGACTTGGAGCCATGCCTGGGAAAGGATTGGCTGAAGACGTGAAGAGCTACGAGGTCGTCTACGAGCGCGACGAGGACGGATGGTGGGCGGCGTCAGTTCCTGGCGTCCGGGGATGCCGAACGCAGGGGCGATCGTTGGCTCAAGCGCGGGAGCGTATTCGGGAGGCGCTCTCGCTCTTCGTCAAGGATGCCCACCGCGCGGAGTTGCGCGACAAGATCGTGCTGCCGGCAGAGTTCCGGCGCCAGGTCGATCGGCAGCTCCGACTCCGTCAAGCGCTAGAGGAGGAGCAGCGCCAGTTGCAAGAGGCCACCCAGGGCACCGTACGACAGCTCGTAAGGCGCGGACTCAGCGTGCGTGATGTCGGCGAATTGCTCGGGCTATCGCATCAGCGCGTGCATCAGTTGATTCACGCGCGGTAGGCGCGGCACTGGCGGCGGCGAGCGTATGGCTGCGCGACGCTGACTGAAGCTGACGTTAAGCCCACCTGCGCGCTCGGGGCGAGAAGCTCGTTGAGGCATTCGTATACGAGCGCGCCTTTGATCGTCCGACCTTCGACGCGATGAAAAGGAAGCTCGACCGCCGAGCTGGTCGCCGTGAACGCCGCGAGATCCGAGGCCTTCGGCGCCGAGCTCGACGCTGCGGCGCTCGTCGACTACGGCATTCACGTCGTCACGAACGCCGGGACGCTCTGGCGCGATGCGGCTCTCGATCAGAAAACCGCGCTGCAGGCCTTCATGTTGCCGGCTGGGCTGCGGTGGGGGCGAAACGGGTTGTTCGAACCGCCGAAACCTGTTTGCTTATCAACTGGATAGGCCCCGAGACGGGGC
>CAZVOI010000141.1:0-2398 GCA_964628275.1 uncultured Acidobacteriota bacterium | reverse complement strand
TGTGGGCGCTGCTATGCTTCGAGCTCTGGGCGCGCAGCTTCCTGGACCCCGCGTGACGACATCGTTCTCCTTCGGCAAGAACTGGGACGGCTTCGTCCAGGACCACTTCGACGAGGAACGGGTCGCCGTCTCGCAGCGATGGCTGCTCGAGTTCCTGGAGCTGCGGAGCCTCGCCGGCCGCTCCTTCGTCGACGTCGGCTGCGGCAGCGGCCTGCACTCGCTGGCCGCGCTGCGCGCGGGCGCCGACCGCGTCGTTGGCTTCGATGTCGATCCGCATTCCGTAGCGGCGGCCAAGCGTGTACGCGAGAAGGCGCCGGGCGCCGCCTGGGAGATCCTGGAAGGGTCGGTTCTGGACTCGGCCTTCTTGGAGCGTGTCGCTCCCGCCGACATCGTCTACGCGTGGGGGAGCCTTCATCACACGGGCGCCATGTGGAAGGCGGTCGAGAACGCTGCCGGGCTGGTGCGTCCCGGGGGACTCTTCTATCTCGCGCTCTATACCACGACCGCGAAGTCGGGCTACTGGTTGAAAGTGAAGAAGCGCTACACCGCGGCCACGGATCTCGGCAAGCGGCTGATGGAGTGGCAATACTTCGCCGGCCACACGCTGCCGCGCGATTTGATCCGGCTGCGGAACCCGCTGGTGACGTTGCGCCAGTACAAACGCAACCGCGGCATGTCCTACTGGACCGACGTCAGAGATTGGCTGGGCGGCTATCCCTACGAGGATGCCCGGATCGAGGAGGTCGTGCGCTTCGGACAGCGCCAGCTCGGTCTGCTTCTGCATAACCTCGCGACCGGCGAAGCCAACACCGAATATCTGTTCCGTCGCCCGGCCGCCTCGAATGGGACCGTCGCCACCGCTCCCGCGAAGTAACGCGAGTGGGACTCAGGACGTGGCTTCCAGCATCGCTGCGACGCCGGTTGGGCCGATACCGCTCCGCTGTCCGAGCTCTGCCCGCTCTTGCCTCCGTTCTGCTTCGGGCGTCTCCGCCGAGCAGCGCGCTGCGCGTGTTCTACGGGCACGACCGCATCCCTGCGAGCGGCGAGGCCGTGCACGGCGGCATGGTCAAGGTTCAGAGGCTCCACGAGCGCTTCCCGAACTCCGCTGGGCGTTTCAATCTGCTCTATCTGGTGAGTAGCCGGCTGCCCGAGAGTGCGATCGGGATGGTGCGGCTGGCGCGCGCGCGCGGCGCCAGGCTCGTCCTGAACCAGAACGGAGTCGCCTCGGCGGCCTGGCCCGGCCCCGGGTGGGAGCAGGTGAACGAGCCGCTGGCTCGGCTCGTCCACTCCGCCGACCACGTCTTCTACCAGAGTGAGTTCTGCCGCGAGGCGGCGGACCGCTTCCTCGGGCCGCGGCGAGGCCCGTGCGAGGTGCTCTACAACGCCGTCGACACCTCGGTCTTCACGCCGGCGGTGGGGAATCCGGATTCGGAGGGCTTGACGCTGCTGCTGGGCGGCACCCAGGATCACCGCCATCGGCTGGTCGCGGCCCTGGAGACGGTGAGCCGATTGCAGCGCCAGGGGCACGCGATCCGGCTGCTGGTGACCGGCCGCTTCCGTTGGGGCGGCGACGAGGCGGCCGCGACCGCTGAGGCCGGGCAGCTCGTACGTGACCTGCAGCTCTCGCCCTACGTTTCTTTCCTGGGGCCGTATCCTCAGAGTCAGGCGCCCGGCCTGCTCCGGAAGGCGCACCTGCTCCTGCATACTCAGTACAACGACGCCTGTCCGGGGCTGGTCGTGGAAGCCCTGTCCTGCGGCCTGCCCGTGGTGTACTCGAAGAGCGGAGGCGTTCCGGAGCTCGTCGGAGACGAGGCCGGCGTCGGGATCCCCGTCGAGCGCACCTTCGAGACCCACATCCCGCCCGACCCCGAGGCCCTCGCGGAGGCGGTCACACGTGTGGCGCGCGATCTGCCGCGCTTTTCCCGGGCCGCGCGGCTTCGGGCGGTGGCGCGCTTCGACCTGCAGCCCTGGCTCCGGCGGCACTCCGAGGTCTTCGAGGCGCAGCTCCGGTGAGGGTCACCGTGTTGATGCCGGTGTTTCGAGGGGCTCGGCACTTGCGCGGCGCGCTGGACGGCTTGAAGGCGCAGACGCACCGCGACTTCGAGGTGCTCGTCGTCGACGACGGATCCGATGACGGCTCACCGGAGATCGCGCGCTCGTACGACGGCCTGGCGATCCGTCTGATCGAGAACCCGACGAACCTCGGGCTGACCGCGGCGCTGAACATCGGGCTGCGGCTCGCGGAGACGGAGCTGATCGCCCGACACGACGCCGACGACCTCTCCGACCCGCGCCGGCTGGAGCGCCAGGTCGGCTTCCTGCAACAGCATCCCGAGGTCGCGCTGCTCGGCACGCAGTGCCGCGTCGTGGACGAGCGCGGCGCCGTTCTGGAGACGCT
>CAZVOI010000140.1:0-9512 GCA_964628275.1 uncultured Acidobacteriota bacterium | reverse complement strand
CGCCGCCAGATGGGCGACGCGGGCGTGATCGCGCAGCGGTACGTGCTCCACCTGTTCGGCAACGCGCAGCGCATCGAGCTGTACGCCTGGCAGCCCGAGACCACGCGCACGTTGACGGCGCCTTTCGCGTGGAAGGGCGACACTTGGTACCGATTGAAGCTGCGCGTCGAGAACCTGGACGGCGGCAAGGTTCGGGCGCGGGCGAAGGCCTGGCCGGCCGGCGAGCCGGAGCCCGAGTCGTGGCTGCTGGATCGCGTCGATCCGATCGGGCATCGCCAAGGAAGTCCGGGGCTCTACGCCGATGCGCCGGTGGAAGTTTTCTTCGACAACGTCAAAGTCACGGGGAATCAATGAGGACGAGCATGTCAGGTCCGAGAAATCATTCGACCGCCGCGCGATCGGTGCGCCGCGGCCTGGCGTTTGGAATCCTGCTGTCGCTGCCGGCGCTGCCGTTCGTGGTGAGCGCGTCCGACCCGGGCAACGGCGACTGGCCGATGTGGGGCGGCACGCCCGACCGCAACATGGTCTCCAAGCAGAAGGGCATGCCCACCACCTGGGACCTCGCCACCAAGAAGAACGTGAAATGGGTGGCGGCGCTCGGATCGCAGACCTACGGCAACCCGGTGGTGGCCGGCGGCAAGGTGTTCGTCGGCACCAACAACGAGGGCGTGCGCGATCCCAAGCAACCCGGCGATCGCGGCGTGCTGATGTGCTTCCGCGAGTCGGACGGCGAGTTCCTGTGGCAGAGCACCCACGAGAAGCTCGCAGCCGGCCGCGTCAACGACTGGCCGTACCAAGGCGTCTGCTCCTCGGCCGCCGTCGAAGGCGACCGCGTCTACTACGTCTCGAGCCGGGGCGAGCTGGTCGTGCTCGACACCGAAGGTTTCCGCGACGGCGAGAACGACGGCCCCTACAAGGAAGAGAAGCTGACCGGCCCCGAGAACGCCGACATCGCGTGGATCTACGACATGATGGCGGAGCTGGGCGTGTCGCAGCACAACATGGCCAACTCGTCGCCGGTGATCTACGGCGACCTGGTCTTCATCTGCACCTCCAACGGCCAGGACGAGAGCCACGTCAACGTGCCGTCGCCGCGCGCGCCCTCGATCATCGCGATCAACAAGAAGACCGGCAAGCTGGCCTGGGAGGACAACTCGGTCGGCGACAAGATCCTGCACGGCCAGTGGTCGACGCCGATGATCGCGGAGATCGGCGGCGTCTTGCAGGCGGTGCACGGCCAGGGCGACGGCTGGGTGCGCGGCTACGAGGCGCTCACCGGCAAGAAGCTCTGGGAGTTCGACATGAACCCCAAGGACTCGGTGTGGCAGAAGACCCGCAACGAGGTGATCGCGACGCCGGTCTTCTACGAAGGCAACGTCTACATCGCGAACGGCCAGGACCCCGAGCACGGCGAGGGCCCGGGCCACATGTACGCGATCGATCCCACGAAGCGGGGCGACATCACCGAGACCGGGCGGCTGTGGCACTTCGACAAGATCCGCCGCAGCGTGTCGTCGGCGGCGGTCAAGGACGGCATCGTCTACTACCCGGACTTCTCCGGCTTCCTGCACGCGGTCGACGCCAAGACCGGCAAGGAGCTCTGGAACCACGACATGTTCGCGGCGATCTGGGGTTCGGCGATGGTCGTGGACGGCAAGGTCTACCTGGGCGACGAGGACGGCGACGTGACCGTGCTCGCCGAGGGCAAGGAGAAGAAGGTCCTCGCCGAGAACACGCTCGGCAGCTCCGTCTACTCGACCCCGGTGGCCGCCAACGGCGCCTTGATCATCGCCAACCGCAACCAGCTCTACTCGCTGGCGGTCAAGCCGTAGCCGGCTTCAGAACCGGCGCCTGACGCCGAGCACGACGCCGAAGTCGGTCGTGGCCTGTTGCGACGCAATGTTCTCGGAAAAGCCGCCTTCCAGGATCGTCCGTGCTCCGAGGTCGCGCTTGAAGCCGAGCCTCAGGTAGGACTGGATTCCGGGATAACGCTCGACGTCCTCGAGCAAGCGGCTGCCGCCGTCGACTTGCGCCAGGGCGCTCCAGCCGCGAGCGAAGCGCCACTCGAAGGCCAGGTACCCGAAGACGCGCTGCGACGCGTACTGGAAGCCTTCCTGTTCCATGCTTCCGCCCAACGCGACGCCCGCGCCCGCGTAGAAGTCGAAGCGCTCACCCAGGCCGTGCGCCACGAGCGCTTGCAGGCCCGTCTCGGTGCCGGCCGCCGCTGCGAACGCCTTGGTTGCGGTGGGCAGCGCGACGCGGCCCGAGAAGCCGACTGCCAGCCGGCTCGCCGGTCGCCGCCAGGGAGTGAGCGCTGCCTCGAGCTCGAGCCTGCCGAGGCCACTGCCGGCGTAGCCGCTCCAGGCCCGCTGCGTGCCCGCGGCGTCGCGCGCCTCAACCCACAACTGGTTGCGCGGGAAGGCCGGCCGGCCGTTGTCGGGAAACCCGACTTTGTGGACGGCATCGGCGAAGCCGTCGAGAAACCCGCCGCCGCGCCACAAGACGGGCAGCCGCACACCCACGCTCCACGACTCGCCCAAGCCGTGGCGCGCGGTGACCGCGAGGCTGCGGTGCTCGCCGTCGATAAAGTAGGAACCGAGCCGGCGCGCGAAGTCGTTGCCCCAGTCGAGGTCGAGCCGCAGCGTCGATCGGCCGCGGCCGATCGCGTCGGCGGAGACGACCGGCAGGCTCAAGCGCGGCTGCGCGAACAGGAAGCTCTCGCGAACCTCGAAGGGGCCCCGACGATCCTCGGCTCGCGCCACAATCGTCGAGACCAGCACCACGAGCGTCGCGCTCGCGACGACTCGCGGCCGTCTCAGCTTTCGAGCACGATCTGGCGCTTGCGTCGCCTCTCTCGTCATTTGGTAGGATATATGACGAAATGATCGACACTCCTCTGGCCCGGCTTGCCCCTCTCGGCGCGTGGGCTTCGGAGAAGTCTCACTTCCTCTTCGGCCCGCGGCAGACGGGAAAGTCGTCGCTGATTCGCGCAACGTTCCCCGAGGGCCGAAAGCCGGGCGACACCTTGTTCTACGACCTCCTGGATAGCCGCGACTATGCCCGGCTTCTCGCGGCGCCACAACGTCTCGGCGAGGAAATTCGTCCGCGAACGCGGCTGGTGGTGATCGACGAGGTGCAGAGACTCCCGGAGCTGCTGAACGAGGTTCATCGACTCATCGAGACGCGCGGGATTCGCTTCCTTCTGACCGGGTCGAGCGCGCGGAAACTGAGGCGGGGCGGCGTCAATCTGCTGGGCGGACGAGCGCGCACGAAGTATCTTCATCCCTTCTCTCGAATCGAGCTGAAGGGCCGCTTCGACCTGAACCGAGCGATCCGGCACGGTCTGCTCCCGCCCATCTATCTCTCGGACAACCCCGAGGATGACCTGGCGGCCTACGTTGGCAACTACCTGCAACAGGAAATCGCCGCCGAGGGACTCACGCGAAACGTCCCTGCGTTCAGCCGCTTCCTGGAGGTGGCGGCGCTCTCGAATGCGACGATCGCGAACTTCACGCACATCGCGAACGATGCGCAGGTGCCGCGGACGACCGTTCACGAGTTCTTCGAGATCCTGAAGGACACGCTGATCCTGCATGAGGTCCCTGCGTTTCGCGAGTCGCGCACGCGAAAGGCGCTGGCGTCGTCGAAGTGGTACTTCTTCGATGTCGGCGTCGTGTCGCACCTCCAGGGACGCCTGGTGGGCCCGCGCACGCCAGAGTTCGGTCCGGCATTCGAAACCTACATTCTTCACGAGCTGCTCTGCCACCGCGACTACGCAAAGGGCCTTCCCGTCTCCCATTGGCGTTCGGCTTCGGGCTACGAGGTGGATTTCGTCCTCGGCGACCACACGGCCGTCGAGGTGAAGGCAAAGGCCAACGTTGCCGATCGCGAGCTCAGAGGCCTGCGGGCCCTGGGCGAGGAAAAGATGCTGAAACGCCTGGTGTGCGTCTCGCTGGAGCCGCGCGCCCGCCATCTCGGCGACGTCACGGTCCTTCCGTACGCGGAGTTCCTCGATGCACTGTGGGCGGGGGAATACCGGCGCTAGGGTCTTGCGACCCCGGGCCCAGCTCACGCCGCCTTCATTTCTCCAGCGCAAGCTCGTACAACGCCGCTTCCTTGTCGTTGCGCAGCAGCAGATACGGCGCGGCGAACGCGGGCGGGTTCCAGGTCTTGGCTTCGAGCGCCGGAAACGTCGCCCGCTCGTGGAGGCCGTCGGGGCCGAGATCGACGAGCACGAGCCCGCCTTCCTCGGTTGAAACGAGCAGCGTGCTTCCCACCAGGATCATCTGGCCGTGGCCGTAGCGTCCGGCGCGCCATTTCCGCTCCCCGGTCGCGGGATCGAGGCACGCCAGAACGCCGTCGTCCAGGCCGTACACGAAGCCTCCGACGAAGAACATGTTCGCGAACTTGGCCTTGAGCCGCGTCGACTCCCACGCCATTCGCGCCTCCCAGGCCTCGCCGGTGCGCGAGATCCTCAAGGCCTTCGCACCCACGCCATACCCGGCCGAGACGAGCAGCAGGTCGTCTCCGATCGGCAACGGCTGCGCGACGTTGGGCTGGCCGCGCGGCCAGGCGTGTTGCCACACGACCTGACCTGTCGCGGGGTCGTGCGCGACGATGCTGCCGGCATTGAAGGCCACGACCTGCGGATGGCCCAGCAGCGTGACCAGCGCCGGCGAGCTGTAGGCCGGAGCGTCGTCGCCGGCCGACCAGGCCAGCGCGCCGTCGTGCTTGCGATACGCCAGCAGCGAGCGGCCCGCCGTGCCGCCGCCGCTAACGATCACGACGTCGCCGACGACCAGTGGAGAGCTGGCCTTGCCGAAGTCGGGAACCCGGCCGCTGCTCTCAGCCACCACGTCGTGGGACCACAGCTTCCTTCCGGTGGCGAGCTCGAGCGCGTTCAGCAGGCCGGTCGAGCCGATCGCGAACACCCGCCCATCCTCGATCGCTGGAACCGCGCGCGGGCCGTCACCCGCCATCACCGACTCGTAGCGCACGGCGTCGGAGTACGACCAAAGCAGGCGCCCGGTGAGCAGCTCGTATGCGGTGACCAGCTCCTCGGCCCCGCGCTGCTCCTGGGTGACGGCGACGTCCCCGGCGACCGCGAACGCGGACCAGCCGAGCCCTATCGGCTGGCGCCAGACGAGGCGCGGCGGCCGCGCTGTCCAGTCGCGCGCGAGCTCGACGTCCGGGACGGTGGCGTCGCGGCGCGGGCCCAGGAACTGCGGGTAGTCACGGCGCGGGCGCGGGGGCAGGCGAACGACCGGCGCGGCGCTCGGCGCGACGGAGTCCTTCGGGACCAGCTTCGCCACGGCCGGCGCCTCGAGGCCGGACGGCTGGGACGGCGGCGCGGCGACACGCTCCCTGGGCCGCCAGCGCGGCTCGAGGATCGGCACGAAGTCGCCGGTCACGCCGCGGATGCGAAACAGCGCGGCGCTGGCGAGGAGTGACAGCAGAGTAGCGGCAAGGATCAACCGACGCGTCCGGCCCGAGAGCCCGGCGCCCAGCAGGAACCACGCCAGCAACAACAAGCCTGCGAGCAGCGAAGCTCCGAGCGACGCCAGCACCTTCCCCTGACGGCTCATCCCGTCTGCCAGCCAGATGCCGGCGTTGGCCGCGACCCCGGCGCCCAGCAGGACCCACGGAACGGCCCGGCGCAGTCTGCTCACGACGCCGGCAGGGTCGCGCCGGCGCGGTAGACGGCGAATACCAGGTGTTCGAGATCCCAGCATGTCGTCGCCCGGATGGGAGCCATGCCGAGCTTGCGCGCGACGGCCCGTGACGGCTCGTTGACTGGACGGATCAGTGAGATCACCCGCTCGCGGCCGAGCGTCACCAGGCCGTGATCGCGGCAGGCGCGCGCCGCCTCGAAAGCGAAGCCGCGACGCCAGTGCGCGCTCGCGATCAAGTAGCCGACCTCGTCCTCCCAGGCGCCGTCCACGCATTGCGGAACCAGGCCGACCTGGCCTACCAGTTCGCCGGTCAGCTTCTCGGTAACCAGCCACAGGCCATGGCCATGGCTCGCGTAGCGCGCCTGCTGCCGCTCGATCCACTGGAGCGCTTCGTCGCGCGTGTAGCACTTCGGATAGTGCCGCATCACCAGCGGATCGGCGAGCATCGAAGAGACGAAGTCGAGATCGCCCAGGCTCATCTCGCGCAGCGAAAGCCGCTCGGTCTCGAGCACGGCCGGCCTCACGCCGCGGGCTGGTCCTTCTCCAGGTAGGCGGTCCAGAGCATCGAGACCGCCGTGTAGACGACCACCACGATCACCAGCCAGCGCACGTAGTCGAGCGGCATCGACTTCACGATGTAGGCCGCGATCAGCACCGCCGGCACGCCCCCGAACGCGAGCCCCAGCGCGGCTTGCGGATCGAAGCTCTTGGCGCGCACGAAGCGTGACGTGCTGGTCGGCATCAGGAACGCGCACGATCCCATCATGATCGGGAACGCCGCCGTCGGAACCATGCCCAGCAGATAGATCAGGATCATGCACGGGCCGTAGAGCCCGATCCCGAGCGACATCAAAGCACCCAGGCCAAAGTTACCCAGCACCGCGATCGCCAGCTTGACGCCCGTCAGCCCCAGCGTGTCGCCGCCCTTGGGCATCAGGCCGAGCTGTGTCATCAGGAACAGCGACGCGGCCACCAACAGCGCGATGCCCATGCCGATGCGCACCTTCTGCGCCGACCAGCCGGAGACGATACCCGCCCCGAGCCAGGCGCCCAGACACGCCGCCGCGATCATCGAGACGAGCGTCGTCATGTCCACTTCGACGATCGCGATGTAGATGAACGCCTGAGCCAGCGTGGCCGGCGTGTGTCCAACGTTCAAGGTCCCGGGAATCAGGCGATCCGCGACCAGCTTGTTGATTCGGAACAGCGCGGTCGTCGTCGCGAACGAACCGATGCCGAGCGTGTCGAAGAAGTTGGTGATCGCGCCGATGCCGAGCTGCAGCGGCGTCGGCGTGCCGGCCTTGAGGCCGTCGCGGACCGCGTAACGCCACACCAGCAGGTAGAAGATCGAGAAGGCGCCGAGCGCCAGGAAGATCAAGGTCTTCATCGTCATGACGCCACCCTCTTGAAACCATCGACGCCCCACGTCGCGACCACGTCGCGCATCGCGACGTCGGTCAGGTCGAGCTGCAGCGGCGTCACCGAGATCAGCTTCTCCCCGAGCACGACATTGCAGTCGCTGCCCGGAATGTCCTCGTGCTGGTACTCGTTGCCGCCGATCCAGTAGTAGTTGCGGCCCCGCGGATCGGTCTTCTCGATCACGTCGGTGCCGTACGAGTGCTTGCCGAGCCGCGTCACCACGTAACCCTCGGGTTCGACTCCGCCCGGCACGTTCACGTTGATCAGCATGTGCGCGGGCAGGTCATTGCGCAGCGCGGCCTGAGCCAGGCTCCTCGCGAAGCGCGCGGCGGGGCCGAAGTCGAACTTGTGGCGCGTCACCAGGCTGAACGCGATCGAGGGCACGCCGATCAGCGAGGCCTCCATCGCGGCGGCGACGGTTCCCGAGTAGGTGACGTCGTCCGCCAGGTTCGCGCCGTGGTTGATCCCCGAGACCATCAACACCGGCCGCCGGTCCTTCATGATGTGGTTGACGGCGAGGTAGGAACAGTCGGTCGGCGTGCCGTCGATGGCGTAGCGACGCTCGGCGATCTCGCGGATCCGCAGCGGGCGATGGATCGAGATCGCGTGCGAGCTGGCGCTCTGCTCCTGCTCTGGCGCGACCACCCAAACCTCGCCGAGCGGCTCCATCGCCGCGGCCAGGGCCTTGATGCCCTCCGCTTGATAACCGTCGTCGTTTGAGATGAGGATGCGCGGCCGCTCGCTCACGCGAGCCCGTCTTGATGGTTCATGTGGAGCCGGAACGATAGGAGCGACCCCGATCCGCGTCAACTCCAGGCGCGCTACGATCGCGGACTCCATGACCGATTCGGGGACCAGGAAGATCGGCCGGCGGCAGTTTCTCGGTCGAACAGGCGCCTTCGCCGGTTTGGCGGCTACCGCTAACGCGCAACGGCCTTCGTCCGCGAAGCTCGACGGGCTCGCGATCGTCTGGGACGCCACGGACCCGATCGCGAGCTCGAAGCCAGCGCAGTGGGCAATCGAGTTGTTGAAGCAGACCTGCGAGGCGCGCGGTCTCGCCACGCAGGTCTGCCGCACCCCCGCTGATGCCCGACCCACGGATCTGGCTCTGCGCGTCGCGGGTAGCCGGCGCGGAACGCCGCTTCTCGATACGCCGGAGGCCTTCAGCCTCACTCAATCCGTCGGCGGTCGGCCGTTGCTGCTTGCCGCGGCTCCCGACGCCGGCGGGCTCGTCTATGCGCTGACGGAGCTGGCCGATCGGGTCGCCTGCTCGAGCGAGCCGCTTCAGGCGCTGCGCTTTGCGGCGCCGGTCGTCGAGCGGCCGAAGGCCCGCATCCGCGGCATCATGCGGCTCTTCGTCTCGGATGTGGAAGACAAGAGCTGGTTTCACGACCGCGATTTCTGGCGCAAGTACCTCACGATGCTGGTGACGCATCGCTTCAATCGCTTCAACCTCGCTTTCGGGATCGGCTACGACTTCGCCCGCCAGCTCCGCGACACCTACTTCTACTTCCCGTATCCCTTCCTGCTGGCCGTGCCCGGGTACGACGTCCGCGCGAGCGGCCTCGCCGACGCGGAACGCGACAGGAATCTCGAGAGCCTGCGCTTCATCAGCGACGAGGCCGTGGCGCGCGGCTTGCACTTCCAGCTCGGGCTGTGGACGCACGCGTTCGAGTGGAAGGACAGCCCGAACGTCAACTACACGATCGAGGGCCTCAGCAAAGAGACGCACTCCGCCTATTGCCGTGAAGCGCTGCGCCGGCTCCTGGTCGCCCTGCCGAACGTCGGCGGCGTGACGCTCCGCAGCCACGGCGAGAGCGGCGTGCCCGAGACCGACGCCGGCCGCGACGACTTCTGGAAGGCGATCTTCGGCGCGGTGGGCAGCGCCGGACGCTCGATCGAGATCGATCTGCATGCCAAGGGCATCGACCAGCGGATCATCGACATGGCGCTCGAGACGAAGATGCCGGTCCGGGTATCGCCGAAATTCTGGGCCGAGCACATGGGCCTGCCCTATCTCCCGGCTTCGATCCGCCAGACCGAGTTGCCCACCGCCGACCGGACCGCCGACACGCTGATGGCGGTCAGCACGGGGACGCGCAACCACATGCGCTACAGCTACGGCGACCTGTTCTCGAAAGGCCGCCGTTACGGGATCCTGCACCGAGTGTGGCCCGGCACGCAGCGGCTTCTGCTCTGGGGTGACCCGCAGTTCGCCGCGGAACTGGGCCGCAACTTCGGGGCGTTCGGCGCCGACGGCGTCGAGTTCATGGAGCCCCTGTCGTTCAAGGGCCGCAAAGGCTCCGGCCTGCCGGGCGGCCGCGATGCCTATGCCGACCCTGGGTTGCGCGCCAGCGGTGGAGACTGGAACAAGTACCTCTACACGTACCGGCTCTGGGGCCGCCTCGCTTACGACCCGGA
>CAZVOI010000139.1:0-1806 GCA_964628275.1 uncultured Acidobacteriota bacterium | reverse complement strand
TCGACGTTGAAGGAGGCGAGCGTCGAGCCCATCACCACCGCCCGGCGCAGCGTGTCGTCGCTCATGTCGTTGGCGCCGGCCAGGTAACCCACGAAGCCGCCTCCGAAGGTATCGCCGGCGCCGGTCGGGTCGAACACGTCCTCGAGCGGATAGGCCGGCGCCGCAAAGCTGCTCGTCTCGCCGAACATCAGCACGCCGTGCTCGCCCTTCTTGACGATCAGGATCCGCGGGCCCAGGGCGCGGATCTTTCGCGCCGCCTTCACGATGTTCCATTCGCCAGAGAGCTCGCGCGCTTCGGCGTCGTTCAGGAGCAGCACGTCGACCCGCTCCAGCGTCTTCTTCAGCTCGGCCGGCTTTCCCGAGATCCAGAAGTTCATCGTGTCGCAGGCCACGACCTTCGGCTTGTCGACCTGAGCGAGCACAGCGAGCTGCAAAACCGGATCGATGTTGCCGAGGAACACGAACTCCGACTGTCTATAGCGGGCTGGGATCTTGGGCTTGAAGAACTCGAAGACGTTCAGGTCGGTACAGATGGTGTCGCGCGCGTTCAGGTCGTAGGAGTACTTTCCCTGCCAGTGGAAGGTCTTGCCTTCCATGCGCTCGAGGCCCTCGGTGTCGATCGGCCGCCCACGAAAGGCGGCCATCTCCTTCTCGCCGAAGTCGCTGCCCACGACGCCGACCAGGTTGACAGGCGCGAAGAACGACGCGGCGATCGAGAAGAACGAGGCGCTCCCGCCGAGGATCTTCTCGGCTTTGCCGAATGGCGTCTCCACGGTGTCGAACGCCACGCTTCCCACGACGAGTATCGACATAGGGCTCCTCGAAAGGGCAGCAGACTATACTCCGCGCGTGTCCTCACGGCTGAGCGCGGCCGCGGCGGTCGGGCTCGGCTTGGCCTCGCTGGCGCTGGGCGCGGCCCGACAGCCTCGAACCGCGCGGAGCGGACCCGTGGCCGAGCGTTCGAGCGCCGCCCACGAGCGGACCTACGAGACGCTGAAGCCGAGCCTGTACACGATCGAGGTCCACTCCGGGAACGCCAACGCCAAGAGCACCCTGGGCAGCGCGTACCTGGTGTCGCGCGAGGGCCACCTGGTGACCAACTACCACGTGGTCGGCTCCTACGTCGACGACCCGGGCCGCTACCGGCTTCGCGCCAAGGGCGCCGCGGGCGTGCTCGAAGCGCGGCTATTGAGCTTCGACCTGGTGAACGACCTGGCGCTCTTGCAGGTGCAAGGCGCTCGCGGGACGCCGCTGCGGGTCGCCGGCAAGCCGCCGCAGTCCGGCTCGGCGATCGTGGCGTTCGGCGACCCTGAGGGCTACGGCCTGTCGCTGGTCGAGGGCATCTTCAACGGCTTTTCGGAGAAGGGCCTGGTCGACCGGATGCTGCTCTCGATGCCGCTCAACTCGGGGATGAGCGGGGGGCCGATCCTGAACGCCGAGGGCGAGGTGATCGGCACCAACGTCGCGATCGAGCGCGACAGCAACTCGCTCTCCTTCGGGGTTCCTGCCGGCAAGATCGCGGCGCTGTTCCGGAAGAAGCCGCTCGAGGCGGATCGCAAGGCGCTGCGCGAGGAGACGCGCCGGCAACTGGCTTCGCTCGAGCGCGAGACGGCGACGCGGCTCCAGAACGACTTCGAGACGACGGGCGACGCGGTGGTTCGCGTGGGCGGAGCTCAGGCGCCGCGGCCGCCCGCCTTCTTCGAATGCTGGGACGACTCGCAGCTCCACAAGGAAGAAGCCATCACCAAGAGCGTGTACTCGTGCAACCTGCAGTTCACACCCTCCGTCGAGGGCGTGGGGGACGTC
>CAZVOI010000138.1:0-2923 GCA_964628275.1 uncultured Acidobacteriota bacterium | reverse complement strand
TGCCGGTCTGGTTGGGCAGGCCGTTGTGGTACGGGCCGACGTTGTTGTTCCCCTGCACAGCGGTGAACGGCCGCCCGGAGCGACCGGCGAAGATCCCGGAAACCGTCCAGTTGGCGAGGAATGCCTTGGTCGCGCCGGTGGCGCTCTTGGCGAACGGCAGCTCTCCGACGAAGTTGGCGACGAAGCGGTGCCTGGTGTGGTAACCGCAGGGGCCTCTCCAGCCCTCGAGGTCGCGGGCGTTCTGCGAGCGGCTCGGCGAGCCGCCGGTGGCCAGGTGCTCGGCGGTCGTGTCCTCGCACTCGGACAAGGTGTAACCGAGGCCGAAGGAGTAGCCCTTCGAGAAGCGCTTCTCGAACTGGAGATCCATGCCCTGGTAGCTCGATTCGCCCTTCGCCTCGCGCCACTGGATCTGGGGACCCACGGTCGGGAACGGGCGCGGACCAAGCGCGTTGTTGCCGGCCGCGTTGGGCAACGGCTGGTTGAGGTTGATCAGGTTGGCCAGGTTGCGGCCCTCGGTTCGCACCAGGTCGATCGTGGCGACCCACACCTGGGCGAAGGTCTTCTGCGCGCCCACGCTGTACTGGTAGACCGCGGCCTTGGGGGAGTTGCGATCGGCGCCGCGCAGCACGGCGCGCGAGAGGTCGATCCGCGCGGGGTCGAGGTAGCCGGCGGGGAAACCGTTGCGCAGCAAGAAGAGCGGCCCGCTGGCCACGCTCGCCGTCACCGGCTGGAGGCTGACCAGGCCGGAGCCCGGGTTCAAGGCGATCTGGTCCTCGCTGCCGATGCGGTCGAAGAGGTTGTAGAAGATCCCGAAGCCGGTGCGGAGCACGGTTGTGTCGTTCAGCTTGTAGACCGCGCCGACGCGCGGCGCGAAGTTGTTCTTGTCGGGATCGACGAGACCGCGATCCGCGAGCGACCCATCCGTGGCGTTGACGAGCTTGCCGGTCGCCGGGTCGAAGTTGGCCTGGCGGTTCTGGGCTTCCATCGAGGGAGTAATGAAGTCGTAGCGCAGCCCGAGGTTCAGGGACAGTTTCGGGCTCAATTTCCAGTCGTCCTGGACGAAGAACGAGGTCGCCCAGTGGCGCTGGTCGACGACCCAGGGGGTCGTGAGCAGGGAGTCCGAGACGTAGCCGAGCAGGAAGTCCCCAACCGCGTTTCCGGTAAAGGTGGCGCGGAATGTGAGATCCCCGCGCGTCCCAGGAACGTCCAGGTACTCGTTCTTCATCGGCGCCATCACGTCGGCTCCGAACTTGAACTGGTGGTTCCCCTTGAGCCACGACAGCGTGTTCAAGAACTCGTACTGGCGCGTGTGCTGAAACTTGGGCGAGAAGTTGGGCGAACCGATCTTGGCGCCGCCACCAAAGTAGCCGATGATGTTCATGCCCGTCACGCCGCCGCTGAACAGCGGGTCCACGGGGACGCCGGGAACAACCGCCGCGGGGGGCGGGGCCTGGCCGAAGGGGACCTGGGTCATGTCGGAATCCGCCTTGATCCCCGAGAAGCGGAACTCGTTCACCAGAGACGGGCCGAGGATCTTGGTCCAACCCATGACCAGGCCGTGGGACTTCATGCCCTGGTCTCCCAGCGCCGAGCTACTCGTACCGTCGATTATCCCGCCGAACCAGCCGGGCAGCACCCGCGTCCGCGTCGTGTAGATGTAGCGCGCGAAGACGTTGTCGCTGTTCGACAGCCTTAGGTCGAGGCGTCCCAGGAACCGGTCGGCGTCATCGATCACCGCGGCGTCGGGGCGGGTGTAGTTATTGGCGCCTGGAGTGTTCGGCGCCGGCAGCAGGTCCATGATGGCTCGCGCCACCGGATCGACGCGGTTGGCGGGGATGGTGTTTCCGGGGAAAGGCTGGCCGGTGAGCGGGTCTCGCACGCCGCCGCTGAACACACCCTGCCGCTCCTCGGCCGTGGGCACGCGCGTGATCCGTGTGACGCCCTTGGTGATGCGCGTTCCCTCGTAGTCGGCGAAGAAGAACGCCTTGTCCTTCATGATCGGCCCGCCCAGGCTGGCGCCGAACTGGTTCTGGTCGTTCACCGGCTTGGGCAGAGTCGCGAGACCGCGCTCGGTACGGTAGCCCTCGTTGAAATACGTGTTCGAGTCGTAGTCCGCGTTGCGGTAGTAGTCGTAGAGCGCGCCGCGGAGCGAGTTGGTCCCGGACTTCGTGGTGACCGAGATCGCTGCGCCCGGCGAGCGCCCGTACTCGGCCGAGTAGGGGCTGGTCACGACCTTGAACTCCTCGATCGAGTCGATCGAAGGACGCGAGACCTGCGTGCTCAGCTCCTGGACGTTGGTGGAGATCGTGTTGTTGTCGACGCCGTCGAGCAGGAAGTTGTTCTGGAGCGAGCGGTTCCCGTGCACGTTCACGCCGCCGGTGCGGCCGAGCGCCGTCGCGCCGCCCTCTTCACTGTAACGGTCGCCCTGGACGCCAGCCACCAGCGCCAACAGGTCGTCCCAGTTGCGGATCGCCAGCGGCAGCTTCGAGACCGCGTTCTGGTCGAGAACGGTGCCGACGGCCGCCGTCTCGGTGTTCAGGAGCCGGACGGCGTTCTCGACCGTGACGGTCTCCGCCAGTCCGCCGACCCCAAGCGTCAAGTCGAGGCGGCCGCGCAGTCCGACCTCGAGGATGACCGACTGGACGGACTTCTGGAAGCCCTGGGCTTCGGCCTCGACCAGGTGCTGGCCTGACGCCAGATTGACGACCAGGTAGTTGCCCGTGCTGGTGGTGTTCACCTTGGTCGCCACGTTGGTGGCGACGTGGGTGACCGTGACGCTCGCGCTCGCGATGGCGGCGCCGGAGCTGTCCTTGACGACGCCCGACAGCGTGGCGCGATCGACCTGGGCGTGGGCGTTGGCCGCGACGATCAGGGCGCCACAAACGGCGGCAATTCGCTTCAACATTATCTTCCTCCGGGAAGG
>CAZVOI010000137.1:0-3436 GCA_964628275.1 uncultured Acidobacteriota bacterium | reverse complement strand
CGTGCTGCCGATCTATCTCGACTTCGACCGCTACCGCGAGACGCCCAACCCGGTGCTGGCGCGTACTCTCGCCGACGGCCCGGACAACGTGCTGTTCGTCGGACGCGTCTCGCCCAACAAGGCCCACGCCGACTTGATCCGCCTCGCCGCCTATTGGAAGCGCGCGATCGACCCCAACGTCCGGCTGCTGCTGGTCGGCAAGCTGCCGAAAGGGCGCGCCTATTTCGATGCGCTGCAGGCCTTCCTCTACGAGGAGGACTTCACGCCCTGGGAGGTCGTTTTCACGGGCCACGTGGAGCACGACGACCTCCTGGCCTACTACAAGAGCGCGCGCGTCTTCGTCTCGATGAGCGAGCACGAGGGCTTCGGCGTGCCGCTGGTCGAGTCGATGCTGCTGGACGTGCCGGTGCTGGCCTATCGAGCGGCCGCAGTGCCGCACACGCTGGGCGGCGCCGGCGTCCAGTTCGACCGCAAGGACGTGGCCGAAGTGGCCGAGATGGCGTACCAGCTCGCGCACGACGAGCCGCTGCGCGCGGCGGTGCTCGCGGGACAGCGCCAGCGGCTCGAGGCGTTCGCGCCGAGGACGGTCGAAGCGACGCTGCGCGGCCATATCGAGTCGCTGTGAAGCCCGCGCTCGCGATCGTCGTGCAACGCTACGGGACCGACGTCACCGGTGGATCGGAGGCGCTGGCGCGCGCGGTTGCTGAGCGCCTGACCGCCTTCGACGTCACCGTCTTCACGACTTGCGCGCGTGACTACGTGACCTGGAAGAACGAGCTGCCCGAAGGCGGGGAGACGCTGGCTGGAGTGCGGGTCCGCCGCTTTCCGAGCGAGGAAGAACGCGATCTCGCGGCGTTCAACGCCTTCTCGGATCGGATCTACGACCAGCCGCACAGCGACTCCGACGAGATCGAATGGCTGCGCCGGCAGGGGCCGAACGTGCCGCGTCTGGTCGAGGCTTTGAAGAACGACAAAGACCGTTTCGTGGCGATCCTGTTCTTCACCTATCTCTACTATCCGACCTACTGGGGCCTGAAGGCCGCGCCGGAGCGATCGATCCTGGTTCCGACTACTCACGACGAGCCGGCGCTCCGCCTTGGCATCTTCCGCGAGGTGTTCGCGCTGCCCAGCGCGTTCGCGTTCCTGACGCCGCCTGAAGCCGATCTGGTGCGAGCGCGCTTCCCGCTTGGCGAACGTCCAACCGTCGTCGCCGGCATCGGCATCGACGACGGATCGGCGCCCGATGTCGAAGCCTTCAAGATCCGCCACGACGTGCGCGGACCGTACACGCTCTACGCAGGCCGGATCGATGCCGGCAAGGGCTGCGCCGAGATGGTCGCCTTCTACGACAGCTACCGGCGCTCCTGTCGCGGCGCCGCCGAGCTGCTGCTGATCGGCGACCTGGCGATGCCGGAGCCGCGCTCGCCGGGAGTGCGCTATCTGGGCTTCGTGAGCGAAACCGAGAAGCGCGCCGCGCTGGCCGGCGCCTCGGCGGTCGTCTGCTCGAGTCCCTACGAGAGCCTGTCGATCTCGCTGCTCGAGGCAATGGCGCTGGAGACGCCGGTGCTCGCCAACGCCCGCTCGCCGGTGCTGCTCGACCACTGCCGCCGCTCGAACGCCGGCCTCTTCTACGCGTCGGCCGACGAGTTCGTCGAGTCCCTGGATCTGCTGGTCCGCGAGCCGCTTCTGCGGCGCGCCCTCGGCGCGAACGGCCGCCGCTACGTCGACGCCGAATACCGCTGGCCGGTGGTCATCGAGCGGTACGAACGGCTGATTCGAGGCGTCGCCCCCAACGCCTGACCCGCCGGCTCAGCGCCGCTTTTTCGGCTTGGCCCGCTTCAACTGCGCGCGCGCGGCCGCCTCGTTCGCCAGGAACTTCGCGATCCGAGCGATCAACCTCACCGGGACAGGCTCGGAGAGCGGGAAGCGGATCGTGCCCTTGCTGATCGTGTACGGCGCGAACTCGGCCCGGAACGCGGCGATCAGCCGCTCGCCGGCAGGATAGACCGAGTAGTGCTGCTTCCAGCCGGCGAAATAGACGACGTACGCGCCGTGCAGTTTGTAGCAGGGGATCTGATAGCTGATCGTCTCTTCCGCAGCGGGCACGGCCTTCCGGATCGCGCCGCGGACGCGCTGCAGGATCGCCTGCACGTCTCTGGGCTGGGTCGCGATGTAGTCGTTTACGGACTTGAAGTCGGTCTTTGCCATGAGTCTCCGGCCGTTGGAGCCTAGATCTCGGCCCGCGCGCTAGCGTCGCCCACGTCCTCGATGGCGAGCACGGGCGAGCCGGGTGATTGCCGCCAGCGGACGCGAAGCGTCTCGGACCCGACCCAACCCTCGCGGTCCACTGCGACGGCCAGGTATTGCGAGCCTGCGAGCCGATAGATCTCCGGCTTCTTGGTGTCACGATCGATGATGATCACCTCGCGCACGCCGAGCGAGGCGAAGAACGGAAGCTTGTCGTAGGACTCGTCCTCAGGCGAGCGGATCTCGATCACGGCATCGGGAGCGCCGCCCCGAGTGCCGTCCTCGGCCAGAACCGATTCCCGGCCGGCGGCGACGAACGTGACGTCGGGGATGCGATAGTTCTCGCTCCGCGACGCCTCATCGAAGACGTTGATGCCGGAGTGGAGCGTGCCCCTGCCGGCCCGCTTCAGCAGCGGCAGCAAGAAGACGATCAGCTCGTCGAGGATTCTTTGATGCTCGCGGCTCGGCGCGGGTGCCATGTGCCATACCCCTTCCCACAACTCGTCCCGGCGATCGACGCCGGTGAGCTTGCGGCGGGCCAGCACTTCGGGGCTGACGTCGAGCATCACGGCTTTCACGACCATCATGCTAACCCCGCGCTGAGCGCGCCGCCGCAGGTAGGTGATAGCAGGGACCGCTGCCAGGGCAGGACCGGTCAGCGTGCTGTTAGCCTTCAACACCAGCCATGCCGAATAGATTCGCCGTGTTCGCATTCCTCTCGCTGCTGGCGGCGCCGGTGTCCGCCCAGTCGCCGCCGCGGTTCGAGGTCGTCGAGGCGACGATCGCCGGCATCCACGGCGCGCTGCGCGATGGCCGGCTCACCTGTCGCGGCCTGGTCGAGTCTTACCTGCGGCGGATCGAGGCTTACGACAAGAACGGCCCGGCGCTGAACGCGCTGGTGCTGGTGAGCCCGACCGCGCTGCGCGAGGCCGAGGAGCTGGATCGGCGGTTCGCGCAAAGCGGACCCGTGGGAGCGTTGCACTGCGTGCCGACGATCGTGAAGGACAATTTCGAGACGATCGGGCTGCAGAGCGCCAACGGCTCGCTGGCGCTCGAGGGCTTCGTCTCGGACAAGGACGCCTTCCAGGTGCAGCGCATCAAGCAAGCGGGCGCGATCGTGCTCGCCAAGTCGAACATGGCCGAGTGGGCGTTCTCCCCGTACGAGACGGTCGGCTCGATCCTGCCCGGC
>CAZVOI010000136.1:0-4006 GCA_964628275.1 uncultured Acidobacteriota bacterium | reverse complement strand
AGGAGCGCGGCCTGTTGCGCAGGAACGCGCCGCACCTGGTGCGCGACCTGCAGTTCGTGGTGCCCAACTACCAATGGTGGGAGGCGCCTTTCTACGGTCTGGGGCTCAAGGTCTACGACGTTCTCGCGGGCCGCTACGGGTTCGGAGCGTCCGAGCTCTTGTCGCGCGAAGAGGTCCTCGAGCGGATCCCGACGCTCCAGCAGGAAGGCCTGCGCGGCGGCGTCAAGTACCACGACGGCCAGTTCGACGACAGCCGACTACTGGTGAACCTGGCGCAGACCGCGGCCGAGCAGGGCGCGTGCCTGCTCAACTACGCGCGCGTCGTGCGGTTGTCGAAGGACGAAGACGGCTACGTGAACGGCTTGACGCTTCGCGACGCGGAGACCGGGCAGGAGCGAGGGGTCCTCGCGCGCTCCGTCATCAACGCCACCGGGCCGTTCTGCGACGAGCTGCGCCGCTTCGACGATCCGGCCGCGGCGCCGCTGATCGCGCCGAGCCAGGGCGTGCACATCGTGCTGGCGCGCGATTTCCTGCCCGGCGACGTCGCGATCATGGTTCCCCACACCCGCGACGGGCGCGTGATGTTCGCGATCCCGTGGCACGGCCACGTGGTGGTCGGCACGACCGACACGCCGATTGACACGCTCGCGCTCGCGCTCGAGCCCTCGCCGCAGAGCCACGAGGTCGACTTCATCCTGGAAACGGCCAGCGACTACCTGGCGCACCGGCCGACCCGGGCGGACATCCTGAGCGTCTTCACCGGGATCCGGCCGCTGGTCAAGGAGGGCGACGAGTCGGCCACGGCCACGCTGTCGCGCGACCACAAGATCCAGATCTCCGGCTCCGGCCTTCTCACCATCACCGGCGGCAAGTGGACGACGTATCGCCGGATGGCCGAGGACTGCGTCGACCACGCGGCGGTGTTGGCTCGGCTCGACGAGCGCCCGTCGGTCACACGCGAGTTGCGGATTCACGGGTTCCACGAACAGGCCGACAGCCTTGGCGCGCTTTCCTTCTACGGATCCGACGCCGCTGCGGTCTCCGACCTGATGGGTGAGCGGCTCGAACTGGCCGAGCTGCTCCATCCCGATCTGCCGATCTGCGGAGCCCAGATCGTGTGGGCGGCACGGCACGAGATGGCGCGCACGCTCGACGACGTCCTGGCGCGCCGGACCCGGGCGCTGTTCCTGAACTCGCGCGCCGCGCTCGCGATGGCGCCGGCCGCCGCGCGTCTGCTGGCGGCCGAGCTGGAGCGGGACGAAGCGTGGCAGACGCAGCAGCTCGCCGAGTTCCGAGAGATCGCAGGGCACTACCTGGTCGAGTAGGCGCCGGACCGACAAAAACGCTTCCACACTAGTCGAATCCGACTATCATGTCGTTGTCATACCGATGTCGCACACGAGTCACGCTCGGCTCGTAGCTTGCGTTCGTTTCGAATCTGGAGGAACCATGAGAAAGCTCGCGTTCTGCGTGTCGCTGGCCTGCTATCTGGGCGCGGCTTTGCCGGTCGCGGCGCAGTTCGAGACCGCGACCGTGCTCGGCTCCGTCCGCGACAAGACGGGCGCCGTCGTGCCGGGAGCGACGGTGACTCTGCTCAACCTCGACACCGGGGTCGTCGCGACGAAAGTCAGCGACGCAGCGGGCAATTACGAGTTCTTCACGGTGCGCATCGGCCTCTACAAGGTCACCGCCGAGCTGCAGGGCTTCGCGCCCGCCACGGCTGACCAGGTGCGCGCCTCGGTCGGATCCCGTACCCGCGTCGACCTGACGCTGGCGGCGGGCGCGGTGACCGAGACGGTGGAGGTCTCCGCCGAGGTCAGCCCGCTGGAGCGCGACTCGAGCCAGCGCGGCCAGGTGATCACGCACGATCAGGCGGTGGCGCTGCCGCTGAACGGGCGCGAATACTCGGCGCTGGCGCTGCTTTCGTCGGGAGTCCGGGTGTCGGCGCTCAACACCGGCGGGGCCCCGCGCGAGGGCTCGTTCAACGTCAACGGCCTGCGCAGCACCTTCAACAACTTCCTGCTCGACGGCGTTGACAACAACGCCTACGGGACGAGCAACCAGGGCTTCTCGAACCAGGTGATGCAGCCGCCGCCGGACGCCGTCGCCGAGTTCAAGGTCGTCACCAACAACATGAGCGCCGAGTACGGCCGCAGCGGCGGCGCCCCGATCAACGTCGCCTACCAGAGCGGGAGCAACCGCTTCCACGGAGCGGCCTGGGAGTTCATGCGCGACACCTCGCTGAACGCGACGGGCTTCTTCAAGCCGGTTGGCGGCGAGAAGCCGCCGCTCAGCCGCGACCAGTTCGGCGCGGTGCTGGGCGGACCGATCGTGAAGAACAAGGCTTTCTTCTTCCTCGACTACGAAGGCTTCCGGCAGACGCGCAAGCAGGTCGCGTTCTCCACGATCGCGACGCCCACCCAGCGCGCCGGGATCTTGAGCGTGCCGGTCCGAAACCCGCAGACAGGAGCCGAGTATCCCGCGGGGACTCGTATCCCGATGACGCCGTTCGCGGCCAAGGTGCTGAGCGAGCTGCCCAACCCGACCAACACGAACGCGGCCAATAACTATCAGATCCTCCAGGAGTTCAAGAACGACAACGACAAGATGAACGCCAAGGTGGACTTCCAGGTGTCGCCGGCGCTCCGGGCATTCGCGCGCTTCGGCTATCGCGACGCCGATCTCTCCGACCAGTCGCCGATCCCGTTGCCATCGGGCGGCGGCGGCAACGGCCTCACGTACGTCACCAACAAGCAGTTCGCGACGGGCTTCACATACTCGCCGGGCAACAGCCAGCTGCTCGAGTTCCGCCTCGGCTGGTCGCGCACCATCGCCGGCAAGAACCCGCCCGGGCTCGGCACGCCGAGCGCGCAGGACGCGTACGGCATCACCGGCCTGCCGAACGATCCGCGGATCTCGGGCGGCCTGGTCGCGCAGGTGGTCACCGGGTTTTCCGATCTCGGGCGCCAGGCGACGAACCCACAATGGCAGTACCCGACCGTGTGGAACCCGAAGCTCAACTACGCGCGCAGCTTCGGAAGGCACTCGATCAAGACCGGCCTGGAGTTTCAGCACATCGCGACCGAGGTCCAGGACGTGAACCCGCTCTACGGCCGCGACGAGTACACCGGGCGCTTCAGCCGTCCCGTCGGCAGCACCAGCGCCGACAACCAGTACAACCTCTCCGACTTCATGTTCGGCCTGCGCAGCCGCTACGCGCTGACCAACTTCTTCATCGCCAATCTGCGCCAGAATCTGTACTTCGGCTACGTGCAGGACGACTTCAAGGTCTCGCGCAAGCTGACGCTGAACCTCGGCGTGCGCTACGAGTACGGAACACCACAGTGGGAGAAGGACAACAACCTCACCAACTACGATCCGGCCACCAAGACGATGGTGAAAGCCAGCGATTCGGACCGCTCGCTGGTCGATCCCGATAAGAACAACATCGCGCCGCGGCTCGGATTCGCCTACGCGTTCGACGACAAGACCGTCGTGCGCGGCGGCTTCGGCATCAACTACATCCACTTCCACCGCGCCGGCGGCGCGAACATCCTGCCGATCAACGGGCCGCAGGTGATCAACGCGGTGGTGTCGCAGGCGAACCCGCTCGATCCGACGTTCCGGCGCACCGAGAGCGGCTATCCGGCCGGGCTCACCGACCCCACGCGCTTTGTTCCGACGCTGGCCAATATCACCTACATGCCGCGCGACAACAAGACCAGCTCGGTCCAGAGCTGGTTCGCCTCCGTCCAGCGCGAGCTGGTGCGCAATGTGGTGCTGGACCTCGCCTACGTCGGCAACCGCGTGAAGGACACGCTGCTGTTCGCCAACTACAACCAGGCGCGGCCGAACAACGCGGCCGGCTCGCTGAGCTTGCAGGCGCGCCGGCCGATCCAGGAGTACGGCGACATCACCTACGCCTTCAACGGCGGCCGGTCGAACTACGATAGCTTCCAGGCTCGCCTCGAAGCGCGCCGTGGTAGCCTGGCGGCGCTGACGTCGT
>CAZVOI010000135.1:0-2289 GCA_964628275.1 uncultured Acidobacteriota bacterium | reverse complement strand
TGCCGCATCAAGGGCAACATCGGCTCCAAGGGCGAGCGCATCTACCACGTCCCCGGCGGGCGGTTCTATGATCGCACCACGATCGATGCGGCGAAGGGCGAGCGCTTGTTCTGCTCCGAAGCCGAGGCCAAAGCGGCGGGCTGGCGGCGGTCGACGCAGTGACCGACGAGATCGACATCTGGCGGTCGGCCAAGCTGCTCGTCGACCGGCATGGCGACGAGGCGCCGGTGCATGCGGCGATGCGGGCGGACAAGATGCTCGCCGACGGCGACGTTGATGGCCAACGCATCTGGATGCGCATCCTGCGCGCGACCGAAGAACTTCGGCGTGGACGCGGCGACGATCCGCTGCATTGAGCGGTGGTCACTTTCGGGAAAGCGGGTTGGCCTCCCTCGACGCTAGAGCAGGATGCGATTAGGTTGCGTCGCCCAGCTCATCCTTCCCTCTCGCCGCAAGTCGCGGGGGGAGAGGGTTGCGTAGGGTTGGCGCGGCGCAAGCCGCGCCTTACCCGAAGCTGGGTGAGGGGGTGGGTCCAATTAAACGGGATATGATTTAGGCGCGTCGGCGGCGCCGTGCCGCCCAGCCGAGCCCAACCAAGCCGATGCCGAACAAGGCGCCCGTCGCCGGCTCGGGAACCGGGGTCGGCTCGGGAACCGGGGTCGGCTCGGGAACCGGGGTCGGCTCGGGAACCGGGGTAACGGGCGTCAGCAGATAAGCGTGCGGCAAGCCGCCCGGGGTAAGACCATCGCCAGCGATCTGGCCACTCTCGTTGATGGCGCGAGCCTCGAACAGGGTCCAGCCAAGACCGCTGGCATCGAGGAGGGAGTTCAGATCGAGCATCCCGTCCGCGCTCGACCACAGGAAAGGGCGAGCGCCGGGGGCGACGGCGCTGGAGCCCACCACCTGGCCGGCGCCGTTGATGCCGAAGGCCAAACTCTGAGTGCCCCCCGGCAGGACGCCGAGATCCTGCATTCCGGCGCCGCTTGACCACAGAAAGGCGTGAGGGGCGATGCCGGCGTAGCTGTAGCCCACCACCTGGCCAGCGTCGTTGATGCCGGTGGCGGTACTTTGATCGATGCCCCCCGGCAGGTCGCCGAGGTCCTGCATGCCTCCGCCGCTCGACCACAGGAAAGCGCGATATCCGGTGGCGGCAGAGCCCTCGCCCACCACCTGTCCGGCGTTGTTGATGCCGAAGGCGGCACTAAGATTGCTGCCCCCCGGCAGGTCGCCGAGGTCCTGCATGCCGCCGCCGCTCGACCACAGGAAGGCGCGTTTTCCGGCGTCGGCGGCGTCGCTGTAGCCCACCACCTGGCCGGCGTTGTTGATGCCCTGGGCGGTGCTGTAATTGCCGCCCGCCAGCAGGGTGCCGAGGTTCTGCATGCCGCCGCCGCTCGACCACAGGAAGGCGCGCGGGTTGTTGGTGACGCCGCTGGCTCCCACCACCTGGCCGGTGCCGTTGATGCCGTAGCTGTAACTGTAATCGACGCCTCCCGGCAGGTCGCCGAGATCGGTCACGGAATAAAGCGGCGCGGCCAACGCTGGCGATGCAACCGCAGTGAATAGCGCGCCAGCAATGGCGCCGAGAAGTTGCTTCCGGCTCATGGGGCAAACTCCATGTTTTTTGGGTTTGGCGGTGGCCATGCCACGCCATCGGGGGACTTGGCCGTTCACGATGCAAGCCTGGGGCCAAGCATTAATGAATTGAAAACAAACAATATTCTGGTTTTCGCTTGGCAGTCCTTGTATCAACGCGCACGGCGACGCGCGATCCTGATCGATGTGGAATCGAGCAACCGGGACCGGTCGTCCGCGCTGTCTGCCCGCTCGCGGGACGGGAGGCAGGCGCCAAAACGCGATACCCCGAAAGGGGATGCTTGGTTAAGGCGAAGGTCGAGCGCGGTCGACCGCGGCGCCGCACCGGTAAGCCATTTGTCTCGCCATCGCCAGTGTAAGCAAAGCGACGCCACTACGCCAATTCTTACAGCATTGTTACCGCCGTTGCCCGCCGCGGGCCGGGCGCTGGGCGATTGACCCTCCGGGCAATCGCTCGAAGCAAGAAAAGCCTGCCACTCGATGGGGGAAAGTGCTTGGGCCTGACCTGTGTTGCCGCTCGTGTGCGTTAGAACGGTATGCGATCATTTCGAATCGGCCCGTCCCCCTTCGCCGCGCCCGGTTCGTGGGCAGTTCAGAGCCAACGGTGCGATAACATCTGATCGCATCCAGCTCTAAGTCATTGATTCTGCGGGTCCTTCCACGCGCCGATCATATGCGGGGGGCAACAGCGCGGCA
>CAZVOI010000134.1:0-1970 GCA_964628275.1 uncultured Acidobacteriota bacterium | reverse complement strand
GGTCCAGCACATCTCCAACAACGCCCCGTTCGGTCTCGCGGACTTCGGGACACCGGAAGCCGAGGCGCGACGCAAGGCGGGCGTCGCCATGGCCAAGCGCTGGCTCCAAGGCTGTGCGGTGCTCAACGTGAAGTCGATGCGTATGAACTCACCGCAGGCCCTCGGACCGTCCATCCGACCGAATGCGATTCCGCGGAGCAGCGACGGGTATCCGAGAAACCTCGACATCATTCCCCTGATGGACGCGGCAATCGAGTCCTACAAGGAGATGGCGGACTTCGGCGGGGACCTCGGGATCAAAGTCACGTTCGAGAACCACTGGGGCCTCGCGGCCGATCCGATGATCCTGCGGATCATGATCGACACGATCAATCATCCCTACTGCGACGCCACACCGGACTTCTGCAACTGGGAACACGAGTACATGCTGTTCAACGGCTTGAAGGCCCTCGCCCCGTATTCGACCTCGAACGTGCACGCGAAATACTGGGATCGCTGGGGCGACAAGAACGACGTGCAGCGCTCGACGCGGATCATGCTGGCCGGCGGATTCAAGGGCACCTTCGCGCTGGAGTACGAGGCCGGACCGCTGAACGGCGTCGAGGGCGCCAAGTACCTCTACAAGGAAGTCCTGGCGGCCCTCACCACGCCGACGCCGGCTGCGTAAACCAACTCGCTGCTTGGCAGCAGGACTAGCTCCCGGTTCTCGCCAAACAGTCCGGCATTCTCCCTTAGGTCTTGGAAGGCCAACTTCGACTCTTGGCCGTCCGCGAATGCGAGCCCGCCGCCGACGCCCCCAAGCCAGCCGCCCGCGGCGCGCGATCGGCAACGTGACCCTGATGATGTGGACCTGCTCGCGCTGGCGTTGGTATTCGGAATCCCCGTCTGGTCGAACGACAACAACTTCGAGGCAACCTGTCGAGTGGTACACGACGGCTCGACCCACTCGATCCCGATTCGAAAGGCAACTTTGCAGAGATTCCCTTTCGAGGGGCTCGGGTTGGTGCGCCCCGAGAAAAGGGACAGTGAGGGACAGTACTGCTGTCGTTTGTTGTGTACGCAAGTGTCGACACCTCTGCCGCCTCGAGATAGACTTCCGCATGCGCGTCGCTGGCGTCAGGGAGTTTCGAAGCCGTGCGCCTGAACTCGTCAAGGGTGATGAGCTCGTGTTCGTGACTCGCCACGGCAAGCTCTCCGGACTCTTGGTTCCCCTAAGCGAGCCGCAGGAACTCCCCGTCGAGCTACGCCGGGAGCTCCTGACCCGCCTAGGCGCGGGGATTGCGAGTCACTTGAAGGCGCACGGAGTGAGCGAGACGAAGGCCCAGCGTGACTTCGAAGCCTGGCGAAAAGCCCGTCCCCGCAGTCGCCGCCGACGCTAACGTCCTGCTGTCCGCCGTCCTGGGGCATGCGGCGCTCAGAGTATTCACCCAGACCGACGTCAGCGTGCTGACGACACAGGGCGTCATGCAGGAGGTCCGAAAATACCTTCCGCTCCTTGCCGAGCAGTACGACATGCTTCCCCAGGCCCTGGAAGGACAGCTTCGTCTGTTGACCGTTCGCGAGTGTGAACCGGACGAGTATGCGCCCACGCTCGAAGCCGCGAAGCGGGCGATCGCGAGACGCGATCCTGACGACGTCGACTTGCTGGCGCTCGCCCTGGCTTTCGGCGTCCCAGTGTGGTCGAACGACAACGACTTCAAGGGTGCGGGTGTGGAGTGGTACACGACCGCCCAGCTGCTTCGGCGCTTGGGAGTCTAGAAAGCGGCTACCACGGGTCTTCACACGTGCAGCGGCTACAGCCAAGGCCGCCGGCCTCGACTATGGCCGGCCGGTCTTGGGAGCCTCGCTTGCTCGGCTGACGTCTCTGCTCCAGACCCGACCCGCTCACGTAGTCCGCTCCAGGCAGCGCCGGCGCGTCGCCAAAGATCGCGGAGACATCCAGCTCCAGCAACTGGCCCTTGCTTCGGCGC
>CAZVOI010000133.1:0-1883 GCA_964628275.1 uncultured Acidobacteriota bacterium | reverse complement strand
CTCCTTGTCGGCGGCGAGCGGCGGGCTCAAGTACTGCACCAGCAGGTTCGAGCCGCCGGAAAAATTGCGGGTCTCCTTCCAGGAAGCCGGGAGCCGCATGCTGAAGGCGAACTTGTCGTTGCGCAGCTCGGGATAGTCGGCAGTTCGTTCAAGGGTCAAGCTCGTCGCGATCTCGTCGAGCGCCTTCTGATAGCGGCCGAAGAGCGGCGCTTCTCCCTGCGCGTAGAGGCCCAGCACGCGAGACTCGTGCTTGAGCAGCATCAGCGAATAGCGGAGCGCTTTGTCCTTGGATTGAAACGAATAGACCTTACCCACAGCGGGGCCTCGTTCGACGGCGAGAGTCGTGGCGAGATCGTGGCCCCCGAGATAGCTCTGTGCGTAGTCGTCGACGCTGCCGCTCGTCGAGCTGACGAGCAGCGTGACCGAGACCGCCGGCTGGTTCTTGGGTCCAGTGGGCGGCGCCAGGAAATACCGATACCAGACGCCGGCCTGCTCCGCCTGCTCGGTTTTCCAGGAAGCCGGATACCGGATCGAGAGACCGAGATCGCCGTTGAAGTAGGTGAGCAGCGGCTCGCGAGACGCCCTGCCGCAGCCGGAGGCCAGAGTGGCTGCAACGAGACACCCGGCCGCAGCTCGGCTACTCAAGGCGGTAGTTGGGCGCTTCCTTGGTGATGATCACGTCGTGGACGTGGCTCTCCTTCAGGCCGGCCGAGGAGATCTTCACGAAGCGGGACTTGGAGCGCAGGTCGCCGAGCGTGGCCGTGCCGCAGTAGCCCATCCCGGCGCGCAGGCCGCCGACGAGCTGCCGGATCATGGCCGAGAGCGGTCCCTTGTAGGGAACCATGCCCTCGATGCCCTCCGGAACGAGCTTCTGCGTGGCGCCTTCCCACTCGGCGTCCTGCTGGAAGTAGCGGTCCTTGGAGCCCTGTTTCATCGCCGACAGCGAGCCCATGCCGCGATAGCTCTTGAACGAGCGGCCCTGGCGCAGGATCACCTCGCCCGGGCTCTCGTCGGTGCCGGCGAACAGCGAGCCGATCATCACCGACGACGCGCCTGCGGCGAGCGCTTTGACCACGTCGCCCGAGAACTTGATGCCGCCGTCCGCGATGATCGGCGTGTCCGACTTGGCCGCCGCGCGCGCGGCCTCGGCCACCGCGGTGATCTGCGGCATGCCGGCGCCCGAGACGATGCGCGTGGTGCAGATCGACCCAGGGCCCATGCCGACTTTCACTGCCGCGACGCCGGCGGAAATCAGATCGCGCGCCCCCTCGAAGGTGCCGACGTTGCCCGCGATCACCTCGACGTCCGGGAACTGCTTCAGCAGCGCCTCGACTGTCTCGAGCACCTTTTGGGTGTGGCCGTGCGCCGTGTCGACGGCCAGCACGTCGGCCTTGGCTTCGACTAGCGCCGCCGCGCGTTCCATCGTGTCGGGAGAGACGCCCAGCGCCGCGCCCACTCGCAGGCGGCCCAGCGAGTCCTTGCACGCGCTCGGGTACTTGATCTGCTTCTGGATGTCCTTCACCGTGATCAGGCCGCGCAGGTTGAAGTCCTTGTCCACGACCAAGAGCTTCTCGACCTTGTGGCGGTGCAGGATCTCCTTGGCCTGCTCGAGCGTCGTGCCCACCGGCACCGTGATCAGGTTGTCCTTGGTCATCAGCTCGAAGACCGGCAGATTGGTGCGGGTCTCGAAGCGCAGATCGCGGTTGGTCAGGATTCCGACCAGCCGTGATCCCACCGTGACAGGCACGCCGCTGATCCGGAAGCGCGCCATCACCTCGAGCGCGTCGGCGACCTTGGCCTCCGGCGAGACCGTGACCGGGTCCACGATCATCCCCGACTCGGAGCGCTTGACCTTGTCGATCTCGGCGGCCTGCGCGGCGATC
>CAZVOI010000132.1:0-2032 GCA_964628275.1 uncultured Acidobacteriota bacterium | reverse complement strand
GTGGTCGGCGAAGCGCCTCTCGTCGAGACCTCGAACGCCACGCTCGGGATCGTGATCGACGAGCAGAAGGTCGTGGACCTGCCCTTGAACGGCCGGAACTTTGCCCAGCTCGCCACGCTGATCCCGGGCGTGGTGGCGCCTCCGGCCGGACTCGGTGGAGCCAATGGTGACGCGACTCCAGGCGGCTTCGGCAACGCCACGGGAGGCTTCAACGTGAACGGCCAGCGCAATCAGTCGAACAACTTCACGCTCGACGGCGCGACCAACAACGACACCTTCAACACCGGCTTCGTGCTGCGGCCGCCGCCCGACGCCATCCAAGAGTTCAAGATCCTAACCCACTCCTACAACGCCGAGTACGGGAGGAACGTCGGCGCGATCGTGAACGTCGTGACCCGTTCGGGCTCGAACACTTGGCACGGCGCGGCATGGGAGTTCAACCGCGACGACTCGCTCCAGGCCTACAACTTCTTCGCACGGCGAGACCAGCCCAAGCCCAACCTCGAGCAGAACCAGTTCGGCGCTTCGCTCGGCGGCCCGCTCAAGAAGGACAAGCTGTTCGTCTTCGGCTACTACGAGGGCTATCGGAATACGAGCGGCACGACTCAGAACCTGTTCGTGCCGTCGGCCGCGCAGCGGGGTGGCAACTTCGCCGGGGCCACCATCCTCGACCCGCTGACGGGCCTGCCGTTCCCCGGCGGGATCATCCCCGCGAACCGTCTGGATCCGATCGCCGTGAAGCTGCTGAACGACTTCATGCCGCTGCCGAACTCCGGGACGAACAGCTACATCGCGTCGCCGGACGTGGTCGACACGCGCAACCAGGCGGGCGGCCGTCTCGACTATCGTTTCAACGACAAGCACACGGTGCTCGCGCGCTACCTGTGGAGCCACACCGACCGCACGACGCCGCGCACCACCGCGCCGGTGGACGGGAAGGTAGTGGCGAAGCTGTGGGATGCGATGCTCTCCGACACTTACATGTTCAGCTCGAGCCTGATCAACCAGGCGCGTTTCAGCGTCAACAAGATCGACGCACAGCCCGCCGTCACCTCGGGCCGGCAGAACTCCGAGTACGGGATCAACGTGCCGAACACGAACCCGCTCGGTACTGGCCTCCCCTCGATTGCGATCACCGGCTTCCAGGGGCTGGGCGACGCGCAGCAGCCCTTCGTGCAGCGCAACAACGACGTGTATCAGTTCACCGACGATCTCACGTGGCTGCGTGGCCGGCACTCGCTCAAGTTCGGCGTCGACGTGCGCAAGGAGCACATGTTCATCGCGTCGATCAACCGCCCGAACGGCGACTACACGTTCTCGGGCCTGATCACGGGCAACGCGCTTGCCGATTTCCTGATCGCCGAACCTGCTCAGTTCCGGCGCACGACTCTGCAGACTTTCCAGGATGGCGCCGGTTGGCTATATGCCGGCTACGTGCAGGACGAGTTCCGCTACTCCGACCGCCTCACCCTGAACGTCGGCGTGCGCTATGAGCTGCCGACGCCGTTCGTCGACAAGGACGACGCGCTCTCGCGGATCGACCCCGGCAAGCAGTCGACCAAGTTCCCCGCGGCGCCGGCCGGGCTTCTCTACCCCGGCGATCCGGGCATCCCTCGCGGCGTGGTGCCGACCGACAAGAACAACATCGCGCCCCGGGTGGCGGCCATCTGGGATCCCACGGGCAAGGGCAAGACCAGCGTTCGCGCCGGCTGGGGCATCTTCTACGATTCGCTTGCCGGCATCGGCGACTTCTTCCAGAGCGGAGTCCTGACGCCCCCGTACACGCCGCTCCTGGAGCTGAACGCGACGCGCGCGAATCCCTTCCTCAGCCTGGCGAACCCGCTCTCTACAGTCGCGGGTGCGCCTTCACTCTTCCCGCCCAACCTCACGATCATCGGCTGGGGGCCCGAGTTCAAGTCGCCGTCGGCGATGCACTACAACCTGACCGTCCAGCAGCAGATCGGCAGGAGTATGGGGCTCGAAGTCGGCTACGTCGGCTCGAGGGGCAAGAACATCCCGATCTGGCTGGAGA
>CAZVOI010000131.1:0-2835 GCA_964628275.1 uncultured Acidobacteriota bacterium | reverse complement strand
TCGGCTTGATGACACCCCGAAAGCCGTCGGCATTCCGGGCCTTGTCCAGCGGGTAGAGCCGCGAGAGCACGGCGCCAGTGCGCTCGTCCACGAGCCAGACGTGGGTGAGGTCCCAGCCCGCGTAGCGGAGGTGGAGCTTTCGGAGGTGACGGAAGCGGGAGGGGATCTCGAAGCGGACCCCCTCGATGCTGGCGGTTCCGTCGCTTGTGCGCTGGCTCCGCGTCTCACCAGCGGTGAAGGCCAGGCGGAGCGCGTCGACGGTGGGACAGTCGCGTCCGACCGTGGGGCCATCGAGCCAGCGCGCGAGCGGGGCCTGAGAGATCTCCGAATGGACCTCGCGGTTGTATTCCATCTCGATCCAGGCTTGGGTGGCCTCGTTGAGCAGGGCGAGAGTGAGATCCCGCTGGCCTTCCAGCATGGCGAGCAGCCGTCCTTCTACCGGGTTCCAGAACGACTCCTGCTTTCCGTTCTGGTAGGGGCTATACGGGAGGGTCGTGGCTTGGGTGACGGACAGGCGGATGAGCCCCTGTGCTGTCTCTCGCGCGATCATCGCGGACCCGTTGTCGGAGAGCAGCGCGCGGGGCAGCCCCCGCTTGAGGAAGGCCTGCACGAGGCCGTGGACGAGGCTCTCGGCCGTCTCGTCGAGATACCACTGGGCGTGACAGATCAGGCGCGAGCGATCGTCCAGGATGGCGAGCAGGATCGGGGTGACCCACGCTCCCTGCGGCCTGAGCACCTTCAGTGAGCCGTGATGGAAGTCGAGGTGCCACAGCCCGCTCACGTACTCGCTTTCGAAGCTGCGCACCTCCCGGCCGGCGAGGTGCTCCCGGGCGCGGATCTCCCCTTCACGTTCCTTCTGACCCCGTCTCCGGCGCTGCCGGAGCAAGCCCTGGGCGGCCATGAAGCGCCGCACCGTCGGGTACGAAGGTGGCACACCCAGGTCAGGATCGAGCGCGATCCGCACGCCGAGGTTGTCGAGGTGGAGCTTGTAGCTCCAGCTCGGGTGCTCCGCGTATTGGCTGCGCAGCGCCAGGGCCTGCTTGTCCTTTATCGCCAGGAACCGGCCGCTGTCCGCGCGGAGCTTCCGGCGCAGCACTCCCACCGGGTTCGAGCCCGCCCGCGCCGCGTAGTACCAGCGCTCGATGGTGGACAGCCCGAAGTGCATGAGCTCACCGGTCGTGGGATGCCGCCACGGCTTTTCGGCCAGCCGCGAAAGCTCCGCACGCAGCTCTCCCGGCGCCGGCGGCGACGCCAACAGACCTCCCACGACCGAGAAGCGCAGGTGCGCCCAGCGCTCGTGCGACCGCGGCCGTTCATCGTCCGACATGGCCGTCATCTCCCGCGCCAGCCGTCAGCAAGGCGCCGGAAGGAAGCTACGGCCGCCGCAGAACGAATTCGAGATGCATCTTCTGCGGGTCCGACACGATCCTCAGAAAGCGCCGGCCGCGCCCGCGCCGATCGGCGACACAAGACGCAGCACCGCGACGACACGGCTCTCCGGATCGCTGATCCCCGAGAAGGCTCCGAGCAGTGACCCGGGCATGCTCTCCGCACGAACCGGAACTGCAAAGCGGCTTCGCGCCGCCTGCCACAACCGGCTCGTCACAAACGTCTCACGCCAGAAGCGACACCAGCGCCTCACCGTCCGCGCGCTCACCGCGAAGGTCTCGCACAGCCGATTCAGACGCTCAGGGGTGGGGCCGTCCCGCAAGACGGGCAAGAGCAGTACCAGCGCGCCGAAGAACACCTTCCGCCCGAGGAACCGCAGCGAAGCCGGCGTCGTTCGGCGCCGGCACCCTTCCGTCGCGCAGCAGAAGCTGAACCGGATCGCGCTCCCGCGCGCCAAGCCGGCGGGACCGCCTCGAGGCTTCCGCTCGTACGCAGCGCCGTGCAGCACGCCGCCGCACGCACACCCGGCCCGCCGAGCCTCCGCCGCAAGGTCCTCGTCGAGCGTCAACAGCAAATCGAAAAACCTGGAATCCTGAAGCAAAGACTGGTACAAAGGCTGTTCTCCTTCCGCACAGAGAACGGAAAGAGAAAAGCCCCTCGCGGCCGGAGTCAAGCCGGCCCGAGGGGCTTCCTGCTAAACGCAGCGGCGCGCCTGCGGCGCGGATGATGATCAGTCACGATACCTGAGGGCCACCCTCGAATACCGTGATCAGGAAGCCGGGGCTACTCCCTCAACTAACGAGATCAGGCTCACTCAAGCCCGCAGGCTGGAAGGTCCGGAATGTACTCAAAGTCGTTAGGGTCAATCTTCTTTCTGACCGTCCGAACTCGGTCTCCGTCGGTAACCATGCCGATGGTGGCTGTGTGTGTTGAAGCAAGATAGCTCTCTAGCTGACGCTCCGCTGCACCGAACTCCTCGGTTGACACGCCCCTCTTCTTGGCCTCGATGTAGAGAAAGGTCCGTCGGTTAGCGTTCCTGATCGAAACATCTGCTTCCTTCTCTGAGGACCCCATCTTTACGGGCTCTTCGATGATGATGCGCTCGCCAAGCCACTCTGCCGGGTATTTGTAGGCGTTCAAGAGTTGGGCCAGTACCCATTGACGTACAAACTCCTCAATGAGGTACTCAGCTCCGGAATAGGAACCTGTCTCTTTCTTGTACTCCTCGGCGCGTCGCTTGCCTTCAGCGACGTCGCCATGGGTCGCGAAGAGCCAGTCTTCAGGAGGAATTAAGAAGGGGTCAACGCGGATCACAGTGGGCCTCGGGAGGCACCTCGGGGTAGCGGCGGCAGGAAAGCGGAGATGATCTTGAGCTTCAGATACTCCTCGTCGCGGTAGCCGTACGCGCGTCGCTGGAGCACGCGGATCTTGTTGTTGAGCCCCTCG
>CAZVOI010000130.1:0-2195 GCA_964628275.1 uncultured Acidobacteriota bacterium | reverse complement strand
CGCGCCCGGCTTCGGCGACCTCGTGCTGGCGCGCGCGACGATGACCCCGGCCGATTTCGAACGCCACGACGAAAACTACGTCGGCGGCGCGATCGGCGGTGGCGTGCAGGATCTGGCACAACTGTTCGCGCGCCCGACGCTCTCGTGGAACCCGTACGCGACGCCGCTTCCGGGCCTCTATCTCTGCTCGTCCTCCACGCCCCCGGGCGGGGGCGTCCACGGCATGTGCGGCTGGCATGCCGCGCAGGCGGCCCTCAAGCGCCCTACTTCGAGGGGATGAGCACCAGTTCTTCCTGAGGCGGGATCAGGTACTCGGCCCCCTTGTCCGTAACCACGGCCATTTCTTCCACGGAGATCGTCTTCGTGCCGCCCTCGGGGAGCTTCCAGGAGAAGAAACCGTCGAAGGCGAAGGTCTGACCCGGCTGCAGGCGGCGCACCTGGTTGCCTGACGGCTCGCGTTCCCACTGGCCGCCCGAGAGCGACGGTCCCGCGTCGTGGGCCCAGTAGCCGACCGGATGGCCCGTGCCCCACATCACCCATTCCGAGCCCACCGCCTTCATCCAATCGCGCTGGGCTTTGTCCACGTCGTAACCCCGCACGCCGGGCTTCATCGCCGCCAGGGCCCTGCGGCTGCCCTTGCGAGCGTTCTCCCATTTCTTCACGGCCTCTGCGGGCGCTGCCTTCTCTCCGGGGCGCAGTACGTAGGCGTAGCGCTGGATGTCGGTGCTCCAGACGCCGTCGAGCTTGATGCCGAAGTCGGTCTGGATGAAGTCTCCCGGCTGGATCACGCGGTCCGTCGGGTTGGAATGGCCCCGGTCGGGTCCCGAGTTCACGTTCGGGTTCTGGTCCGGGTTCCACGAGTCCGTGACACCCAGCTCGGCCATCCGCTTCTTGAGGAAGCGGCCGACGTCGGCATCCCGGGTCTTGCCCGGTACGATCGTTCGGTACGCCTCGAGTTCGAGCTGCTCGGTGAGCGCGGCGGCTCGGCGCAGGATCGCAATCTCCTCCGGCAGCTTCACGGACAGCCACTCGGCCACGAGGTCCTCCGAGGGCGCGAGCCGGGCGACGAGCTCCGGCCCGAGGGCCTTCTCGAGCTCGCGGCGCTGCGTCCAGGACAGCCCGTCCGCGAGCACAGTGTTCCCGGAGTTGACCGCGATCCGCTTCGGATCGGCAGCCCGGATTGCCGCAGCCGCGGCGTCGTACGCGGTCTGGCCCCGCTCGAGCAGCTCGACCCGATCGTGCAGCCCCACGTCACGCAGAGCCACGGCCTCGCCGGCGGGAGACAGCGCGACCGCCTCGACGCGTTCGCCCTTCAGCAGGAAGAGGAACGCCACCAGGCCCCCGGCGTTCTCGCCCCCTACGTGCATCGCCATGGGGTCGTTGGCGTTCTCGCGGCAGAGCACGAGCCAGGCGTCGACCCCGGCCAGTTGCATGGCCCCGGGCAGCAGCTTCTGGAGGCGCTCCTTGCGGATGGCCGGCCAGGGATTCTTCTCGGCGGCCACGGGGGTCGCGACCAGGGCGACCAGGGCGGCGAGGGCGGGGAGCAGCTTCACGTTCACCTCTTTGGACGGGGCGCATCATACGCGACATTCCGGCAGTGCCGAGCCCAGCCAACGCAACTACCTCGCGTGCGCCGAACCCCGGCTTCCGGCTTCCTACCCCGAGTCAGGTATACCGAGTAGAGGTATATTCTGTACGGGATGGCGATCCGCTGACCGATCTCGGGTCCCACCGACGTCGAGATTCGGGACTATCAGTGAGGTGCTCATGAGCAAGCGCAGGGAACCGACCGGTCCAGGGGAGATCCTTCGCGAGGAGTTTCTCGCCCCCTTGAACCTCACCCAGAGGCAGCTCGCCGACGCTCTCGGCTGCGACGTGAAGGTGGTCAACCGAATCGTCAACGGCCGCACCTCGGTGACTGCCGTGATGGCGCTGAAACTCGGGGCCGCCTTCCGCACTACCCCGGAGTTCTGGCTCAACGCGCAGAAGGCCGTCGATCTCTACAAGGCCGCGCACCGCATCACCGAGCTTCCACGCCCGTTGCTCAGGGCGCGCTGACCCGCAGCATGCCTCGCGGGCAGCTCGCTCGTGGCCTTCGGGAAGATGAGGAACTGACGTGATCGGCCAGATGGTCTCGCACTACCGGGTCCTGTCCAAGCTGGGCGGGGGTGGGATGGGGGTGGTGTACGAGACGG
>CAZVOI010000129.1:0-2121 GCA_964628275.1 uncultured Acidobacteriota bacterium | reverse complement strand
GGTGTCCTCGTACGCGACCCGCACCTCGCCGGTGCTGCGCGGCAAGTGGATCCTGGAGAACATGCTGAACGCACCTCCGCCCGACCCGCCGGCGGGCGTGCCGCGGCTCGACGAGGCGAAGGTCGGCGCCGAGGCGCCGCTCCGGCAGCAGCTCGAGGCGCACCGCACTCAGCCGATGTGCGCCGCCTGCCACCAGAAGATGGACCCGCTCGGCTTCTCGCTGGAGAACTACGACGCCATCGGCTCGTGGCGCGAGGCCGACGGCAAGTGGCCGATCGACGCCTCGGGCACGCTGCCCGACGGCCGCAGCTTCTCGGGCGCCTCCGGGCTCGCGAGTGTCCTGCGCGCCGACCGCGAGGCCTTCGTGCAAGCCGTCACGGCAAAGATGCTGACGTTCGCGCTCGGCCGCGGCCTGGAGCGCTACGACCGGCGTAGCGTGGACGAGATCGCGCAGCGTGTCGCAGCGAGCGACTATCGCTTCTCGGCGCTCGTGCTGGCGATCGTGGAGAGCCTGCCGTTCCAGCGGCGGCGGGAGGAGGGAGGCTCGTGAGCGTGGTCTTCGGAAAGTCGCTCGACCGGCGGACGCTGCTGCGCGGGATGGGAGCGAGCCTGGCGCTGCCTGCGCTCGACGCGATGACGCCCGCCTTCGCGGCTCCTCAGCCTTCCCCCCTGCGCCTGGCGTTCACGTACGTGCCGAACGGCGTCACGCCCGCGGACTGGACGCCCAAGGGCGAGGGACGCGACTTCGAGCTTTCGCGAATCCTCACGCCACTCGAGCCCTATCGGGACCGGATCGTGGTCATCTCCGGCCTCGCGCACAAGAACGGCAACGCGCTTGGCGACGGACCGGGCGACCACGCGCGAGCCGGGGGCTCGTACCTGACCGGGGTCCACCCGCGCAAGACTGCGGGCGCCGACATCCACAACGGCGTGTCGGTCGACCAGCTGGCGGCCGCGGCGGTCGGGCGGAAGACCCGTCTCGCCTCGCTCGAGCTCGGCTGCGAGGAGTCGCGCACCGTCGGCAATTGCGACTCCGGCTACAGCTGCGCCTATACCAACAGCATCTCCTGGCGCTCGGACACGACGCCGATGCCGCCCGAGACGAATCCGCGCATGGCCTTCGAGCGCCTGTTCGGCGCCGACGACGTCCCGCTCGACGCGGCCGCGCGCGCGCGGCGCCTCGCCGACCGCCGGAGCGTCCTCGACGTGGTGCTGGGCCGCGCGCAGGCGCTCGCTCGCGAGCTCGGGCCCTCGGACAAACGCAAGCTCGACGAGTACCTGGGCGGCGTGCGCGAGATCGAGCGCCAGATCGAGCGCGCCGAAGCCGACTCGCGCGATGTGGTGGCGCCCTTCGAGAAGCCCGCGGGCCTGCCGGCCGAGTTCGCCGAGTACGTGAAGCTGATGTTCGAGCTGCAGGTGGCGGCGCTGCAGGCGGACCTGACGCGGCTCTCGACCTTCATGATCGGCCGCGAGGGCAGCCTGCAGAGCTACCCCGAGATCGGCGTCCCCGACTCGCACCATCCGCTCACGCACCACCGGGGTCAGCCCGACCTCGTCGAGCGGGTGACGAAGATCAACACGTTCCACGTGGAGCTCTTCGCGCATTTGCTGGCGAAGCTCCAGGCGACGCCTGAAGGGGACGGGACGCTGCTCGACCACGTCGCCGTCGTCTACGGCAGCGGGCTCGCGGACGGCGACCGGCACACGCACGAGGACCTGCCAGTGCTGGTCGCGGGCGGAGCCAACGGCAAGATCGCGGGCGGCCGCCACCTCGTCGTCCCGCCGGAAACGCCGATGACCAACCTCTACCTGACCCTGCTCGATCAGATGGGAGTTGCGGTGGAGTCGCTCGGCGACAGCACCGGCCGGCTGTCCCTGTAGCCGGTCCTGAGCCGATTCCGAAGAAATCAACCGACGGACCGACTGTGTCTGGACAGAGCCCGCTGGTTTGAACGGTCGCAACTCTGTGTGGACAGGGTTCACGAGGTGTCGCGGGCCGTGGCAACTCTGTCTGGACAGAGTTCACGAACCTCGCCGGAGGCCACTCACCTCGAGTTGGCCCAACGTCAGGAGGCTGTCCTTTCGAGAGGACAGTCCACTCCTCAGCGTCCAATAGAAGTC
>CAZVOI010000128.1:0-3471 GCA_964628275.1 uncultured Acidobacteriota bacterium | reverse complement strand
GTCTCGGTCATGGCGCTGCCGCGGAAGTCCGATGGGCGGCGAACCAACGTAGTGCTCCGTACTGTCACTCCGCTGGGGCCCGAGGTGCGGTCCGGGATCCGCTTGCTCGCGGGCCGGCACTTCACGCCTGGCCTGGACGCGGTGGTGGGCGGGCGCCGGATCCTGGACCGCATCCGCGGCCTCGAGCTCGGCGGCATCCTGCGGCACCGGCGCAGACAGCTTCGGATCGTCGGCGTCTTCGAGTCGGAGGGGGCCGCCTTCGAAAGCGAGGTCTGGGGCGATTTCGACGCGCTGGGCGGCCGGCGCGGCCCGGGCTCGAGCTCGCTCGTCGTCCGAGTGGAGGATCCGGCTCAGATCGCGGCGCTCGACCGCTGGATCCGGCTCCAGCCGAACATGCCGCTGAAAGCGGTCTCGGAGCGGCAATACTACGAAGACCAGGCCGGGCCCGTGGCGAAGACGATCAAGGCGCTCGGCGGGCTGGTCGCGGTGGTGATGGGAATAGGCGCCGTGTTCGCGGCCATGAACACGATGTACAGGATCGTCGCCTCGCGCACGCGCGAGATCGGCACGTTGCGCGCGGTCGGTTTCTCGCGGCGAGCGATCCTGTCCTCGTTCGTCGTCGAGTCGGCGCTGCTCGGCCTCGTCGGCGGCGCCCTCGGGTGCCTCGTCGCCTCGATGCTGCACGGCTACACGACGAGCACGTCCAACCTGCAGAGCTTCAGCGAAGTCGCCTTCGCGTTCCGGATCACGCCCGCGATCATCGCCACCAGCATGGGCTTCGCGTTGGCGATGGGCGTCCTGGGCGGCTTGCTGCCCGCGGCGCGCGCGGCGCGACTGCCGATCGCGGCGGCGGTGCGTCAGGACTGAGCACCCGCACTCTCGCGGCTCCGCGGCTATCATGGCGATGGGCGCACTTCCCGTAGGAGATTGAATGCCGGCGCCGGGCAATCCGGGGAGCAGCGCGGACTCGTCTGCCGAGACGGGCGTTCAGCCGGCGGAGACGCGCCGCGATCCGACGCCGCGCTTCACTCCCGGCACGATGCTGGCGGGCCGCTATCGTGTCGTCGGCCCGCTCGGCAAAGGCGGGATGGGCGAGGTCTACCGGGCCGACGACGTGAAGCTCGGACAGACCGTCGCGCTCAAGTTCCTGCCGGAGTCGCTCAAGAACGATCCGAGCCGGCTCGCGCGCTTCCACAACGAGGTCCGGATCGCGCGCGAGGTGACGCACCCGAACGTCTGCCGCGTCCACGACATCGGCGAGGCCGACGGGCTGCCCTTCATCTCGATGGAATACGTGGACGGCGAGGACCTCTCGTCGCTGCTGCGTCGTATCGGCCGCCTCCCAAAGGACAAGGGCATCGAGATCGCGCGCCAGCTCTGCGCCGGCCTCGCGGCCGCCCACGACCAGGGCGTGCTGCATCGCGACCTGAAGCCCGCCAACGTGATGATCGACGGGCGGGGCCGCGTCCGAATCGCCGACTTCGGCCTCGCGGGGATTGCCGAGCAGATCGGGCGCGAGGACATGGCCTCCGGCACGCCCGCCTACATGGCCCCCGAACAGTTTGCGGGCCAAGACGTGTCCGTCCGCAGCGACATCTACTCACTCGGCCTCGTGCTCTACGAGGTCTTCACGGGGAAGCGGCCCTTCGAGGGTCAGACTCTCGCGGAGCTGGCGCGCGGGCATCAGACGACACCGCCTCCCAGTCCTTCCGGCTTCGCCGCGGAGATCGATCCCGTACTGGAGCGCGCCATCCTGCGCTGCCTCGAGAAGGATCCGGGCGCGCGGCCGGCTTCGGCAATCGCCGTCGCCGCCGCTCTGCCCGGAGGCGACCCGCTGGCGGCGGCGCTCTTGGCCGGCGTCACGCCTTCCCCGGAGATGGTGGCGGCGGCCGGCGACGTCGGCAGCCTTCGGCCCGCGGCGGCATGGGCGTGCCTGCTGGGCTTCGTACTGTGCCTCGCCCTCCTGTTCGCCATCATGTTTCGATGGCGGCCGAACCTGATCCAGAACGTGCCCCTCGAGCGCTCGCCGCAGGTGCTCGCCGACAGCTCCCGCGAGATCCTCAAGAGACTGCGCGGCTCCGCTAGGCCCGCGGACCGGGCCTTTGGACTCGCGTACAACTACGAGATCATTCGTCACATCACGCAGCGGGATCCGTCCCTCACTCGCTGGAAGGACCTCGCCACCGGCCAGCCCCACGCCGTTTACTTCTGGTACAGGGAGAGCCCGCAGCCGCTCGTCTCCCAGGACAGCGACGGGATAGTGGGCAGCGGGGACCCGCCAGCGGTGGTCCGTGGCATGGTCAACATGGGGCTGGACACGCAGGGCCGGCTCGTCTACCTCCGCGCCGTCTCGCCGCTGAAAGACGATGCGACAGAAAAACCGATCGCCCCCGGCTGGGCTGCGCTGTTCGCCGAGGCCGGTCTCGACCTCACGCGCTTCCGGCCCGCGGACGCCGTCTGGGTGCCTTCCGTCTGGGGAGACGCCCGAGAGGCCTGGGACGGTGTCTACCCCGATCGCCCCGAGATCCCCATCCACGTAGAGGCGGCCGCGTATCGGGGCAAGCCCGTCTACTTCGAGATCTTCGGGCCATGGCGGCAGCAGCCGGTCGCGGCGGGCTCCGGGTTCGCGGGGTGGAATCTCATGACCGCGGCGATCCTCGCCCTGGGCGCGCTCTTGGCACGCCGGAACCTGCGTCTCGGGCGCGGCGACCGACGGGGAGCGTTGCGCCTGGCGACCTTCATCTTCGGGATCGTGATGTTCCGGTGGCTCCTAACGGCAAGCCATGTCGGCGATGGACTCTCCGAGTGGTCCCTGTTCACCAGGGCCGCGGAGGCGGCACTATTCGAGGGCGCGACATTCTGGCTCTACTACATTGCTCTCGAGCCCTACGTCCGGAGGCTCTGGCCGGAGACGCTGGTCTCATGGAGCCGGCTCCTCTCGGGCCGCTTCAGGGATCCAATGGTGGGCCGCGACATCCTGATCGGTTCCTGCGCCGGTCTGGCGTTCCCCTACCTGGGCGCGCTCATGATCCTCGGGCCGGGCTGGCTAGGCTCGGCCCCACGCGTCTCGTCCGCCCCGCTCCTCGTCACGGTGCTAGGCGGCCGGTACCTCGCCGGCTGGGTCTTCGGGGCGATGGAGATCGCGCTCCAGCTCAGCTTTGTGATGCTGGTGCTGCTGCTGCTGCTCCGCATCCTGCTGCGCCGCCCCTTGCTCGTCGCCGGGGCCTTCGTCCTCGTCATGTCCCTGCCGAGCTTCGGGCTTTTCGGGGCGTGGTTCGGCGGCTTCCATCCGCTGGACCCGATCTTCCTGGGAGCGTGGTATGCGGTGATGTATGCGATCCTCACCCGCCTGGGCCTGCTGGCGATGGTGGCATCCATGCTACCCATGGGCCTGAGCCTCCTCTACCCCGTGATCTCATTCGACCTTTCGGCCTGGCATGCCGGCATCTTCCTGACGGTCGTGGCGGTCCT
>CAZVOI010000127.1:0-2260 GCA_964628275.1 uncultured Acidobacteriota bacterium | reverse complement strand
GTAGTCGGTAGCGCGGAGGTAACGCTGGGCTCCGCGACCGACGGGCTCGCATTGCCGAGCGTCGCTGTCACCCCACCCCTGCGCGCGGACCGTGCACGCCGCCAACGCATGGCGCCGTCCCTTTCGAGCCTTCGCGAGCGGCCTGCTTTCCGCTCGCGCTGTCGGGACCGGGGTGGTCGAATCGACACTGAGGATAGGGCGAAAGAAAGGCGAAGTCAATCCTTCGCGAGTCTTCCTTCGGATGTCCCGGACCGCCTTTTGAAGTAGTTCCGAGAACCCGGCGTGAGTACCCTGCTTGCGTGCGCACGCCTGGGCCCGCAGCACAATTCGAACGTTGGGCGTCATAACCTTGCACTGAGCAATCCACGGAGACTCTATGAACTCAAGCGCACACTCTGCCGATGAATCCGCCATTCGCTCCGTCCTCGACGCTTGGACGCGCGCCACTCGCGAGGGCAGACATGACGACGTACTCACGAATCACGATGAGACAGTGCTCATCTACGATGTGCTGCCTCCAATGAAGTATTCGTCAGCGTCCGAGTATCGTAAGAGCTGGGACGAGTGGCAGCCAGATGCGCAAGGCGAGATGCGATTCGAACTCGAAGACCTAGAAGTCACAGTAGGTACCGACGCGGCCTTTGCACACGGGACTCTCCAGTGTGGCGGCACCTTACCTGACGGAAAGACTTTTCGGGATACTGTGCGCGCCACATTCTGCTTCTCGAAGAAGGAGGGAAAGTGGAAAGTCGTACACCAACACATCTCAAAGCCCTACGATCGTGGCTGAGTGCCGGCGGTGAGGGGGATTACGCCCAGCCAGCGCGGTTCCAGCCGACGGCTGAACGGCGGCGTTGGGCAGCATAAAGCGTCCTTGCGCAGGCACTTGCCGTAATGAAGAAATCAATTCCTCCATCAAGCCCTGACGCCTACGTCTCTGCGCTTTCGGGGTGGCAGCGCGTCACGGTGGAGAGGCTGCGGGCAGTTGTTCTCACCACTGCCGCCCTCGATGAATTCATCAAATGGGGGCATCTGGTGTATCTGTCAAACGGCCCCGTGCTGCTCATCCGCGCGGAAGAACATCGCGTCCTGTTCGGCTTCTGGAGAGGGAAGTGTCTGCGTGAGATCGATCCGCGCCTACAGCTCGGCGGGAAGTACGAGATGGCGACAATCGAGTTGCACCAGAAGGAGGAAGTCATCAGCAGCACGGCGCGCCGCCTTGTCAAAGAGGCGGTCAGACTGAACAAGACCCTGGGCAACCCCACTAACGTGTAGTGCCATGAAAATGACGCCCAACAACCGGTTGCAGCGGACGGTCCGCTGCGCGGCCCGCCGCTGAACCGGAGCGTTAGGTTCTTCTGGTCGAGCTGGACGACGGCTCAGTGCTTCCCGAGCGCGAGGATCCGGTCGTAGTGCTCCCGCTCGAGCGGCATCACCGACAGGCGGCCCTGGCGGACGAGCGCGATCTCTGCCAGCTCGCGGCAGGCCTTGATCTCCGCCAGCGAGACCGGGCGGCGCAGCGCGCGCAGCGGGACGAGATCCACCGCGACCCAGCGGGGATCGCCGGCGCCGGGCTCCGGATAGGCCGTGCGAGCGACCTTCGCGATGCCGACGACCTGTCTGGCATCCCCGGTGTGGTAGAAGAGCACGGGGTCGCCGCGGACCATCTCGGCTAGGTGGTTGCGCGCCTGCGCGTTGCGCACGCCGTCCCAGACCGCGCGGCCTTCGCGCACGAGACGCTCCCAGGCATAGGCCTCGGGCTCCGACTTCACGAGCCAGTGACGCCGCGCCACGCTGATCCTTTCCCGAGCTTCGGTCGCCTTCGGCTCGCTGCGCGCTTCGCTTGCTCAGGCGACCTCGCCGGGCGTCTGCCGGGCGATCACGTCGCGCGCCGCCCAGGCGACCAGCGAGCGCGGAGCGAGGCGCGACGCCGCGTTCGCGCGCAGCCAGTTCCACCAGCCGGAGACCACGGAGGATTGACGGCCGAGCGCGTCGAGTGCGACCTCGACCACCTTTGCTGCCGACTCGCCCGGATGGCCGATCTCGCCGGCCACCTGCTGGAACTCGGTCTCCGTCGAGCCCGGCTCGAGCACGAGGACATCGATCCCGCGATCGCGAAGCTCCACGGAGAGAGACTCTCCGAAGAGCAGATCGAAGCCCTTGGTCGCGCTGTAGACGCCGTGCAGGGGCAGCGGCTGTCGTCCGGCCACCGACCCCGTGATCAGGATCGCGCCGCGACCGCGCTCGAGCAGGCGCGGCA
>CAZVOI010000126.1:0-1798 GCA_964628275.1 uncultured Acidobacteriota bacterium | reverse complement strand
CGCGGCATCCACCACCAGCCTCGTTCGAATAACCCAAATAGGCTTGTCCCGCGGCTGAGTCCAACTCAGGCCTTCCGCAGCCGACTCCACTCCGGGGCCACCACTCCGCTTGTCACGGCCGCGGAAGCCCTGCTGTTAGTTGGGCGGCTGCTCCCTTTTCGCGGGAAACCTCAAGGTAGTCTGCCACGAACTTGGAGCGCACGAGAGCGTAGATCAGCACCAGGAGACCCGCCAAGAAACCGAGCGTAAAGAGCGCGGCGACGATTGCTTCGGTTCCACTAGCGGGCTCAGGGTGGATGGTTGGGGGCATCGGTCCGTGCGCTGGGCTGCTGTGAAAGCCCACGAGCAGAGAGAGGCCAAGGCGAAGGGAGGCATAACCAAGGATGAAGAGCGCCGGCCAGCGGGCCCACGGAGCCCTACGGGCCAACCCGACCAGGCCAAGTACGATGAGGCCCACGAAGAGAAAGTGGGCAAGGAAGAGACCCCACACCGAAACGAAGTGCCCCTTACCCAAGCCGGCAAGCGTCGCGTACGAGTAGACGTGCTGTGCATCCTCGGCCGTCTGGAGCAGACTGACCACGAGGGAGAGGAGCAGCACAGCTTGTGTAGCAAAGATCACCTTGGGCTTCCGCGCTGCCATCGACGTCAGTCCGCTCCGCCCCTCATCGTGCCCGCATAACACCGGGGATCACCTGCGAGGGCCGCGGTTCCCGTTGGCCGCGCGGACCTCGTCAGGTGCATCCCCTTGTTGAACTCAGCCGCTACGCGGCGGAGGCGTAGCGCAGCGTCCATAGTGAAACAAGCTTGCTCCGGTCGCGCTGCATCTTCAAGCGACCGGGGAGACGAGCATGAGACCGGAAGACATCGAGCTTTGCCGTCGGTACGCGGACATTTTGCGGGTGCGTGGGAACGCCGAGCGCACGATCGACAACTACATTTACTCGCTGAAGGGTTTTGTCGCTTTCCTGGGCGAGAGGCCGCTGTCGAGCGCGACGGCGGACGATATCGTGGCGCACCAGACCGCGATCAAGGCCAGCGGCCGAAGCGACTCGTGCGTGCGGGTGGCGACCTACGCCTTGCGCGGGTTTCTGGAACGGGTGTTGGAACGGCAAGACGCGAAGCTCGCGAAGCTGCCGCGGCCGCGCGAACCGAAGCGGCTGCCGGAGGTGCTGAGCTCCGAGGAGGTGGCCGCGATCTTGGGCGCGGCGCCGAGCCCCAAGTACCGGACCGCGTTCAAGCTGTGCTACGGCGCGGGTCTGCGCACCGACGAGGTGGTACACCTGCTGCCGCGCCACATCGACTCCCAGCGCATGCTGATCCGGGTCGAGCAGGGCAAGGGCAAGAAGGACCGCACCGTGATGCTGTCCCCGAGCCTGCTCGACGAACTGCGGTCGTGCTGGCGGCGCTACGCACCCAAGTGCTACCTGATCGAGGGCAAGCGGCCCGGCCAGCCGATCGACGCCACCAGCATCCAACGCGCTTTTCGCTTGGCGCGGGAGCGCGCCGGGGTGCGAAAGCGCGTCACCCCTCGCTCGCTGCGCCACGCTTTCGCGACTCACCTCGTCGAGCGCGGCACGAACCTGCGCGTGGTGCAGGCCCTGCTCGGCCACCAGAGCCTCAACACCACCGCCGTCTATGTCCACCTCGCTCGCACCTGGCTCAGCGAGGTCAAGAGCCCACTCGACAATCTGAAAGACAAAGACAACAAGCCGAAGACGTAACGTGTCCTGCGGCGAGCAGGCGTTGGCGATCGCGGAGATCTTGCGCGATCACGTGGGCGCCCTGCATCTCGACCACG
>CAZVOI010000125.1:0-3233 GCA_964628275.1 uncultured Acidobacteriota bacterium | reverse complement strand
CACCTGACTCGCCCCCGGGCGCACGGCCCTCCAGCTCGAAGCCGAGGTCGCGCAGCTGCTCCGCGTTCAGGATCCGACCTCCAACATCCAACCTCTAACATCAAGAGATGGTAGGCCCTCAGCGACTCGAACCCTGGACCGACGGATTAAAAGTCTGCATTACGTAGTATGCTTGTCTGTCGGTCAATCTGAGTGCGAACGCCAGCAATAAGTGCACAGCGCGGACGAATCCTCCGGACTTGTCCGCACGACATCTGACCGAGGGATTAGATCATGTCTCTTGGGCATGCGCAAGAGACCAAGAGCATCGCCTACCCCAGCGTCGCCAGCAGCCGCTCTGTGTCCTGCGCGACCTTCGGCATGCCGAGTTCTTGCGCCGTGGCGAGTGCTTCGCGCAGAAGTTCGAGCGCGCGTTCACGTTCACCGGGTTCTCCTTGCTTCAGCAAGAACTGCGCAAAGTCGTGCTGGGCCATCGCAAGCCAGGGCCGCAAGCCGTTCATGTCATTGATTGCCAGTGCGTCTTCAAAGTGACTACGCGCCGCATCGTACAGGCCGAGGATCACCGCGAGACCCGCAAGGGTCCAGGCAACTGCTCCTTCACAATTGCCAGCGGCGAACGTCACGACGAGGTGCCGGCAGGGCATCATACGTTCGTAGAGCTTGGCCGCTAATGCGCGGTCGTTCGCGAGGGCTGCGACGCGCGCTGCAAGGTGGAAGCTGCCAAGCCACAAGAAGTCTCTTGGAACGTCGGTCCACTCCACCGCAGAGAGGCGCTCTAGATAGGGTCTCGCCTCGTCGGCCTGGCCCATCTCGAGAAGGTTGCGCGCGACAGCCGCTAGATAGGCGGTCTGATTCGGCGATTGTTCCCAGGCTTGCTTCATGAGCGGTACGGCTTCGAGAGCCCTGCCCCGCAGGACGCTGAGCGAGGCGAGCTGCCCACCAAATTGAGGAACGGCTTCGGCCGTGGCCTGCTGCCCCATCTGGAGGGCCGCCATCATATCCCGCTCGCCGTTGACGAAGTCACCTTGAGCCAGCGACAGGCCAGCGCGCCACGCCGCCGCGTACCACAGGTGCGCGGCTTCTCGGGTGACCCCGGCTAAGCGCTTCATCTCGTCGAGTTCGTTGCTGAACTCTCGTACACGCGCCAGGTCCAACAGGTCGCTGGCCCGCCAGGCGCGAGCCTCGAACTCTCGCACCAAGTCTCCTGCCTCGAGCGCGAGGCGCAACATCTCCTCGCTCAGTGCCAGCCGGTCTTCTGGGTTGTCCGGAAGCCACTGCGCCCCGCGTAAATGGAAGAGTGCATACGCCTGTAGTGCGGGATCGCCGATGCGCTCGGCGATGCCGACCGCCTCGCGCGCCTGCCTGATCTGTCCTTCGTCCCTGCCGCCGAGGTACGCGGGCATTCCTCCGGTCGCGAGCAGGTCGGCGAGATCGGATGTATGCGGCGATGGCGCTGCCATCACGCGTAGCCCAAGCGCCTTCACCCGCAGCTCGCTATCGGCCGGGCCGAGCGCTTCCAGCGCGCGGTCAAGCAGGCGGAACGCTTCGGGCCGCAGGCTCGGGTCGCCGTGCACGCGCCACGCCGTTTCCGCGACGCCGATCGCTGCTCGCGCCACAAGCTCGCCGTTTTCCATCGCATGGGCCGCGTCGGACGCGTGCCGGAATGTAGCGAGCGCTTGTTGTGGCTCCCCTACTTTTCGCTGAGAGTCGCCGAGTTTGAGGAGCAGCTCGCAGCGACCAGTCTGATCGCCGGCCGAGAAGGCCTCAAGCATCTGTAGCGCACGCTCGTAATGCGCAGCAGCATCTTCGTGGCCGTTCAGCGTCGCAGCCCGGTCGCCCGCGCGCGTCGCATAGTCCAATGCTTTCTCAATCTGGCCTCCCGCGGCGGACAGGCCGAAGTGGTGCGCCAGTTCGGCGGCATGTTGATCGAGGTCTCGAGCGTACACCTGCTCGAGCGCCTCTCCGATGCGGCGATGGAGCTGCACGCGTCTCGGTGAGCTGACCTCGTCGTAGAGCGTTGCACGGATGAGAGAATGGGTGAATGCATACGTACTGGGCTCGCGTTCCGCGATGATCTGCGACCCAAGCGCTTCGTCGAGCACATCGAGCAAGTCATCCTCCGATTCCTCGCAGAGCGCGCGAAGCTCGTCCCAGGTAAACCCGCTCGTCATCGCCGATGCACGCTGCAGGACCCGATTCGCGCCTTCGCTGAGGTGGGAAAGCCGACTGCCGATGACCTCTCGAATGCCCTCCGGGATCCCCATGTCGGCGACGCTCAGGCCGCCGGCCTGCCAGCGCCCTCCTTCGTGTCGTAGGCTGCCGGTTTCGACCAGATGGTTGAGCACTTCCCGGATGAAGAACGGATTCCCCTCGGACTCGGTATGAAGCACACCGGCCAACGCCTGCCTGCCGGTCGCCGCCTCTCCTGACGGCTCCATTGCAGCGAGCAACTCGTCGACGCCCTCGTTGGTGAAGCCGTGGAGTGCTATGCGCTCGTGGTGCTCCATGCGGCGCAGCGCGGCGAGCGCCACCGCGAGCGGGTGCACGCGGTCCACCTCGACGTCGCGGTACGTCCCGGCGATGACGATGCGCCGGCTGGCGATATTGCGCGCCACCGGTTCGAGCAGCGCCAGTGACGGGCGGTCGCACCAGTGCAGGTCGTCGAGGAAGATGACGAGCGGCTTTTTTTCCGCCGCGTGGTGTAGCCAGGAGTTGATGCTGTCGAAGAGGCGCGCCCGCTCGGCTTCGGGTTCGAGCCTGGGCGGCTCCTCCAGGTCCGGCAGACGCCTTCGAATCTCCGGCAGTATGACGACGATGTACGGGGCGTCCGACCCCAGCGCATCGCGCAGGTCTCCATCCGGCGTCTGTTCGAGCAGCGAACGCAGCGCCTCCGTCCACGGGCCGAACGGCGCCGCGACGTCGCCCTCGTAGCAGTTGCCGCGGATCACCGTCGCGCCCGATGACGCGTGGTCGCAGAACTCCTCCGTGAGGCGCGTCTTGCCGATGCCGGGCTCGCCGGCGAGCAGGATCACGGAGCCGCGCCCGTTGCGGGCCTCCGCGAGCTTCTTCAGCATCGTCTCGTACTCGGCCTGGCGGCCGACGAAGGGCAGCTTGCGGAGTAGCGCCATGGGATCGTGCTGGTAGATGATCTCGACGGCGGGGACAGGGGTGGTGATGCCCTTGAGCTCCAGCGGGCCAAGGTCGTTCGCCTTGATGTCATCGCCGCGCCCGCC
>CAZVOI010000124.1:0-2112 GCA_964628275.1 uncultured Acidobacteriota bacterium | reverse complement strand
TCGCGCCGCGACCAGAAGATCTTCTGGAACTCGGCACGGTCGGCCTCCTTCATGTCCTTGAAGGCCTTCGCCTCGCTCGGCAGGATGATCGCCGCGACTTCTTCTTCCAGCCACTTCTTGTTTTCCTTGCTCATCTTTTCGGCTTGAGCGGGCCGAGCGACGCCGACCGCCAGGATCGCTAGGATGAGTGCGTGTCTCGAGGACATGAGCTTGGTCTCCTTCATCGAAAGCCCGGATTCTATTACGGCTGGCTGGGCCGTTTGGTGCCCGGATCGGGACGGCGAAGCCAGCGGCAAGCAGGCTCGCGCCGCTTCATTTTAGGCCGAGGCCGATCGGCCTGCGGCGGCCCGTGCTAGCCTGTCCGGCGATGTTCGAGAGGCACTCGGCCGCCGCAATCGTCGGGCTCACCATCGCGGCAGCGGCGTCCGCGCAGACTCCTTCCAAGGAGCGGCTCCAGACGGGACGCCTGCAGGCCGCCCGCAGCACGCGGATCGTGCGGCCGGCAGCCTTGTCGGCGTCCGTGCTGCCGCCCGACCCGACCGATCGCGACCTGGCCGTCGGCGAGGCGTGCCGCAAGGGCCTCGGCGGCACTCAGGGCGCCGTCGTGGCGATGGACCCCTGGACCGGGCGGGTGCTGGCGATCGTGAACCCGTCGCACGGACTCCTGAACGCGTATCAGCCCTGCTCCGTCTTCAAGATCGTGACCGGGATCGCGGGGCTTTCGGAAGGCGTGATCACGCCTGACACCACTTTCGTCTGTTCGAAGAGCTGCTGGACCTGGCCGGGGCACGGCTCGATCAACCTGAAGCGCGCGCTGGCCGTGTCCTGCAATCCGTTCTTCCAGCAGGTTGGCGAGCTGCTCGGCTTCGAGAAGATGCAGAAGTACGCGCAACTGCTCGGCCTGGGAGCGACGTCGGGCATCAACCTCAGCGGCGAGAGCCCGGGGGTGTTTCCGGGCTTCGTGCGGCCCGAGGGCCTGGCGCTCTTGTCGAGCCACGCGGAGGGCATCAAGACGACTCCCGTCCAGATCGCCGTGCTGCTGTCGGCCGCGATCAACGGTGGCATCGTGTACCAGCCACAGCTGGCGAGCGCCAGCGGGTTCGTGCCCAGGGAGCGCTGGCGCTTTCCGGAGGGAACCAGCGTCAATGGCCTGGCCGAGGGCTTCATGGCCGCGGTGAACGAAGGCAGCGCCTCGCCGGCATTCGATCCCGAGGTCGTGGTCGCCGGCAAGACCGGCTCCTGCTCGCGCGTGGGCTGGTTCGCTTCCTACGCGCCGGCCGACAACCCCGAGGTCGTGATCGTGGTCTTCATGCGCTGGGGCAACGGCCACGGAGCGTCCGCGATCGCGGGCCGCATCTACCAGGAGCTCTACAAGACGGCCACCGTCAGCCGGCCGGCGCTCACCCCCGCAACCGCCGACGGCCGCCCTGAATAGGAAAAGGGGGCGCTCGAACGCGCCCCCTTTGACACCCGTCTCGCGCGAGTCGAGCTAGTTTCGCGCCAGATCGATCGCGAGCGACTCCGTCTTGCCGGCGCGGATTTCCACGTCGCGCTCGACGGTGCGGAAGCCGGGCCGGACGGCTTCGACCTTGTGGCGGCCGGGCGGCAGCGGAATCGAGCCGGCGCGCCGGCCGGTGCCGAAGAACTGGCCGTCGACGTAGACCGACGCGTCGTCCGGCCGGACCTCGACGCGCAGCGTGCCGGCGTCGCGTAGCTCGGGCCGCTCTTCCTCGCGGCCCGAAGGCCGTGCGGCGGCGTCACGGTCGGCGCTGTCGTCGTAAGGGCGCGAGTAGCGATCGCGGCCCTCGGCGTCCTGAGACAGGCGATACGGCGGCTCTTCACGGCCGTCCGTCAGGTCGGTCAGCGCCTCGTCACCCGCGCCGCGCTCCATGTTGTGGCGGATCTTCACGGTGCTGTCCTCGGTGACGTAGACCTTGAATTTGTGGCTGCGATAGCCCTCGAGCTTCAACGTGACGTCGTGACGGCCGGGAGCCACGTACAGGCGCTGGAACATGCCGTCGAAGTCGTCCACCGTCCCGGCGTAGTAGCCGTCCACGTAGATCTTGGTCTTCTCTGGATCCACGATCGTACGGATCGAACCGGTCTCGCGGT
>CAZVOI010000123.1:0-1789 GCA_964628275.1 uncultured Acidobacteriota bacterium | reverse complement strand
CGGGCCGCCCAGAACGTGGCGGGGAACGATCGTCGCGGCGGCGACAGCGGTGGCCGCGGTGGTGATGAACTGGCGACGGCTGGACTCTGGCTGCTTTCGGCTCATGGCATTCCCTTTCCGCGAAAGCCTACCCCACCTTGGACCCGAGTGTCGGGTCCGGGGAGGCAGACGTCCGTCTTCGCCTCAACGGGGATCGAAGCGGAAGGGGTACGCGAGCTGATCGAGGTAGCCCTCGGGCACGGGGTCGCCGGCGATTCCGTAGCGATCCGGCCACGCGTTGCGCGGGAAGTGCGTGGTGCCGAACAGGCGGTCCAGCCACGGCAGGTGCACGGCGAAGTTGCGGTCGCGCGCCTGCGGAGCGGCCGCGTGGTGCCAGTGGTGGAAGCGCGGCGTCACCAGCAGCTTCTCGAGCGCGCCGAACGCGAAGCGCACGTTCGCGTGGATGAAGACGGCGTGGAACGAGACGAACACCAGGTAGGCGTAGAGCGCCGGCTCCGCGAACCCCAGGAGCTGCAGGGGCACGAGCACGAGGGCGCGGGTCGCGACGGCGTCCACCACGTGCAGGCGCGAGCCGGCCAGCCAGTCCAGGTCGCGGCTCGAATGGTGGATCGCGTGGAAACGCCAGAGCAGCGGAACCTGGTGGAAGGCGCGGTGCACAGCGTACTGGGCGAGGTCGGCCACCAGGATCGCGGCCAGGAACTGGACGCCGAGCGGCAGCGCGCGGACGGCGGCCGCAAGGCCTTCGGGCTCGAGGAAGCGCGAGACTGTGACAGCGGGCAGCAGGATCAGGAACGAGAGCACCTGGACGAGCAAGTGGCTCATGAAGAAGTGCAGGCTGTCCGTCGTCCAGCCGAGGCGGAAGCTGCTCTGCTCCGGCAGGCGGGGGAAGAAGCGCTCGAGCGGAACAAAGAGGAGCGCGAGCAGGAACAGGTTGAGCACGAACCAGTCGAGCCCGAGCGTGGGGCGCGGGGCGACGCTGTCCGGCAAGTCGACGCCGCCTCCGCCAAGCACGGCGGCCAGGACCGAGAGCGCGCCGCCGGTCAAGCCCAGCACCTTGCGCCGGCGGAGCAGCAGGCTGAGGCAGCCGGCGACGAAGGCGGCCACGATCACGACCTGGATCAGCGCGCGGACGAGCGGCAGCGGGTAGAGGCCGCGGAAGCGCGGCGTTGTGAGCCACTCGGGAAACCACAGGACGAGCACCGAGAGCAGGCCCAGGAGTCCCAGGAACACGCTAGCCGTGCCGCTCAGCCAGCCCGTGCCGAGGCGCCCGGGCTCGTCGTCACCGAAGACACGGTCAAACCAGCGATCAAGGGCGGGGCGGTCCTCGCGGGGGGCGGTCATGAAGCCTTCACCGACCAGATGGTAACGGTTCTCGGCCCTCGAGGCGGCTGCGCTTCGGGGACAGACAGCTCTCGCCGCGGTATCGTCAGCGGGCAGCATGATCCCGCCCACGCCCGCGCGGCCTTCGGAGATCGTCGTCGTGGACGGCCGCGTCTACCACCTGGGGCTCGCTCCGGGCGAGCTGGCGGAGAACCTCTTTATTGTGGGCGACCCGGCCCGGGCCGCAACCGTCGCCTCCCGCTTCGACCGCGTGGACCACGAGCTGAAGCACCGCGAGTTCGTGACGCTCACGGGCTCGTACCGGGGGCTGCCGGTCTCCGTGATCGGGACGGGCATGGGACCCGACAACGTCGAGATCGCGCTGGTCGAAGCCTGGGCGCTCGTCACGCTCGACCTGGCCACGCGCCTGCGCCGCCCCGCGTCCGGCGCCGAAGCGGCCCGGCCTATG
>CAZVOI010000122.1:0-4357 GCA_964628275.1 uncultured Acidobacteriota bacterium | reverse complement strand
CAGTCGCTGGTGGCGCGGGCCGCGGGCCTCAAAATGTCCGCTCCTTGATCCGGAAGAGCGGCGCCAGCTCGGGGCTCGGGTCTCGGCCGAGCACGCGCTCGGCGATGTACTCGCCGAGCACGGGGCCGTGCTTGTAGGCGTGGCCGGAGCCTCCGCCAGCGATCCAGACGTTCTCGAGGGCGGGGTGCGGCTGGATGATGAAGTGCTCGTCGACGCTCATCTCGAGCTGGCACACCCGGCTCTCCAGGAGCGGCTGGTCCGCGAGCGCTGGGAAGCGGAGCCCTAGGTAGGCGCGGGCGCGCTTCAAGTAGTAGGCCGAGGCGATGCGTTCGTCGGTGTCGGGGTCGAACGGAGTCAGCTCGCCCACCGGACAGACCTTGAAGCCGCGATGGTCGATCGAGGGGAAGCCGTAGTGCTCCAGGGGCCCGGCCTCTTCGGAGTAGTTCGGGAAGTTCGGAAAGCTGAAGCGGTCATCGCCGGCGGGAGTGCCGAAGAAGAAGACGTCGCGACGCGGCGTGAAGATCTTCTTCTTCAAGAGTTCGGGGAAGACCTTGGGCAGCCAGGGGCCGCACGCAAACACGAAGCTCGCACCGGCCAGCGAGGAGCCGTCGGAGAGCCGAACGTCGAGCAAGCGCGAGCCCGACTGCCGGCCCAGCTCGGCCCGCGCGATCCGAAACCGGCCGCCCTTCTTCTGGAAGGCCTCCGCCACCGCGATGCAGCCCTCGCGAGCCTTGAGGACGCCCGTGGTGGGCTCCAGGAGGGCCACCCCCACGCCCTCGGCGTTCATCTGCGGATAGCGTCTCTTCAAGTCCGCCGCGGAGAGCACCTGGTTCGGGACGCCGTGCTTGTCGAGAACCGCCTTCGTCGTCTTCAGGCTCTCGCTCCACTGCGAGGCGAGCAGCAGGCGCCCGGTCTCGAAGAAGAGCCGCCGCCCCCACTCCTGCTCCCGGGCCTTCCAGCGCGGAAAGGCCTCGAGGACCCAGCGGGTGTACATCTCGCGGTCTTCGTAGCCCGCGCGAATCTGGCGTGTCTCTCCCCCCGAAGCGGCTCTCGAATTCCCCGGTCCGTAAGCGTCGAGCAGGGTCACCGAGTGGCCCTTCTCGCGCAGGCAGAGAGCGGTCCACCCGCCGAACGGGCCGGCGCCGATCACCACGATCTCCCCGCCCGTCTGCGCATTCGTCCGAGAGGCCAGGGCCAGGACGCCGGCCTGCGCTCCCGTCGTCTTCAGAAAGGCGCGGCGCTTCATCTGGCTGTTCATTTCGTCGACCCTCGCTCGTACACGACCTTGCCCGCCACGATGGTCGCGACGATCCGGCCGCCGAGGAGCTTCCCGGGATCGGTCGCACCGAGCACGAGCGGATCCACGTCCATCACCGTGATGTCGGCCCAGCGCCCGGGCGCCAGGATGCCGGACTCGTTCTCCCAGAAGGCGGCATAGGCGTTCCAGGTGGTGTAGCCGCGCACGGCTTCTTCAGGACTCAGGCGTTCCTCCGGATACCACCCGCCCGCGGGCGCTTGGTTCTTGTCGCGCCGGGTGATCGCCGAGTGGAGGCCATAGAAGATGTCGTGGTCGGACCCGGTGAGGTCGGAGTTCAAGGCGAGCTGCGCACCCGCGCGGCGCAAGCTGCGCCAAGCGTAGGCTCCCTTGACCCGGACCGGTCCGAGCCGCTCCTCGGCCCAAGTCTTGTCTTCGACGCAGTGCGGCGGCTCCATCGACGCGATCACCCCGAGCTGGGCGAAGCGCGGGATGTCTTTTGGAGCGACCACCTGCGCGTGCTCGATGCGGTGCCGCAGGCTCCGCGCGGCCGGGGCCGCCGTCAGCACCGACTCGATGAAGTCCAGGGTCTCGTGGTTTCCGGCGTCGCCGATGGCGTGGATGCCCACTTGGAAGCCGGCCTTCATCATGTCGGCCACGAGCTTCTGGTCGAAGCCGTATTGGTTGCCGCTCACCCCCCGATGCCCCGGCCGGTCGGAGTAGTCGTCTAGGAGCCGTGCCCCGCGCGAGCCGAGCGCTCCATCGTAGTAGGCCTTGACGGAGCGGGTGACGAGCATGCGATCGTTCGTGCGGTCGGGCCCCTTGGCCAGCCACTTGCGACTCTGGTCCGCGTCTCGGGCGGAGAGCATCGCGTAGACGCGCACCGAGAGCTGGCCTTCGGCCTCGAGGGCCTCGAAGGCCCGCATGTGCTCGGTGGCCGCGCCCGCCTCGTGGATCGCCACGTACCCGTCCTTCGCCATGATCCGCAGGCCGGCGCGGACGTAGGCCTTGAACTGTTCTCCGGTGGGCGCGGGCACGGCCGATGCGAGCAGCGGCACCGCACGGTTCAGGACGATCCCGGTGAGCCTCCCGTTCGCGTCCTTGCGGATCTCGCCGCCCTCGGGCGCCTTAGTGTCGGAAGTGATCGAGGCCCGCTCGAAGGCCAGGCGATTGCCCCAGCCCGCGAAGCCGTGCAGGCTCGCCAGGTACACCGGGTGGTCGGGCACCTTCTCGCTCAAGAGCCGCAGGTCGGGATAGTGGTTGGCCCAGGCGCCGTCGTCCCAGCCACGGCCCACGATCCACTCGCCCTTGGCGATGCTCTTCGCGCGCTCCACGACACGCGCCACCGCCTCCGCCTCGGTCTTCACGTCCACGAGATTCACCCGGCTCGCCGCTTCCCCCAGCTCGGCGATATGGGTGTGGGAATCCACGAGGCCGGGCAGCACCGTGGCGCCCCGGAGATCGAGGACGCGCGTGGCGGAGCCGCGCTGGGCCTGGGCCTCCTGGGTCGATCCCACGAACACGATGCGCCCGCCCTTGACGGCGATCGCCTCGGCATCGGGCCGGAAGCCGGCCGGCGTGACGGGCGCGTCCTTTGCCGGCTTGCCTTCGAGATCCGGCTGGCCCCACCGGAACGTGTAGACCCGCCCGTTCACCAGCAGCAGGTCAGCGGGGTCCGCGGCCTGCGCGGCGGCGGCAAGGGCGAAAGCCAGCGTCGTCGCGAGCTTCGAAACACGAAGCGCCTGACGCCCCAGGATCCGAGTCTTCACGAAGTCTCCTCTTTAGTTGCCTGGCCGGGGACTCTAAACCCGCTCGACCCCAACCGTCCTTCCCGCGCTACAATCCTTGCCTCGCCTGTGGGCCGCTAGCTCAGCTGGGAGAGCGCCTGGTTCGCAATCAGGAGGTCGGGGGTTCGATCCCCCCGCGGTCCACCAACCCAGTCAGCAACTTGCCGGGACGGCCGCTCTCGACGAGCGCCGTTTGCTACCACTCTGCTACCACTTTCGACCGCGGGCGCGTCGTCCAGCCGGTCCACCGCCCCCGGAGCCTTCTTCCGAAGCCAGCGGCCGTAGGTGTCGACGGTGAGCTTGATGGACGAGTGGCCGAGCTGCTCCTGCACGTATGCGGGACTCACGCCGTCTTGCAGGAGCAAGCTCGCGTAGGTGTGGCGAAGACAGTGCGGCGTGAAGTGCAGCGGGAGCGCCGCACCCTTCAGCGCCCGCTTGAACGACTTCTCGACGTTGCTTCGATCGAGTGGTGTCCCGTCGAGCGAAGGGAAGACCCACACGGGACGCTCCGTCCCGCTGGCGAGCACCGCGGTCTTCGTCGCGGCGTCGTGCTGCTGGAGCACGTCCCGGAGCGCGGGACTCAAGTCCACGGTGCGGGCCTTCCCGCTCTTCGGCGTCTCGACGCGGCCTCCCGAGATGCCTCGGGCCACTCTGATCTCCCGGTTCACCAAGTCAACGTCCGGCCACTGAAGCCCGAATGCCTCGCCGATGCGAATCCCTGTCCGCGCCATCGTGAAGAACATCGGGAAGTGCCGGCGCTCCCGATCGCGCACGGCCGACAGGAAGCGCGAGAGCTGGTCACGTTCGAACGCCTTGATTTGCTCCTCTCGATCACCCTGAGTGGGAGCCAGCTTCAAGGTCATGCTCTTGCCGCGTCGCGTCGCCGGGTTGGAGTCGATGATCTCGTCCTCGACTCCCTCGTTGAGCAGCGTGTGGAGCGCCGCGTGGATGATGCGGACGGTGTTCTTTGCCAGCCCTGCGCCCAGCAGCCGCGCCACGAGCAACTTCACGTGAGCACGGCCCACGTGGCGGACCTTCAGTTGCCCAAGCACGGGCAGCACGTGCAGCCGGAGCGCGCCCTCGTAGCTCTCCAGCGTGCGCGGCTTGACCGCGTTCTCGATCCCGCTGAGCCACTTCACCGCGTAGTCGCCGAGGGTGACGTCGAGGTCGGCGGTTGAGCGGCGGGGGCCACGTGCTTTGCCGAGCACGCGCTCAAGCCCCGCGTCCGCCTCCCGCGCCGAGCGACAGCAGGCGGATCTCACGCTAAAAGGCCCTGCGAATGGCCCGATGGGGCCAAACGATGGCCCTTCGACTA
>CAZVOI010000121.1:0-1693 GCA_964628275.1 uncultured Acidobacteriota bacterium | reverse complement strand
TGATGTCGTACCACTGGCCCGGCAACGTCCGCGAGCTGGAGAACTGCATGGAGCGCGGCGTGCTCGTCTGCGAAGGCGGCGTGATCCACGGCCACCACCTGCCGCCGACGTTGCAGACAGCCGAGGTGTCGGGGACGGTGCCGCGTGTCTCTCTGGGAGCGGCTGTGGAAGCTTACGAGAAGGACCTGATCCAGGACGCGATGAAGAGCGCCCGCGGCAACCGCGCCCGCGCCGCGCGGCTGCTGGACACGACCGAGAGGATCATCGGCTACAAGATCAAGAAGTACGCGATTCCCACCGGCCGATTCAGGACCTAGACGATCTCTGCGCTCCGCCACCCACCACGGGCTGCGAGCAAGCGCGATTCACTCGCGCGCAGCGAGCGGGGGGTCTGGGGGGCGCGACGCAGCGCCCCCCAGACTCGACTAAGCTCCGGCGCCGTGAAGCTCGGAAAGACCGGCGGCGACGGCCTGATCGTGGTGCGCGACCTCGACAAGAAGTACGTGCGCGGCGACGAGGAGATCCACGTGCTGCAGGGGCTCAACCTGGAGGTCGAGAAGGGCGACTACCTCGCGTTCATGGGCCCGTCGGGCTCTGGCAAGACGACGCTCTTGAACCTGCTCGGCGGCCTCGACGTTCCGTCGAAGGGAAGCATCACGGTGGCGGGCGACGAGATCACCCACCTGTCGGGCAAGAAGCTCACCGAGTGGCGCGCCCGCCATGTCGGCTTCATCTTCCAGATGTACAACCTGATCCCGGTGCTGACCGCGTTCCGCAACGTCGAGCTGCCGCTGCTGCTGACGTCGCTGTCGAGCTCCGAGCGCAAGAAGCACGTCCTCACGGTGCTCGCGCTGGTGGGCCTCGAAGACCGGATCGACCACTTTCCGCGCCAGCTCTCGGGCGGGCAGCAACAGCGGGTCGCGATCGCGCGCGCGATCGTGGCCGACCCGACGTTCCTGCTGTGCGACGAGCCGACCGGCGACCTGGACCGCAAGAGCGCCGACGACATCCTGGGGCTGATCGACGCGCTGGTGAAGGACCACGGGAAGACGGTGCTGATGGTCACCCACGACCCGCGCGCCGCGGAGCGGGCGCGCGTGACGCTGCACCTCGAGAAGGGCGTGCTGGTGGAGGGCGGGGGAGCGCGAGCATGAAGTTCATTCCGCTGATCTGGGCCAACCTGTTGCGCAAGAAGGTGCGGAACACCCTGACGATCGGTTCCTTCACGGTCGCGCTGTTCCTGTTCGGCATCCTGGCGGCGACGCGCTCGGCTTTCGGCCAGTTCGAGGAGACCGCGGGAGCCGACCGGCTGGTGGTCACCAACAAGGTGTCGTTGATCCAGCCGCTGCCGATCGCCTACCGCGACAAGATCGCCCGCGTGCCCGGCGTCACCGGGGTGACGTTCTTCCACTGGTTCGGGGGCGTCTACAAGGACCCAAAGAACTTCTTCGCGCAGTTCGCGGTCGACCCCGAGAACCAGCTGAAGATCTACAACGAGTTCAGCGTGCCCGACGACCAGTGGCAGGCGTTCCTGGCGCAGCGCACCGCCTGTGTCGCCGGCCGGAAGCTGGCGGAGCGCTTCGGCTGGAAGATCGGCGACACGATTCCGATCACGGGCACCGCCTACCAGGGCAACTGGGAGTTCCATCTGGTCGGACTGTACAAGGGCAAGCGCCCGCAGGACGACGAGACG
>CAZVOI010000120.1:0-2719 GCA_964628275.1 uncultured Acidobacteriota bacterium | reverse complement strand
AACCGGCTATCCAACCGAGGGCTTCAAGTTCCACGACCCGAACTACACGGACATCGCCCCGCGCCTCGGCGCCACCTATCGCCTCGGTCCGAAGACCGTCGTACGCGCGGGTTTCGGCATCTACTACAACCCGAACCAGATGAACACGTTCACGTTCCTGACCAACAACCCACCGTTGGCCGCCGTGACCACGTACACCTCGGACCCGGCCAACCCCACGCTCTCCTTCGCGAGGCCGACCGGCGTCGCCGGGCCTGCCGCCCGACCCGACGTGATCTCGCCGACGCGCAAGCTGCCGAATGCCCGCAAGGACCAGTGGAGCTTCGACATCCAGCGCGACCTCGGGCGGGGCATCGGGCTCGACCTGCAATATGTCGGCTCGAACACGAGCCGCCTGGATCGCAGCTTCTTCAACAACACGCCGCAGCCGGGTCCCGGAGCGGTGGATCCACGCCGGCCCAGCCAGCAGTATCGAAGCCGCCGCATCATCCAGAACGACCTGGTGGCCGACTACGACGCGGTCAGCCTCATCCTGCGCAAGCGGATGAGTGGCGGCTTGCAGGCCGATCTGCACTACACCTGGTCGCGCACGCGGGACATGGCCACGCACTCGAACGGCGGCGGCGCGGTCATGAACAACTACGACATCTGGCTCGACTACGGTCCGGCGAACTGGGACATTCCTCACCGGTTCGTCGCGAGCTATCTGTACGACATGCCGTTCTTCAAGAACTCGTCCCAGCCGCTCCTGAAGTACCTGGTGGCGGGCTGGCAGATCTCGGGCGTGACGACGATCCAGAGCGGGTCGCCCGTCAACATCACGTTCGCCGCCGACAGAGCGAACATCGGCATCACGGGACTTCAGCGTCCCGACCTCGTCGGCGCGGTCCCGAGCCTCAACTGCCAGCCGAACACGGCGGGCACCACCGACCTGGCGCGGCGTGAGCTGATCAATTGCTATGACCAGAGCGCGTTCGCGCTGCCGGCGCAGTTCACGTTCGGCAATACCTCGCGCAACGCGCTGCGAGGACCCAAATTGAGCGTGACGGACCTGGCGCTGCTGAAGAACATCCCGATGGGCGGCAACGTCAAGCTCCAGCTCCGGGCCGAGATCTTCAACGTGTTCAACACGGTCAACTATGGAAACCCCGGCTCCTCGTTCGGCGCGGCGTCGTTCGGCCGGATCACCAGCGCCGGCCCGATGCGGCAGATTCAGATTGGCGGGAAAGTGATCTTCTGAGGCGCGTCACGGCCTGGCTGCCTTGAGCCCGCGGCGCCGCCGGATCGACGGCGCCGGGGCGGCGTTCGCAGCCGCGGCGATCGTCCTGGTCGCCGCGGGCACGCGGCTGGCCCACGCCCGCGACGCTGCGATCAAGGCGGCCAGCCTGGACGTCGCCGGGCTCGCGGCGACGGTCGAGATCCTGACCGACCGCTGGGGCGTGCCTCACATCTACGCGCGGTCCATGGACGACGCCTTCTTCGCGCAGGGCTTCCAGGCCGCCCGGGATCGGCTGTGGCAGATAGACCTCTGGCGTAAGCGCGGCACCGGCGAGATGGCGAGGGACTTCGGGCCGGAGTACGTCGAAGCGGATCGGCTCGCTCGCGCGTTCTTGTTTCGCGGCGACATGGACCGCGAATGGCTGGCGTACGGGGCCGACGCGAAGCGGATCGCCGAAGCCTTCGTGAAGGGCGTCAACGCCTTTGTCGCGCTGACGCAGGACAAGCCCGAGCTGCTGCCGATGGAGTTTCGCTGGCTCGGCTACAGGCCGGGCCGGTGGAACGCAGCCGACGTCGTCCGGATCCGTCATCACGGCCTCACGCTCAACTTCACGTCCGAGGTCGAGCGCGCCGCGGTCTACTGCCAAGGGAGAGAGGACGGCCCCAGGATCGACTGGCTGCGTCGCGAGCTGTCGCCTGCCGTGGAGCCGGTGGTGCCCGAAGGCCTCGACGTGTGCGCGATTCCGGCCGCGGAACTGCGACGCGCCTATTCGCAGGCAACTTCGACCTTGCGCTTCACGCGCGACATCATCCGGCCAGGGACCAGCGACCCTGGCGACGCGGCCGGCGGGTATGGCAGCAACAACTGGACGATTGCGCCCAGCAAGACCGCGACGCACAGGCCGATCCTCGCGAGCGATCCGCACCGCGCCCACGGCGCGCCCAGCCTGCGCTACATCGCGCACGTGTCGGCGCCCGGGCTGGACGTGATCGGCGCGGGCGAACCCTTCCTCCCGGGAATCTCGATCGGCCACAACGGCACGATCGGCTTCGGCCTGACGCGGTTCTACATCGACCAGGAGGACCTGTATGTCTACGAGCTGAATCCCGGTCGCCCGAATGAGTACCGGTACCAGGGCGGCTTCGAGGCGGTGCGCGTCGTGAGCGAAATGATCGAGGTGAAGGGCGAAGCGCCGCGAGCCGTGACGCTCGAGTTCACGCGCCACGGCCCGCTGCTGCACAAGGACGCCGTTCGCAACCGCGCCTACGCGCTGCGCGCCGCCTGGCTCGAGCCCGGCATGGCGCCGTATTTCGGCTCGATCGACTATATGCGCGCCCGCAACTGGGATCAGTTCCAGGCGGCGATGAGCCGCTGGGGAGCGCCGGGCGAGAACCAGGTCTACGCGGACAAGGCGGGCAACATCGGCTGGATCCCGGGCGGGCTGACCCCGATCCGCCCGAATTGGGACGGCCTCCTGCCCGTGCCCGGCGACGGCCGCTA
>CAZVOI010000119.1:0-18778 GCA_964628275.1 uncultured Acidobacteriota bacterium | reverse complement strand
CGGTGCGAGAGCTTGCGCGCCATGCTGTTCGACAGTTGGGGCCAGGCGATCAGGCGTTGCAGCATTCGATTGAGGCGGAATTTGGCGCGCGTCGCCTCGCGGCGCGCGGCTTCGTATTCCACGAGCCGCTGGCTGCTGCCGGCACGCAGCGCGGCATCGGCGATTGGCGCCAGGATCTCGGCGCTGCGCAGCGCGAGCGTGATCCCTTCGCCGGTGAACGGGTCGTAGAAGCCGGCGGCGTCGCCGACGAGCGCTACGCCGGGGGCGGTTGCGCGCAACGGCTCGACGGCCAGCGGGCCGATCGAACGAGGCGGAGCCAGGAGCGTCGCGGACTCGAGGCGTTCGCAGAGCGCGGGCCAGCGCCGCAGCGTTCGCCGATAGAAACCGGCCACGTCCGTGGCAGCGCCCGCAATCTCGGACCGATCGATCACGAAAGCGACGTTGGCGGCGCTGGCGGACAACGGTGCGACGCCGCAGTACGCGCCGCGGCCGACGTGCATCTCGCCGAAGTTCGTGAGTCCCGAAACGCCCTGCCAGTGTCCGCGGACCGCGAAACGGCGGAGCGAAGGATGCGCGCGCCACAGGTCCAGGCGCCGCGCCACGAAGCTGTGGCGGCCATCCGCCGCGACCACGAGCCGAGCGCGAATCTCACGCCCGGCGCCCGAATCACGCACGCGCACGCCGCGTGTCACGCCAGCCTCGAGGACCAGCTCCTCGACGCCATCGCCTTCCCGGACCTCGACGCCACCCTCTCGGGCGGCAGCCAGGAGCGCGGCGTCCAGCGCCAGCCGGCGCACCGCGAAGCCCTGCCGCTCGCCAGGATAACGTCCGCTGAAGCGCGTTCCGTCGGGTGCTGTGAGCGTCATTCCGCAGATTGCCTGCGGAGCCAGCCGGCGCACGGCGCCGGCGAGGCCGAGGGCTTCCAGAAGCCGCCATGCCTCGGGAGAGACGCTCTCGCCACACAGCTTGTCCCTTGGAAACGACGCCTTGTCGACCAGCAGGACATCGTGGCCGCGCTGGCTCAAGAACAGGGCCGCGGCGACCCCGGCGGGTCCGCCCCCGACCACGATCACGTCTCTGGCTTCGGGGTTCACCGAACCGCAACGGCGATCAGCCGGTACGGAAACACGCGCCGGATCTCGACGCCGCTGAGACCGGCCGCCTCGAAGGCGACTTGCAGGTCTCGGGGCGTGAACGCGCGCCGGATCGAGGTCAAGCCGTCCTGAACGCTGACGCTCGACTGGAAGATCCAGGGAAACACCAGCCGGGCGAACACGAGCGGCACGCGCGCGCGCCGCAGGTCGTTGACGACGAGCGCCTTCCGCGTGAGCGCGAACAACGATCCGAGCAGCTCGGGTAACTGTGCCTCGTCGAAGTGGTGCAGGAACAAGGACGCAGTCACGACGTCGAAGCTGCGCGCCCGGAACGGTAGCCGGCGCACGTCGGCCAGGACGCGACTGACTGAAGCCGGCGCGGCTTCGAGGTGGACGCGTTTGACGTCGAGCCCGACAGCCAGCAGCCCGGGCCGCTCTCGCGCTAGCAGCGCCGGCAGGTCGGCCGAGCCGCAGCCGACGTCCAGAAGGCGCGGGCTCGAGGCTTCGTCGAGGATCGCAGCGAGGGCGCGGCGCAGGCTGCGGCGGCCGCCGAGCCAACGATTCACGAAGCGCAGGTCGGCGAGGCTGCGCAACGCTTCGTCGCTAGGCACGCCTTCGTCGAGCAGCTCCGTTTCGGTAGAGCGGCGACCGAGGTCCGCGAAGACGCTCATGCGAACTCGGTGAGCAGCAGCTCGGCGCCGAATCCGGGGCCGAAGGCCGCCATCACACCGAGGTCGCCGGAGCGCGCCGCGCCGGATCGCAGCAGCTCGTCGAGCACGAACAGGACGGTCACCGAGCTCATGTTGCCGTGCTCGGCGAGCACATTGGCCGTCGCGTCCAGCGCGCTCTCGGGCAGAGCCAGCTCTTGGGCCATCACCTCGATCACCCGGCGGCCCCCGGGGTGGAGGATCCAGTGCGCAACCTGTGATCGCTCGGCCTGTTGTTCTTTGAGGAATCCGTCGACGGTGTCGCGCACCGTGCTCTTCACGACGCGCGTCAACGACTTGTCGAGGACGATTTGCAGGCCCTGGTTCCTGAGCTCGAAGCCCATCAGGTGCGTGGTGCCGGGGAGGAACACGCTGCTCGAGCCAAGCAAGGCGACGCGTGCGCCGCGCGCACGTGGGTGCTCGGCGCCCACCAGCAGCGCCGCCGCGCCGCCGTCGCCGAAGATCGCCGTCGAGACGACGTTGGCGGGAGACAGGTCCCAGGCCTGGAAGGTGAGGCTCGCGAACTCGAGCGCGAGCACGAGTGCCGCCGAATCGGGATGCGCAATCAGGAAATCGAGAGCGCGCGCCAGGCCGACGATGCCCCCCGCGCAGCCGCTTTCCGTTATCGGCAGGCGGCTGAGCCGCGGGCCCAGGCCGAGGGCATTCGCCACGTAGGCCTCGACCGCGGGAATCATGAAACCCGTGCAGGAGGCGCTCACCACCAGGCCGATGTCCTGGGCCGGGAGACCGGAAGCCTCGAGAGCGCGCCGGGCCGTCGCGATTCCGGCCTCGCGCATCGCGGTCGCGTAGCGGTCGTTCTTCTTCTGGAAGTCCGTGGTCTCGAAGACCTCCTCGATGGGCACGACGCTTCCGCGCCGCTTCACTCCCGCGGTGTCGTAGATGGCGAGCAGACGCCCGCGGGCGCGAGGCTCGAGCGGCTCGAGCCAGCGCCGGACCCACGGCACGACTTCATCCTGCGAATAGCGGTAGGGCGGGACGTATCGTTCCAGAGCCAGGAGCCCGGGGCGAGTGCCCCCGCCGGGAGGTTGGCTAGAAGGGGACGTCGTCGTCCGATGCCTGGAAGTCGTCGGGGGGCGGCCCTCCCGGCCCTGGACCCTCGGCTGGACCCTTCGCTCCGCCTCCGCCACCCTCGCCGCGGCCACCGAGCAGGACGAGGCGGCTACCCGGGCCGCTGACGCGGATCTTGGTCATGTACTTCTTGTTGCCGTCCTTGTCGTTCCACTCGTCGTAGCGAATGCTGCCCTCGAGGTACACCTGCTTCCCCTTGGTGCAGTAGTCACGGACGATCTGTGCGGTCTTGCCGAAGACTTCGACTTTGTGCCACTCGGTCTTCTCCTGCTTCTGGCCGTCTTTGCCGGTCCATTTCTCGCTGGTCGCCAGAGAAAAGTTCGCGATCGGTTCGCCCGCCTGCGTGTAGCGAATCTCGGGATCGCGTCCCAGGTTGCCGATCAGGATCACCTTGTTGAGGCTGGACATTCTGTCTTCTCCTTACGGGTTCAGCTTTTCCCGAGCCTGGCGCGCGGCCGGGGAGTTGGGGTAGCGATCGACGACGTAGCGGTATTCCAGAAGTGCCTGGCTCCTGCGGCCGAGCTTCTCGAGCGCCATCCCCTTCTTGACGCGTGCGTCCGGCAGCTTGTCGCTCGAGGGGTAGTCTTTCAGGAGCAGGTTCCAGGCCTCGATGGCCTCGGCGAACTTCTGCTTGCCGTAGTAGCTCTCGCCGATCCAGTACTGGGCGTTATCGGCCAGCTCCGAATCCGGGTAACTCTTCAGATACTCCTGAAATCCCTGGATCGCCAGGTCGTGGTTGCCGCGCGCGTAGTCAGCGTAGGCGCTGCTGTACAGCTCGCGCGGAGGCGGGGCCCCGCTGGCTGCGGGGCCCGAAGCGCCGGCGCCAAGAGCCGGGCCCTGGGACTCGACTAGCGCGCTGGCCGTTCGCTGGCGGCTCAAGCGGTCACCGATCTCGGAGACCCGCTCCGCGGTCTCCTTGAGCGCGGCTTGGATTGCTTCATCCTGGAGCCGCTGCTCCTGAAGGCTCTTGCGCAGCGTGGCGTTGTGTTCGGCCAAGGCTTCGTTGAGGCGCTTCAACTCGCGTGCGCTCTCTTCGACGGCGCGCTGCAGCGAGGCGATCTGGGCCTGTAGACCGGCGACCTGAATCTGTAGCCGGTCTGTCTCCTTGCTGGCGGCGGCGGCATCGGCCGCAAAGACCAGCGACGTGGCGAGGATTCCCAACAAACGACGCATCACGACTCCTCCAAAAAGCCCGAAGCACGACCCCACCGCACGATCATAAGGGAAGGGCTGCCCGGTGAGGTCCGATGCCCCTCTGGTTAGCGCGACACCACGAAATGGGCACGGCGGTTCTTGGCCCACGAGGACTCGGAACTGCCGGCTTCGAGCGGGCGCTCCTTGCCAAGAGAGATGGCGGTGAGCCGCGAGGCCTCGACGCCCTTCGCGACCAGCTCGTCGTAGACGGCTCGGGCCCGCTGGTCGCCGAGAGCCAGGTTGTACTCGACCGTTCCGCGCTGATCGCAATGGCCTTCGATCGTGGCCTTGGTCTCGGCGTGCTGCTTCAGCCACTCCGCGTGCTTCGCGAGTGTGGCGCGCGCAGTATCGCTCAGCGCAGCCTGGTTGTACTCGAAGTAGACGTCGGCGAGCGGGCCGCCCTCACCCGACTCGCCGCCCACGATCTCCTGGCCTGCCGTCGCATCCTCGCGCAACGGTTGAACGTCGGGCCCGCTGTCCACCGGCTGAGCCGCAGCGGACGCCGAGGCGTTCATCTCGGCCGAGGAGGCCGCCGCCGCGGCTCCGCCAGGCGCGGTCGTGGACACCGCGGGCGGCCGCTTGGGGCCGCACCCACATGCTAGCGAGGCGCTGAGCGCCAGCCACCAACTGATCCTCTTCATTGCGGGCTCCAATCGGGCTGCACGTTGTTGCCCGGTGTCGCGTGGGTTTGGATGCTCGAGCCAACGCGGTCGGACACGGCGATCTGCCAGTTGCCCGAACGGTTGCAGGCGAAGGCGAGGTGCCGGCCGTTGGGGGCCCAGCTCGGATACTCGCAGCTGCCGCGGCCGGTGGTGAGCTGTCGCACCTGGCGGGTCGCCAGGTCGACCACGGCAATCTCGAATTCGCCGCCCTCGAGCCGCGAGGTGTAGGCGATCTCGCTGAATTGCTTGGATGGGTTCCACGAGCAACCGTCGTTGTAGCCGCCGACGGAGGTCAGCCGGCGCACGTTCAAACCCTCGCTGTCCATCACCCAGATCTGGGGCTGGCCGCCCTGGCGGTTGGAGGTGAACGCGATCTCCTGGCCCGTCGGGCTCCAGCAGGGCGCCGTGTCGGAGGCGGGGCTTTCGGTGAGCCGCCTTTGGCCGCTGCCGTTGGCGTTAGCCACCCAGATCTCGGAGTTGCCGCTGCGCGTGCTGGAGAACGCGATCTTGGTTCCGTCCGGCGAGAACGACGGCGCGAACGCCTGGCCGTTGCCCTTCTCGCCCGTGACGTTGGCGGTGCTGCGGCCTTCGTAGATCTGCGCGACGAAGATGGCCGGCGAGCCCTGGCGGTACGACACATACGCGAGCGAGCGGCCGTCGGGGCTCCACGCCGGCAGGATGTTGAGCGAGGCGTTCACTGTCACACGTCGCGGGTTCATGCCGTCATAATCCATGATGTACAGCTCCTTCGACGGTTTGCCTCCGCGAGCGGAATCCCGGTCGGAAACGAACGCGAGCTTGGTGCGCGCGACGCCCTTGTACTGCGTCAACGTCATGATGTCGTCGGAGCCCTGGTGGGCGAACGCGCGCGGGTTCTCCGAACGACCCGTGTAGCGCTTCGCCATCATGCTCTGGCCGCTGTCGACGAAGTAGACCTTCAGCTCGACGGCAATCTCGGCGCCGTTCACTTCTGCGCGCGTGACCACCAGGATCTTGGCGCCGATGCCCTTCCAATCCTCGAAGTTGGGGGAGTCGGGGTTCTGGGGCGGGATCGCCCGCAGCAGGCTGTCCGGAACGAACTGGAACAGACCCTCGAACTTGAGGTCGTTGCGCAATACCTCCACGATCGTGCGGCAGGCCTCGCGGCTCGCATCGTCGCCGCGTTTGGGAATGCAATCTGGCACCGCGAAGCGCTGGACCGCGGTGTCGATGACGATGGTCGCCGTTTGCGGACCGGTCTGTTGCGCGCGCAGACCCGTGGCGACCGCTCCCCAGAGCGCCAGGGCAGCCAGAACCACGAGCTCAGGATGACGGCTTGAAAACAGCTTGTACCGTGTATGTGGTCGTTCCATAGGTTTTTGGCAGAGGGCCGAAAGGTGCCGCGGAATAGACGGCCCGCTTGGCGGCCAGATCGAGCAGGGAAGACCCGCTCGACTCGACGGTGTCGACGCTTCCCAGCGTTCCGTCGGCCAGAATCGTGAAGCGCACCGTGATCGGCTGCTTGAATTCGCTCCGGATCTGTTGCATCCAGATCGACCAGATCTTCCGTTGCACGCCGGCGAGATACCAGTCGCCGAGCCAGTCCGTGCCGCCCGGCACGCCGGGACCCGGCGGTCCGAACTCGAGGCCGGGCGTGGATGTGCCCGTTCCCGTCGCTCCGGGCGCGCCGCTCTTGGCCGGCGTCTTCGTCGGCGGGTTCGAAGCGCTCCCCGTGGGTCGCTCCGGCTCGTCCTTTTTCGCCTTTTTTTGCTTGGCGTTGAGCTCGGGCAAGCCCTTCTTTTTCGGCTCGCTCTTGCTAGGAGGCCTGATCAGCTCAGGTGGCTTGGCCGCCTTCGCAGGCTCGGGTTCGGGCGGCGCCGGATCGGGCGCCGCCACCGCGGCTGCTGCTGGCTGGACGTTCGGCGTCCCGCCACCGCCGGGCGGCATCGGAACCGCAAACCCGTCCACCACGCGGATCGGCGGGTGCCTGGGCTGCAGGTAGGGGGCGGCGATCGCGACGCCCACCAGAGCAAGGTGCGCGATCACCGAGAGCAGCAGGCCGCCCGAGAAGCCGTGATCCATCGCTCCGCGTTCGACGATCAGGCGGTCGACGGCGTCGTTCACTTCGTGTTCTTTTCTGCCGGCAGCTCGTAGGCGAAGCCGATGGTTTCGATGCCGGCCCGCTTCATCTTGTCCACGACTTCGATGACCTTGCCGTAGCGCAGGCTCTCGTCGGCGCGGAGATACGCCACTTTCCCGGAGCGGCCTCCCGCCAGCATGCCCTTCAGTGTGTCCTCGAGCAGCACGATGTTCACGGGCATGTCGCCGATGTAGATGCGCCCCTCTGCGTTCACCGTGACCGAGAGCCGATCTTCCGGCTGCTTCTCGGTCTCCGTGGCCACCGGAAGGCTCACGTCGATGCCTCGACTCATCATCGGCGCTGTCACCATGAAGACCAGGAGCAGTACCAGCACCACGTCGACGAGCGGTGTGACGTTGATCTCGCCCAGCGCGGAAGTCGACTGGCGCGAGCGGAGCGTCCGGTAGGAGCTCCCCGCTGAGGAACCGGCGCCGCCGCCGTCTTGGGCTCCCGCTTGCATCGCCTAGGTGAAGTTACGCTCGACGAGGTTCAGGAATTCCAGGGCGAAGTCGTCGACCATCGCCGACAACACCTTGATCCTCGAGTTGTAGAAGTTGTAGAAGACCGCGGCCGGGATCGCCGCGAACAAGCCGGTGGCCGTGGTGATCAGCGCCTCGGAGATGCCGGGAGCGACGACCGCCAGATTGGCGGAACCCATCCTCCCGATCTGCGCGAAGGCGTCCATGATGCCCCAGACCGTGCCGAAGAGACCGATGAACGGCGAGACGCTTGCGGTCGTCGCCAGGAACGTGACCCGCCGCTCGAGGCGCGTGGCTTCGACGTTTGCCGCACGCACCAGAGCCCGCGACAGCGACTCGATGCTCTTCACCGTGGTGGTGCGCGGCTGGGCGCCTGGCGGTTGCGACTGTCCTCGGACCTGCTGGTTGATCTCGAGGTAGCCTGCTTGGAACACGCCCACCAGCGGACTCGCGCGGAGCTGAACGCAAACGGAGTTCACTTCCGAGAACTTGTTGCTCTTGCGGAAGACGTCCAGGAAGGTGCGGGATTGCTGGTAGGCCTTCGCCAGAACGATTCCCTTGTAGATGATGATCGCGATCGAAATGGCCGAAAACACCATCAGCACGAGCAGGACGAACTTCGCCATCAGGCCCATGCGCAGGACCATGTCGATGATGCCGCCGGAGAAACCTGAGGTCTGGGCCAGGATGAATGAAGGCAAAAAACCCCTTTCGATTGGGCTCGGAACCCAGGATGCCACAACAACTTGGGGCAGCGCAAGGTTTTACAGCCCAAGAACGCCTATGTTATTCTCGGGCCAAGTAGATTCTCGTGCTTAAGTTATTGAAGATAAAGAATATCGCTGTCGTGAGCCAGGTTGAGATCGGCTTTGAGTCGGGCCTCAACCTGCTGACCGGCGAGACCGGAGCGGGGAAGTCGATTCTCGTCGATGCACTGTCGCTGCTATGCGGCGGGCGAGCCTCGGCGGAGATGATCCGAACCGGAGAGGCGCAGGCCTCGATCGAGGGTGTCGTCGAGTCTCGAGGACTCGCGGCCATGTTGGAGCGGCAGGGGCTGCCAGCGGACAGCGACGAGATGATCCTGCGCCGCGAGATTTCGGCCACGGGCAAGGGCCGCGCGAGCGTCAACGGAGCGCTGGTGCCCGTTTCACTGCTCCGCGAGGTGGCGCTGCCGGTGATCGAGATCCACGGCCAGCACGATCAGCGCGGGCTGCTCGACAGCCAACAGCATCTCGAGATCGTCGACGCGCTGGCGGGCGCGGCCACACTCGCTCGCGCCAGGGAGGTGGCCCAGGCCTTCGGCACGCTCGGCCGCGTTCGCGCCGAACTGGAGGCGCTGCGACGTGATGCGCGGGAGCAGGTTCGGCGTCGCGAGATGCTGGAGTTCCAGGCCCGCGAGATCGAGGTTGCCTCGCTCGCTCCTGACGAAGAAGAAGCGCTGCGCGCCGAGAAGGCCGTGCAGGCCAATGCCGAGAAGCTGCTGGCGCTGAGCGAAGAGTGCTACAGCCTGTTGTACGAGGACGACGCGGCGGTGCTCGCCCAGCTCCGCCAGGTCTTCAAGCGCCTCGGCGAACTGGAGTCGATCGATCCGCGCTTTCGCCCACATCTCGAAGCCCGCGACAGCATCGTTCCCGCGCTCGAGGACCTGGCGTTGGCGCTCCGCGACTACCGTGAGAAGGTCCACGCGGCGCCCGGCCGCTTGGATGCGATCGAGTCCCGTCTGGCGCTGATCGATCGCCTGAAGCGAAAGTACGGCGCCACGCTGCATGAGGTCATCGCTTTCGGCGACCGCTGCCGCGCGGAGCTCCAGGCGCTGGGTTCACCGGAAGAGCGCGCTTCCGCTCTCGAGCAAGAGCTGGCGATCGCCGAGGAGAAGTATTTGGGCCCAGCGTCCGCACTGTCGGGTGCGAGGCGACAGGCGGCCGAAGATCTATCGCAGCGCGTCGAAGCCGAGCTTCGGCATCTCGCGATGGAGAAGGCTCGCTTCCGAGTAGGGTTCGAGCCGCCTGCGGCGCGGCCCGGGGACCGAGCGACCTGGACGGAGCGCGGACTGGAGAGCGCGGAGTTCCTGCTGTCCCCAAACCCGGGAGAAGAGCTGCGTCCGCTGGCCAAGATCGCGTCCGGCGGCGAGCTGTCGCGGGTGCTGCTGGCGCTCGAGTCCGTGGCGAGCCGTGGCGGGGCTGCGAGAACGCTGGTGTTCGACGAAGTGGACGTAGGGATTGGGGGCCGCGTCGCTGACGTGGTGGGCCGGAAGCTGCGCGAGCTGGCCGAGCGGCACCAGGTCCTTTGCGTGACGCACCTTCCCCAGATCGCCGCGCAGGCCGACCGGCACCATGCCGTTCGAAAGCGGGTCGAGCGCGGCCGGACTCTCACCGAGGTCGTCCCGCTAGGCGACGAAGCTCGCGTCGAGGAGATCGCCCGCATGCTGGCCGGTGAGACGGTCACCGAGGCGGCGCGCGAGAACGCACGCCAACTACTCAAGCATTCTCTACGCATATGAAGTCTAAATAGCTTTGAAAGAAGAGAAAAAGCTGTACTTTGTCGAGACGTTCGGATGTCAGATGAACGTCAATGACTCAGAGAGGGTTGGAGGGCTCCTGCAAGCCCAGGGCTGGAGCGCTGCAGACTCCGCCGCCAGCGCCGACTTCGTCTTCATCAACACGTGTGCGGTTCGCGAAAAGGCCTCGGAGAAGCTGTACTCGGCTCTCGGACGTTTGCGCGAGCTCCGGGCGGTGAAGCCCGCTCTGCGCGTGGGCGTTGGAGGCTGCGTTGCGCAGCTTCACGGTAGAGAGATCCTGGATCGCGCGCCCGAGATAGCGCTTCTCGTGGGGACGCACAACGTTGCGCGGGTGCCGGAGCTGCTGCGCGCCCATGTCGAAGGCGGAGACGTGCAAGTCGATCTGGACCCCCGCGCGGACTCGTTCACGGTCGAGCCGCAGCACGTGGCCCACGGGAACCCGTATCGGGCCTATGTGACGGTGATGGAGGGCTGCAACCACGTCTGCAGCTTCTGCGTGGTTCCAAGAACCCGAGGCACCGAGGTCTGTCGAGCACCGGACGAGATCGTTGCTGAGGTCGAGGCGCTCGTGGATCGGGGCGTCCCTGAGGTGATGTTGCTCGGACAAACCGTGAATGCCTACCGCCACTCTGGTGCCGATTTCATCGAAATGCTGAGGCGCGTCGCGGCCGTGAGCGGCCTGCAGCGGTTGCGTTTCACGACGTCTCACCCCAGCCACATGACTGCAACCGTGGCCCGTGCGCTGGGCCGGATCGACAAGCTCTGCCCGTATATCCACTTGCCCGTCCAGTCCGGTTCGAATCGCGTGCTGGCTTCGATGCGACGCGGCTACACCCGGGCGGGGTACCTCGAGATCGTGCGCGCGCTGCGCGAAGCTTTTTCCGATCTCTCGATATCGAGCGACGTGATCGCGGGCTACCCCGGCGAGACCGAAACCGAGTTCGCCGAAACGCTGTCCCTGGTCGAAGAATGCCGATTCGACGGGCTCTTCGCGTTCACTTATTCGCCACGGCCTGGAACCTCGGCGCTTAGGCTCGAGGACGACGTTCCCGAGATAGAGAAACTACGCCGGTTGAAGGTGCTGAATGACTTTCAGCAGCGGCGCCAGGCGAACGAAAACAAGGCGCGCGTCGGGCGCCAGGAGCGGGTTCTCTTCGAAGGTCGCGGCGCCGACGGACGGCTCTACGGGCGCACGCCCCAATTCCGCATCTGTCATTCCGAGGGCGCCGATCGCCTGCGAGGAACCCTCGTCGACGTGCAGATCACCGAAGCCGGGGCGAACTGGCTGCGCGGTCTGGTTCTGTCGGCGACTCATTGACGTAGCCGCCCCTCGTTCCTATATTCCAGGCAGCCGAGGCCACGCGAGAATGGAAATCGAGATGACCATCAAGGGTCTGATGGTCGATCCCATCACGAACATGCCAATCGTCGTGCTCCGGGACCGCGACGGTCATCGGCTACTGCCGATCTGGGTGGGCGTCTTCGAGGCGAACGCGATCGCGTTGCAGATGGAGAACGTGCAGACGCCGCGGCCCATGACCCACGACTTGCTCAAGAACGTCCTCGAGGATCTGGAAGCCCAGGTCGAGCGCGTGGTGGTGAGCGGGCTGAAAGACAACACATTCTACGCCCTGATTCACGTGAGCTCCGGCGCCACCACGCGCGCTATCGATGCCCGGCCGTCGGACGCCATCGCCTTGGCGCTACGCACGCGGTCTCCAATCTTCGTCGAAGAGTCCGTGATTCATGAAGCCAGGAGCGTCGAGATGGCAAAAGAGGGAATGGACACGAGCCGAGTGCAGAAATGGCTCGAAGAGCTCTCGGAAGAGGATCTCGGCAAGTACAAGATGTAGTAACATCCCCGGCCCGTGATCGTCATCGCGATTGCCAATCAAAAAGGTGGCGTCGGCAAGACGACGACGGCCATCAATCTCGCGGCGGCGCTCGCAATGCGCGGCCTGCGCACGTTGCTGATGGACCTGGATCCGCAGGCGAACTCGTCGATGACGTACGTCGACATTCGCTCCCTCGAGAAATCGATGTACGACGTAATGTCCGATGGCCTGGCGCTGTCGGACGTGATCGTCGCATCGCCGGTTCCGAACCTCGAATTGGCCCCCTCGCGGATTGCGCTGGCGAAGCTCGAATCCAAGCTCGTGGGAGAGATCGATAGCCACTTTCGTTTGAAGGATCGACTCGCGACCATCAAGGGCCGCTTCGACTACATCATCATCGACACGCCCCCCGCGCTCGGTCTGATCACCGTGAACGCGCTGGTTGCGGCGACCCATCTGCTGGTGCCCGTTCAGTCCAGCTACTTCGCGCTCGAAGGCACGGACGACCTCCTCGAGACTGTGGAGAAGATTCGCGCCCGTCCGAATCCCGACCTCAAGCTGCTCGGGGCCGTCATCACGCTGCACGACAAGCGGACAACGCTGGCACGCGACGTTCAGAAAGCGATCAGTGAGGTCTTCGGCAATCGTGTGTTTCGCACCACGATCACCAAGAGCATTCGCCTCGAAGAGAGCCCGGCCCACAGGGAGTCGATTTTCACGTTCGCGCCCCAGTCCACCGGGGCTTACGAGTATTACAAGCTGTGCGAGGAGGTCATCGAACGTGTCTAACATCAGGCGCGTTGGCTTGCCGGAGTCGCTGCGCATGCGCCACGACAATCACTTCGTCGACCAGCTGGCGCGTGCGAGTGCGGAACCCGTCGGATGCGTCCTGCCGACCAAGGACCTCGATCCCAACCCGGACCAGCCACGACAGTCGCTGGGCGACCTGTCCGAGTTGACGGCCTCGATCAGGGAGAAGGGCATTCTCGAACCCATCCTTGTCCGCCGCATCGGAGGGCGCTTTCAGATCATCGCCGGTGAGCGACGCTATCGGGCGGCGCGTGACGCCGGGCTCGTCGAGGTTCCCTGCATCATCCGCGATGCGAACGACGCTGAAGTCATGGAACTGGCTCTGATCGAGAACCTCCAACGCAAGGACCTGAGTGCCTTTGAGGAGGCTGATGGACTGAAGGCACTTGCCGATCACCACGGCTATACCCACGAGAAGATGGCCGAGATGATCGGCCGTAGCCGTTCGTCGATTACGGAGGCGCTTTCGATAACGGCCATCCCTGATTCCATTCGAAAGCTATGTCGGCTGGCCGACATTCAGTCTAAGTCCCTTTTGCTTCAGATAGTTCGACAGCCTAGTCCTGATAAAATGACCGAGCTGCTGCAGCAACTCCAAGCCGATGGCGCAACCCGGGAGAAGGCTCGCCGATTCGCAAAGGCGGCCAAGCCTCGCGCCGTGCGTGGCCGGCCTCGGCACTTCGTCTTCCGATATGAGCCAAAGGAGAAGTCGTTCAGCTTGTCCCTGCAGTTCAAGAAAGGGCAGGTGCCCCGCGAAGAGATCATTCGCACACTTCAAGCGATCCTCGAGGAGTTGGCGAAGGGAGACTAGGGGCTTAGAACTACCGCTCGATTGCCGAGTTCAGAGCGAAGACGCGTAATGCCGTCGACAAGCTGTAGCCAACCCAAAGAGCGCCCGAGAGCACCAACAAGACCCGACTGACTCCCGCCCGGTTCCAGACGCGAGTGGCGATGGCACCAGCGCACACACACGCGAGCGGCGCGACAAACTCCAAGTCCTTGTTGTATCGAAAGAAGTTAGGACCCGGAAGGCCGCCAGACAGTAGATTGAGTGAGACGTAAGTCAGGGCCCACGCAGCCAGAAACGACCTGTGCTCGGGCTTGGCCGCGCTGACGAGCAGCCCCGCGCACCCGAGCAACGCGGGTGCGGCCCAGCCGTAGAACACATAGAGCCGCCAGCCCGCCTTCCGTAACCCACGCAGTGGGCTGAAATCGCTGCCCACGAAAGGATCTGCTTCCTCGGCAGCAACCGCTTCTCCCGCCGCCTGTCGAGCGCGCTCTTCGGCCGCGAGTCGATCCAGCACGATCCGCTCCTGTGGGATTGGCCGCTTGTCGCGCATGGCTTCGAGCACCGGGACGTAGCGCGCATAGAAGAGTACGAAGGCCAGCGTCGCGGCGAGGAGGCCAGCGGTGAGCAGTCCTGATAGCGGCCGGAGAGCCGCTCGACCCCGCTCCCAGAGCAGCAACAGAGTCAGCAGCAAGAAGAGGACGCCGAAGTTCAAGAAGCCCTGAACGTACACGAGCAGGGCTGCCCCGAGGACCATTGCGACGTTCGTCGCCGTCCTGAGGGACATCCAACTCGAGGCGTTTCGCAGCACCACCAGGACCACGCAAGCATCGAGCAGGTGGCCCGCGAGAGCGGGGAAGTAGCCGAGCGACAGGCGTACGATGAAGAGCGGCAAGAGCGGAACCAGAGCGCTCGACACCAGGCACGACGCCAGGCCCAGGGTCAGCGCGCGGCCGATCGCGAACACCGCCAGCGTCTCGAGGCTGTTGGCGACCGCGGCAAGCACCGAGACGGCTACCTCGGCGCGCAGTCCGAACCATGAGATCAGCGGGCTCGCCAGCAGGTAGAAGCCCGGCGGATACGGGAACGGGTACCAGTGATCGCCGACCTGCTGAAGTCCGAGACTCAGCCGGTATTGATTCTCGAGAAAACGAGCGCCCAGGTCGGCGGCGCCGCGCCGCGCCAGGCCGAGGGCGAAGAGCGAGTGAATCCGGATGTCGGGGTAGTAGAAGCGCGGGTGCAGGAGCATCGCGAGCCGGATCGCGAGGGCCACGAGCACGAGAGTGACGAGGGCTCCGCTCCACGCTGAGCGGCGGGCGGGGAGGCCGAGCCAACCCGACGCAGCGAGCGGGCGGACCAAAACGAGCGCCAGAACACCGACGGCAAGGTAGGCCGGCATGCCCTCACGCACCACGCGCTCGAAAGCGAGCGGATCGAGTGCTGCTCCAACCGCTCCCAGAAACGCCAGAACGACGGCGTGCAGGGCCGAAGCCGCCCTGCCGGAACCGGCCAGGCGGGGGAAGGCGAAGGCGGCCAGGATCACGAGCCCGAAGCGAAATAAAAGCGAATCAAGATAGGAGAACCGTGTGCCGGGCCGGGCCACCAGCTCGAGCCAGTCCAGGGCCAGCCCCAGCGGCCGTGGCGATTCGGAGGGCGCTTCGAGCGACAGCACGAATGGATGACGGCCTTCGAGGGCTTTAAGCGGAAAATCGAGGGTCCGATAAGCGACCTTTGGATCAGCTCGCGCCTCGAAGCTGGCGGCGGTTCGTCCCTCGACGGCGATCGTGACGTTGGCCGTCTCGATCAGATGGCGTCGAAAGCGGACGCGCAGGATCGGACCCTCTCCCGCGATTCGCAACGGGAGCACGACGTTGGCAGCCTGTGACGTCCAGTGAAACCGGGTCCGGCCGTCACGCTCCCAGTCCTGGCGGAAGCCGCGTACGTAGTCTGCGTCGTTCGGCCCGAAATCCAGCAGAACCGACCGAGCGGAGCGGAGTGCTATCTGCGGAAGCAGCGCCGCGAGGGCCGCGAGCATGAGACCGAGGAGCGTGTCGCGCGCTCGATCTCGGCCGCTCACACGCCGGATCCCGCGATCAGGCCTTGACCAGGACTGCTTTGTAGTAGTCGCAGATCCCGCTTTGCAGGATCTCTTCGTTCTCGATCCGGCCGAACTCCTCGTAGAGCTTGCGGTAGTCGGCCTGCGGGCGAATGTGCTCGCCGTTCTCGATGTTGTGGATGAGATGTCCGATCAGGTTGAGCTTGGAGAGCGCGGGGATGTCCTCGATCACGAGGATGCGACCGCCCGGGACGAGCAGCCGGTGCGCTTCTTTCAGGACGGCTCGCGTCATCTGGTCCGACAAATGGTGGAGCAGGCCGAAGATCAGGACCTGATCGAAGCGGGCGTCTGGCAAGGGGACGCTGCGTGCATCGGTTTGGATGAACGTCCCTTTCCGATGCTTCTGAGCCCATTCGATGTAGCCTTTGTGGAGATCGGCCCCGACGTAGTCGTCGCCGGCGAAGAGGTCCGAAAAGGCGCCCGGGCCGCAGCCGAGATCCAGCGACCGGAGCCCCTTGCCGAGCACCAGCTCCTTGCGGATCTGGGTCCGGATTGCCTTGAAATCGTTCTCGAGGATACCTCGGAAGAAGATGAAGAGAACTGGGTTGTCCGATACTTTTTCGACGACAGTCGCGAGTAGTCCCATAGAAAAAAGATCGCGCAGTGTAACATTTCCGACCCTAGCGACATGACCGAAGAACGCGGCTGGGCCTTGGTGACGGGCGCCTCGAGTGGCATTGGAGCCGTCTTCGCTCGGGCGCTCGCGGCGCGCGGCTACCGGGTGGTGCTGGTGGCTCGCCGCGCGGAGCGGCTCGAGCGGCTGGCGGACGAGCTGGGACGGGAAAAAACGTTGCCGATGCCGCTGGACCTGGCCAAACCTGGCGCGAGCGAGTGGCTTCACGCAGAGTTGACGCGGCGAGAAATCGCGCTCGACCTGCTCGTGAACGATGCCGGACTGGGTAACACCGGACCCTACTCGGAAGAGCCGCTCGACAAGACGCGCGGCATCCTCGGCGTCAACGTCGTTGCGCTGGCCGAGCTGACGCGACTGGCGCTGCCGGCGATGATCGCACGGGGTCGCGGGGCGATCATCAACGTGTGTTCGATGTCGGCCTTCCAGCCGGTGCCTTTCTTGGCGACGTACGCCGCCAGCAAGGCATTTGTGCTGTCACTCACGGAGTCGCTCGCCGAAGAGCTGGCCGGCAGCGGCGTCCGCGTGCAAGCGCTGTGTCCTGGACTGGTGCCGACCGAGTTCCAGGCCAAGGCTGGAACCGACAAGGTTCGCTTCAACGACAGCCCTCCACAGACTCCCGAGCTGGTCGTGGAGGCCTCACTGCGGGCCCTCGAGTCCGGCGACTTGGTCGTGATTCCCGGGATCTCCGACCGGCTGGGAGTCCAGCTCCAACGGCTGCTACCGCGGGTCTTGGTACGCCGCATCGCTGCCGCGCTGTTCCGTCCCAGGACGTAAACAACCGCTCCAAGCCTTTTGCAAATTCGGCCTTTCCTGGGCGGGGGAGCCACTGCTATCATCCGTCGCCAACCGTCGGGGAGCCCCAGTTTTCGGGATAAACTCGACCCGGCCGCGCGCTGTTCCGCGCGGCCACGACCAGGAGAGTGGTGATGGAGGCGGTCCAGAAGAAACCGGAGTCGACCGGCAAGGCGTCGACGTTCGCCGAGTACGACTACAGCAACTTCTACTACGGGGCTGGCGACGACCCGATGAACCTGCTCCAGCCCTTCGCGGACTGGTACGGGGAGGCGCTTCCGAAGGGCTACTACCTCTACTCGGAGCCTCTCGCGACTGCCCCCACGACCCGGGTCCGCGTCAAGAATCGCAAATCGGGCGCGATCGTCGAGCTCCTGAACCTGGCGTCCTACAACTATCTCGGCGTTTCCTATCGGCCCGAGGTCAAGCAGGCCGCGACCCTGGCCGTCGAGAAGTACGGTCTCGGCGCGTCGGGCTCACCGATCCTGTCGGGCACGATGGACGTCCACATCGAGCTGGCGCAGGCGGTGGCGGACTTCAAGGCCAAGGAAGCGGCGATCATCTTCCCGACCGGTTACAGCGCGAACGTCGGCTTCATCTCGGCGATCATGCGCTCCGGAGACAACATCTTCCTCGACCAGTACTCGCACGCGTCGATCGTCGACGGCGCGATCCTGGCCAAGTCGAAGACGACGTTCTTCCGGCACAACAACCCGCTCGACCTGGAACGCAAGATCAAGGGCGTCAAGGGCAAGAAGTTGGTCGTGGTCGAAGGCGTCTACTCGATGGACGGCGACGTCTGCGTGCTGCCTGAGATCGTCGAGGTGAGCAAACGCCACGGAGCACGAATCCTGATCGACGAGGCGCACTCGACGTTTCTGTTCGGGCCCAACGGGCGCGGCGTGGCCGAGCACTTCGGCCTCGACGACCAGGTCGACTTCCACCTGGGCACCTTCTCGAAGAGCCTGGGCGGGCAGGGCGGTTTCGTTTGCGGCTCGAAGGATCTGGTCGACTACGTGAACGCCTTCGGACGCTCGCGTTTCTTTTCGTGCAACCTGGCGCCGATGGTCGCGGCGGGCCTGATCGCCGGCCTGCACATCGTCGAGGCCGAGCCCGAGCTGCGCGCCAGGCTCTGGAGCAACGTGGCGTTCATGCGGCGCCGTTTCGCCGAAGAGGGCATCGACATCGGCAAGTCCACGTCGCAGGTAATGCCCGTGCTGGTCAACAACGACGCCAAGGTCTTCGCGGTGGCGGAGGAGATCCAGAACCGAGGCCTCTACTTGCAGCCGGTCACGTACCCGGCGGTGCCGAAGCACAAGTCGCGGTTGCGCATCTCGATCTCGGCGGCGCACACCGAGGCCGAGCTCGAAACGGCGGTCAAGGTGATCGGTAAGGTGCTGAGGGAGCAAGGGATCATTCGGTGACCGACGGCAAGACGCGCTACGGGTACAGCAACGCGATCAGCGGCTTCTTCGAGTTCCCGACCGAGAACGCCCGCCGCATCTTGCCCTCGCACCTCGAGCCCGTCGAGCTTCACCATGGCAGCTCGATCTTCTCCATGACCGCGTTCGACTTCACCGAGAGCACGGTGGGTTGCTACGGCGAGGTCGTGATGGCGGTGATCGTTTCGCCGCTGGTGAAGCCAGGAGAGCGGCTGCCCAAGTCGGCCTTCTACCCTTACCGCGTGGCGACGACAACCCAGGCCGCGCGCGAGCACGCCATCGAGCGCTGGCATCTGCCCCACTGGATGGACGACATCGGCATGGCCTTCTCGCACGAGGGATCGAACCTGACCGCGCGTGTGACCGCCAACGGCGAGCCGGTCGCCGACCTGACGGTGAGCGACCACTCCTGGGATCCGGTCTCGCACCTGTACCAGTCCTTCATGAAAGACGACGCCGGCGCCTACCTCGCCAACATCGTCATGGAAGGCGGCCAGAGC
>CAZVOI010000118.1:0-14554 GCA_964628275.1 uncultured Acidobacteriota bacterium | reverse complement strand
GCCGACGCCTGGGACCGCAAGTACTCGCGCGAGCAGGCCGCGTATCCGGCGCCGTGGTTGAAACAGCACAAGTTCTGGCCGGCGGTCGCGCGCATCGACAACACCTATGGCGACCGCAACCTGTTCTGCACCTGCCCGCCGATAGGGGAGTAGCCGTAGCGTTCCCCACCCGCGCCGCCGCACACCCTCGAGTCGATTTCCAGCCCGCCCTCGCGCCTTGCGATAAGCTGTCAAGAGGCGACTGATTTCCCAGCCTCCGGACGTAAGGAGCGGTGAACTTCCGGAATGACTGTCTTAGACGTTAGGCATTTTGCCCACATCGACAACGCTCATATCGAGTTCGGGGACTTAACCGTCCTGGTTGGGCCCCAGGCGACGGGAAAGAGCCTTCTGCTCCAGTGGCTCAAGGTTGCCTTTGACGCGGGCGAACTCGTGTACGCGCTCAAGGAAGCAGGTCACGACGTCAAGACGGCAAGGAATCTCATCGACTTGATTTTTGGCGAAGGAATGGCGGGCGCCTGGACCGACGGGAAGACGCAGGTGTTTCTCGACAAGAAACCAGTCCTGCCAAATGCGTGGATCAAGGGCCTGAAAAAGAAACAACAAGGCAGAGTCTTTTTCATCCCAGCGCATAGAGCCCTGCTGCTGGCCGATGGATGGCCCGCGCCCTTCCTCAAGCTGAATGCCGATACGCCGGTCGTGGCACGGCTCTTTAGTCAGAACCTATATCAGCGCTTCAGTGGCCGGCAGTCCTCAGAGTTGTTTCCAGTTGATCGCATTCTCAAAGAGCAGTACCGCGATCTGATTGCGGCCGCGGTCTTCCACGACGGTCGTGTTCGGCTGGAGAAGCAGGGCCTTCGATACCAGTTGCGACTGGCGTTCGACGGCATGCAGTTGCCCTTCATGACCTGGACGGCGGGTCAGCGTGAATTCACCCCCCTGCTTCTTGGTCTCTATCACGTACTGCCGCCGCGCAAGGCCAAGAAGCGGCGCGAGGTCGACTGGGTGGTCATCGAGGAGCCAGAGATGGGTCTTCACCCTCGGGCGATCGCGGTATTCATGTTGCTCGTGCTCGACCTTCTATGGCGCGGCTACAAGGTGGTCGTTTCCACTCATTCCCCTCTTGTCCTGGATGCCGTGTGGGCGATTCGCCGGCTCAAGGAGACGGGCTCCCGATGGCAGTTGCTTCGAGAGGCGTTCAAGCTCAAGGGATCTGCGGTCGCTGTGAAGCGCGTCCTGGAGCATGCCCTCAAGAGCGACTACCGTGTGTTCTTCTTCGAACTTGATGGTCACACCCAGCGGGTGAAGACCCGAGACATATCAGGCCTTGATCCGGGCTCCAGCGACGAAGCTGAGGCCGGCTGGGGCGGTCTTACAGCGTTCAGCTCCGGGTTTGGGGAAGCCGTTCGGGCCGGCGTGAACGAGGCTGAGCGAAACTGAAGCCTCGACCACAAGTGCTGCTCGACACCACCCTGTTCGCAGCAAGCACGCTTCGGCCCCGTGTCAAGCCCGGCCTTGGCGCTGTGTTGAGCAGGGATCGACGATTGATTGCTCTTACAGAACGTCCGCAGGTTGGCGACAGTCTCGATCTCGATTCTGCCACCCGAGAAGAGTTTCCAAATGCGAATCGGTGGGACTACCTGCTATCGGTTCCAACGGCCTCCCATATCATCGGCCTCGAGCCCCATTCGGCGAATGACTCCGAGATCCGCGTGGTGATCGCCAAGAAACAACACGCCATCGACTACCTAGTCAACCACCTGCCCCCGGGGCGTCGAGTGGCCAAGTGGTTTTGGGTTTGTCAGGGCGCGGTGAACTTTAGTCGGATGGAAAGAGCGAGACGACTGCTCGACCAGAAGGGCATCTCTTTCCAAGGACGAGAGTTGAGATCCTTGGCCTGACGCTCGTTCGGGCCACAACTCCAAGGGAGCTGCGCGATGATCGAGAGACCTGTCGAAGGCGAGTTCGCGGCGCCGTTCGCGCGCTACATCAATCGGGTCACCGAGACCAATGCGCTGGTGGCGCTCGAAAGCCAGCCGGCCGAGCTCCAGAAGCTGGTGAGCGGGATCGCGGCCGAGCGCGAGACGTTCCGGTATGCCGACGGCAAGTGGAGCGTGCGCGAGCTGTTCGGGCACCTGACCGACACCGAGCGCGTGATCGGCCATCGCGCGTTCTGCATCAGCCGCGGCGAGCAGGCCAGCCTGCCCGGTTTCGACGAGAACGGGTACGTCGCGAACGCAACCGGACACGCGCGGCCGCTCGCGGAGCATCTCGCGGAGTTCATCGGCGTGCGGGAGAGCAACCTCGTCATGCTGCGCAGTCTGGATGCCGCCGCCGCGCGGCGGATTGGGACCGCGAACGCCAACCCGGCGTCGGTGCGTGCGATGGCGTTCGTGCTGGTGGGCCACGTCCGGCATCACCTGAACGTGCTGCAAACGAAGTACGGCATCCCCGGCTAGCCGCCGGCGGTTGCTACTGCTCGCGTAGCACCAGCGCGACGTAGCCGCTCGCCGGCGCGGCGATCGCCGTCGCCAGCCCCAGCGCGGGCCCGCCGAACCAGAACCCCAACCCGCTCTCGAGCGCCCAGACGAGCGGAAACGCCAGGAGCGCCGTCAGCATCTTGTAGCTGGCCGGGTCGTCGGGGCACCTCGACCAGCGGTTGGCGACCCAACCGGGCAGCGAGTAGGGAAGCCAGTTGAGCAGACAGCCGACCGGAGCGATCGCGCGCGCCAGGAAACGACGCACACTGACGCTTGGCCGGCGAGCGGGCGTCTTCTCGACGGCGGGCCAGGCGGCGTCCGGCAAGGCGGCGTCCAAGCCGCCGGCGATCCGCTCGGTCAGCTCGCGCACCGCCGCCCGCGGGCTCGCGGCGTAGCGCACCAGCTCGGCCCCCGGGTCGATCGGCACCCCGATGCCGATCCGGACCCGAGTCCGGAACCGCTGCTTCGCCTCGTAGCGCAGGCTGACCGGGACGATTCGCACGCCCAACAGGCCGAGCCGCGACTCGGCCCCGAGCACGATCCGGGCGGCCCCGGTCTTGAGCGCGAGGCGTCGCGGATGGCTGTGGCTGATGCCTTCTGGGAAGAGCGCGATGTTCTGGCCGGCGGCCAGCGACTCGTGGCAGCGAGCGAAAGTCTTGAGATTCTTCGGCAGGTCGACCGGGCCCTCGGCTCGCCGGTAGACCGGCAACGCCCCGGCGAGCCGCAGCACCGGGCCGAGGAACGGATGCGAGAAGAGCGTGCTCTTGGCGAGGAAGCGCGGCTCGCAACCGGGCAGCGCCAGCAGCAGCAGCGCGTCCACGATCGAATTGGTGTGGTTGGCGACGATCACCAGCGGTCGATCGCGCGGCACCTGCTCGATCCCGATCATCTCGATCTCGCGAAAGAAGATCCGCGTCATCAGCCCGGCAAACCACGCCAGCAGGCCGCCCAAGGCTCGCCGGCCCCGGGATTCTTGGCTCACCGGGCCAGCCTGAAGGAAAGCGCGAGTGCCATGCCGAGCTGGCCCTTCTTGGAGGGATCGTCGAGGTAGTAGGAAACGTGGCCGACGAGCTTCGGCGCCTCGAGGCCGAAGCGCTTGCCGGCGTACTCGCGGATCGCCAGGACGCCGATGCGCTGCGACCGGTTGAGCGGCGCCGCCGGAACGGTCGTCAGTTGGTGGATCACGCCGTACGAGAGCTTGCCACTACGCGAAGTCGCGTTCTCACGAAGCAGCACGCTCGAGGTCGCGAGCAGCCGGTCGCCCGAGACTTTCAGCAGCGTGTCGCGCGACGGCTCGTAGAAGAGAGGCCCCGCGGCGTTCGACCTCCACCACTCGAAGTCCGCGCTCGATGTGGCGACGAAACGGCCGAGCCTGAGCTTGAGCCGGGGAGAGACGTACAGCCTTCCCACGAAGCCCGGAGCGGACTGGCCGTGGCGCGCCTCGCGAACGCGTTTGTCGAACGCGTCGCCGTACCCGTCGTAGCTCATCAGCGCGTCGAAGCTGCCGAAGTAGAACGCCGGCTCGGCGCCCGCGCGGATCTCCAGGATCGACAGCGGCGCGAGCTGCACCCATCCGCTCACGCGCGTGTAGGCCGGCGCGATCGTGTGGGTCAAGCCCGTCGCGAAGTGCGCCTCCTTCTTCAGGGGCCGCGCCGAGTCGGAGAGCTGCCACCTCCAGCGCAGTTCGAGCGTGTTCTGCAAGCCCAGGTTGTTGACCGAGACTCCGAGGCTCTCGCGGATCTCGCGCTTCGCGGTCTTCGGAGCCGCCTGCGCGTCCAGCCGCAGGGGTCCGGCCATCGAGACGATGAGTGCGAGGCCCGTCACGCGACCGATCATGGCGTGTCCTCCAGTGCTTCGACGTCTGGGATTGCACGGGCAGTGCCAGGCTCCTGGCGCTCGTAACTGGTTGACATCGCTCGCGCGGGAGCCCTCCGGCCGACCACCGATTGGGCAACCCGCGCAGGCCCTGGGCGGTGGGATAACGTTGGGGGATGGCGGGACCGCGCGCGCCGGAGCGGATCGAAACCGAGCGGCTCGTGCTGCCACGGCCCACGCTCGGGGATGGCCGGGCGGTCTTCACGCGCTACGCCAGCGATCCCGCCGCCACCCGCTACATGAGCTTCCCGACGCATCGCAGCGTCGAATACGAGATGACGTCGGGCCGGAGCACGTTGCCCACGTGCGACCCATAGGCCCCGCGGTTCATGCGCAGCTCGTCGACCACCACGCGATCACCACGCGATCTTGACCCTCGCCCCGCGAAGGGAGTAGTGTCTTCGTCAACGCAGCCAGGGCGATTGTCGGGGAGGGTCGGCTGCGTTTGTGGAGCTCATGAGTCGCGGCACCCGCACTCTCGCATGTCGCGCGGCGGGGTCGAGTGGGGTTGGAACGACACCGGAACAGGCGCCATCTACCGTCTCAGATTGGACTGATCCTCATGAATCCGAATAGTCCGAACAGACTCTCTCTCTGCTGTTCAGTGTCCATACTGCTTGTGTTTTCGTCGGCCTGTTCCCATTCAAATCGGAACGCCGCATCCGGTTCGTCTGGAAGACCAAACATTCTGTTTATCGCTGTCGATGACATGAACGATTGGGTTGGATTCTTGGGGGGGAATCGCCCCTTCGACATTCGGACTCCCAACCTGGACAGGCTGGCGAAGTCATCGCTGGTATTCACCAACGCCCACACTCCTGCTCCGGCCTGCGCACCCGCCCGGACTTCGATCATGACGGGCGTCCATCCGGCCGTCTTGGGCCCGGACAAGGTCTTCTGGGGCGACGGGCCCCGCTGGAGGGATTTTGAAGCGCTGAAGAATGTAGAAACCCTGGAACAGTTCTTCCGGAACCGGGGCTATACGACCCTCGGCGGCGGCAAGATTTACCACTCGCAGGCTCCCCCGTGGACCCCTGCGAGCCAAGTCGAACCTGAGAGCTGGGATTTCTACTATCCGAGCGCCTATATCAGCCATCCCTACCAGATCCGGCCGCCCGAGGATGTCATCTACCCAGAAGGGGTCGACAACGAACATCGCCCGGGAGGGATGCCGGGATACTGGACCTGGGGGCCGATCGACGCCCAGGACAACAAAATGGCGGATTACCACGTCATGGATTGGGCCTCGTTCGAATTGAAACGGAAGCATGAGAAACCCTTCTTCTTGGCGGCCGGCACCTGGAAGCCGCACGATCCGTGGGAAGTGCCTCGGAAATACTTCGACATGTACCCCCTGGAAGATATTGTTCTCCCCGCGGTCAAGAAAGATGACTTGGAAGATGCGTCCGACCACGGACGGCGAGCCATTCATCGATGGGTGCTGCAAAACGACCAGTGGAAGAAGATCGTCCAGGCCTACGCGGCTTCCATGACCTTCGCCGATGCGATGGTCGGGAGGCTGCTGGACACGCTGGAACGGTCCGAATACGCCGGCAATACGATCGTCGTCTTGTGGTCCGATCACGGCATGCATATGGGAGAGAAAGAGAACATCGAGAAATTCACGCTGTGGGAACGGTCCACCCACGTTCCTTTCATGATCAGAGCTCCAGGCGTAACCCGACCAGGCACCCGAATCGATCAGCCGGTCAGCCTCATGGATATGTATCCAACGCTGGCCGAACTTGCCGGCTATGAGATCCCCCCGCACGTCGACGGTACCAGCCTGGTCTCCCTGATGAAGAACCCGGCTGCCAAGCATGATCCCGTCATAACCAGTTACAGGATCGCTGCTAGTCCGGCCTGGCATTTGGGACCGGTATTCGAACCGCAGACCGGCCACGCGGTGCGAAGCATGAACTATCGTTATATTTACTATCTGGGTACCGGACTGGAGGAACTGTACGATCACCAGACGGATCCCCACGAGTGGGACAATGTGGCCTACAAAGTGAAATATGCCGATGTGGTCGAGCAACACCGTCAATACTTGTTGAAGATGATTCCCGACCTCACCTGGCAGAAGCGAAGCCCCAAAGAGTACTCGGTGAGTGCGGACGGCACCGTCCGCAACACGAAGTTCATGCGGATGTCGGATCTCCGCTGACAGGACGAACAATCGATCATGCGCTCACGCCGGATCTTAGGGTTGTCGAAGCGCTCGAGGATCTATGCCGCGGTCTTCGAATGACCGACTAGCTCACCGTCCAGCGCGGCCTTCCACAGCGGCCCGTAGTAAGGATGCGCGAGCACGCCGCGCCAGCAGCGCTCCGCGTGCAGCCGCGTCCAGATCCGGTAGTAGTTCTTCGCGCCCCACAGGCAGACGTCGAAGATCGGTGTATTGAAGAAGAGCCGCTTCAGCGCCGACTTGCGGAGCAGGTTCTCGACGAGCGAGACCGCGTTGTGCTTCGCGGGCTCGAAGGCCACGCGGTCTTTCACCGGATCCAGCCCGCGCACGTCGATCTTCTCGATGTCGTTCACGCCCAGGCCGCGCGCGGCGCAGGTCTGGAGGTGCCGCACCTTCGCGGGATCGATGCCGATCGTGGTCGCGTGAACCGTGTCGAGCGCCACCAGATCGGCCGAGGCCAGGACGCGGTCGGCCACGCGCGGGCTGCCCGACTTGGGCCCGTTGCCCTGCAGGCCCACCGTCGCGTCCATGATCGCGAAGCGCGGCCGCAGCGTCGAGTTCAGATCGGCGATCGCGTCGTCGAGGACCAGGTGGTACTCGTGCCGCATCTTCGGCAAGCAGCCCCACTGGTTCTTGAGCGCGCCCGTGATCACGGTCTTGGCGTGCGTCTTCATGACTGGCACGGTGATCAGGACCGTCTCACGGAGGATCTTTGGCACCGGCAGCGTCTGGAGCACGACGTTGTCCGGCGCGTCGACCAGGACGGTCTCGCCGCGGTCCATGTTCACCCAGGTGACGCCAGTGCGCCGGCAGACGTCAGCCATGCCGGAGCGTCGGAAGGCGCTCTCGATGTCCTCGAGCACCTGGTCCGACTCGACCATGAAGATGCGGCCGACGTGATCGCGGATTTCCCTGATCAGCGCTTCGGCGAAGTAGGGCGACGTGATCGAGCCGGGGATGAACAGATCCCAGCCCAGGTTGACCTTGAGCGAGACGGCCGAGCCCTTGGGGACGAAGCGCTCGAACGCGGAGGCCGCGAGCGCGCGGCGGATCGCGCCGCGCAAGTCACCCGCGACCGGCTCCATGGCGACGATGGGACGAGGCGCCGCTCCAGCGTCGCATGGATTCACGCCGTCTAGTGGGGTCGCGGCATGCGCGCGCCTACGGCCACGCGCCATCGCGCCAGATCGGCGCGCAGGGCCATCACATCGCCGGGACGCTCCTGCGCCAGGTCGTGTGACTCGCCGGGGTCGTGCGCGAGGTCATACAACTCCGCTCGCCCGTCTTCGAACCACTCGATCAGCTTGAGCGACCCCTTTCGGATGGCGCCGGATGGCGTGCTTCCGGAGCCGTGATAGTGGGGGAAGTGCCAATAGAGCGTGGCGCGGGCCGGCGCCCCTTCGCCGCGCAGAGCGGGCGCGACGCTCCTGCCGTCGAGATGCTGCCCGGGACGGGCGGAGAAACCGGCTAGCTCCAGGAGCGTCGGGTAAAGGTCATCGGAGATGGTCGGGGCCTCGACCACGGAGGCGCCCGCGATCCTCCCCGGCCAGCGCACGATCAGGGGCGCCCGAATGCCGCCTTCGTAAAGCCAGCCCTTGCCCGCGCGCAGCGGCGCGTTGGAGGTAGCCGCTCGGTCGGCCGAGCGCGTCAGCGTACTCAGCCCGCCGTTGTCGGACGTGAAGATTACGACGGTGTTGTCCGTGATCCTCATCGTGTCCAGCGTCTTCATCAGTACCCCAACACTCGCGTCCATGTTTTCGACCATGGCCGCGTAGGTCGCATGATCCTGAAACATTTTCGTCATGGAGTTTGGACCCTCGGCGCGCGCGGCCGGGACGGTCCCGTCCCATAGCCGATCGCGTTTGGCCGCATACTTCTCGACGTCGGCCTTCTTCGCCTCCAGCGGCGTGTGCACGGCGTACTGAGACAGGACCAGGAAGAAGGGCTGGGGCCGCGGCTTTTCGATGAACTGAACGGCCTCGCGAGTCAGGCGGTCGGTAAGGTATTCGCCGGGCGCGGCATCTTCGAGTTGCGGAACGTTGGTCTCGGGCCTCGACGCGCTCCGGTAGGGCGAAAAGTAAGAGCCCGGCTGTCCGGCGCCATTCACCGCCCTGGTGAACGCGAAACCCTGATGCTCGGGCAGGAACGGGCCAGCGCCGAGATGCCATTTGCCGATGTAACCCGTGTCATAACCGGCCGCCTGGAACGCTTCGCCGATCGTGAACTCCGCCAGCGGCAACTGGCGTTCGTAGGACGCGGGAAGCAGCTTGCCCGCGTCATTCCCACCAATCCAGTCGGTGATGTGCAGGCGAGCGGGAGATTTCCCGGTCAGGAGACTCGCGCGCGAAGGTGAACAGACGCTGCCCGCGGTGTAGAACTGTGTGAAGCGCGCGCCCTGAGCGGACAGGCGATCGATGTTCGGCGTCTCGTAGAAGGGGCTGCCGTACACGGAGGTGTCGCGGACGCCCAGATCGTCGACCAGGATCAGCAGAACGTTGGGTCGGATGCGGGCCGGCTGGGCCGCGGATGGCGCGACATCTTTCTGTTGTGCATCTAATGACGCGGACACACCCGCTTCGGAGCCGAGGGCGATCAGGATCAGGAGGGCGATACGGAATGTCACTCTGGATCTGGCAGCCACCGGGCCTCCGGCCTTTGGTCGCTACGATTGGCCATGTCTCTGTCCGTCATCCCACTCATTCCACTCATCCACAGACAGATCATCGCGGACCTGGGCCGGGGCTTGAGTGGTGGCCGGAATGCCGGTTTTGACCGCATCTTCCATGGCCATCACGAATGTGTCGATCTCCTCGAGCGTCGTGTAGACGTTCGGCGTCACCCGCAGCGTCTGATAGTCGTGGGACGAGTTGGGGTAGGCGCCCCCGATGATCGGAACCACGACGATCCGATACTTGTCCATCAGGAACTGCGCGAGCCCCTTGGTGTCGATGCCGTCGATGTGGACCGTCGCGACCCCCCACGCCTCCGCCGGCTCCCCGAGATTCGTCAGCATCTTGACGCGCGGGTTGCTCTTGAGCGCGTTGGCCCAGCGCAGCGTTAGATAACGCAACCGCGCCGCCTTGCGCTCGACCCCGATGGCCTGATGGAACGCCAGCGCTTCGCCGAGCGCCGCGCGAAGGGCCCACGGGTGCGTGCCAATCGACTCGAACTTGCGAATGTCGTTCGTTTGCCGCTCCGGCGCCGCCTGCAGCGGCCAGAACCTCGGGATCATCTCCCGCCGCACATACAGGCAGCCGTTGCCGATGGGCGCCAGCAGCCACTTGTGCAGGCTCACGCCGTACGCGTCGCACTCGAGGTCTCGCAGCTTGAACGGGAAATGCGCCAACGCGTGCGCGCCGTCGACGATCGTGACGATGCCCTTTGAGCGCGCCAGGCGGGACAGCCGCTGCACCGGAAACAGCTGGCCCGTCAGGTTGGTAATGTGACAGAAATGGAAGACCTTGGTCCGCGGTGTGACGGCTTTCTCGAACCGCTGATACAGATCATCCTGCGTGGTCGGCACCGGAAACTGGAGACGCGTCAACGTGATCTGGTCGCGCCGCACGCGCTGGTCCCACGTCGTCAGCATCCGGCCGTAGTCCTGTTCGGTCGTGATGACCTCGTCGCCCGGCTCGAGGTCGAGGCCGTTCTGCACGATCTGCAGCGACTCGCTGGCGCCGCGCGTCAGCGCCATCTCGTCCTCGCCGCATCCGAACTCCGCTGCCATCCGTCGGCGGATCGTCTGGATGTTCTGTGCAACCATGCGCTGGTAGTGGAATGGCAACATGTTGATCATGTCCATATACCGCCCAACCGATTCGAGCACGACCCGAGGGCTCGGACACGTAAAGCCGTTGTTGAGATTGATCAGCGAGCGGTCCAACTTGAAGGCTAGTTGGATTTCCCTCCAGTAGAATTCGTCCTGCGCGACCTCTTCGGGCGATCGTCTAGCGACCGCCTGCGACGCGGCCAGAACGCCCTCGAGACTGCTCGAACTGGCCGCGAACGCGGCCGTCCCGACGGCGCCACCCAAACGCAAAAACGTGCGTCGACTCCTCATGTCAGACCTCCTCGAGTTTGGGCCAAGGGCGGAACTCTTGATTCCGGATCTCTGCTTACCACTTGAGCCGCAACATCAGCTGTGTGATACGCATCAACCCAGCCTGCTGCGTGATCGTCCCGAATTGGGCGCTGCCGAGGCGCGTTTCGGGCCCAACGAATTTCGGATTGTTGGTGGCGTTCAGCATCTCCACGCGAATCTCTGCCTTCAGGCCACCAAACACGGAGGTGTCCTTGCTGAGCGCCAGATCGTAGTTGGTGCGGAATGGCGTCCGATTCCGAGCGTCCGTCCGCGGAGCCGTCCCGAAGGTGAATGCCGGCGCCAAAGAGTAGGCTGCCGGTCTGATGTAGTTGTCCAGGCGCTCGATCGTGCTGCCTGGCGTCGTCGAATCCACGCCCGTCGAATTGGGCCGCTGCGTCCCACTGAATGACCCGGTGTTGTCGGTGATCTGCACGACGTTGATCGGAAAGCCGCTCTCGTACATCGCGACAATCGACAGGTCCCATCCGCCAAACAGCCGATTCGCCAGCCCGCTCGTCGCCCACTTGCGCCCCTCGCCAAATGGCAATCGCAGAATCGGCGAGAGCACGATCCGGTGCGTCACGTCTTGCAGGCTGCGACTGTATTCCGCCTGGAGGTCGTAGTTGTTGAGCGGCCGGTTCTGTCGCACGGTGGTGTAGTAAAGATTGCCCTCGGTGTAATTGTCGGTATCCAGCCGGCTCCAGGTGTAGTGGAAGCGGCCGCTCCACCACCCGCGGTACCGTTTATCGAGCCGGAGCACGACCGCGTGGTAGCGAGTCCGGGCGCCCGTCGTTTGATCCTGCTGGACGTTGCCGAACTGCGGGAACGGCCGCAGCAGTTGGCCGCGCGCAATCGTCGGGGACGTCGAGAACGCCCCAGCGTCGGCAATCCCAAAGAACGGGTTCGGCAGCCGATCGTTGAGCGCCGCCCCCCACTGCGACACAACCTCGGGCCGCAGTTGGTTGATGTTGGTCGCGCCGTAGTTCAGTTGGTCGCCGCGCGTCCCAATGTAGTTGATCGCTACCGCCATGCTCCCCGGCAGCTGGCGCTGGAAGTCAACCGAGTACTGCTGCAGATACTCTGACTGGCGATCCTGGTTGTTGTAGGCGATCGGCCCACCGACGCCGGTCAGCAGCCCGCGCGCGTTGCCCACCGGCTGCAGCAGGCCGTTCGGGAACGGGTTGCTGAGCGTCACCCTCGGGAGCTGGTTGTTGGACTGATCGATGTTGGTCACCTGTTGGTAGCCCAGTGCGGCGATGGTCGCATAGTTGAGCGGTGCCCAGAACAGGCCGTAGCCGCCGCGGACGACGGTCTTCTCGTCGAGGCTCCACGCGACGCCGACGCGCGGTGAGAACTTCTTCTTCGACGGATCTCCCTGAGTCTTGGGGAAGCCATCCTGCCCCGCGTACCGCAACCCGCCGTGCAGATCCAAACCGGTCTTGGCAGCTAGCGGGCTTACCACGGTGCGATCGAATGCCACCAGAAAGCGATCCTCGATTTCGCCGAGGCCCGTCTCCCACTCGTAGCGGAGTCCGTAGTTCATCGTGAGCTTGCGGCTGATCCTCCAGTCGTCCTGCAGATAGCCACCGTAATAGCGCACGAAGGCCTCGAGTGGCGTGTTTATCGGCACCGAGCTGACCAACGCCGGATCGGCCGTGGGCAGCCCGAGCAGGAAGCTCGCGAACGCATCCCCGTTGTCTGTCCTGACAGCGGCCCCTGGGACGCCCTGCGTCCACCCGCGATCGAAGTTGAAGGTCCCGGCGGTCTGTCCCAGGCCAGCCGTAATCCTGCGGAGGTGGCGGAAGTCGGCGCCCGTCTTCACGGTGTGGCGGCCGAGCAACTTCGACACGCTGCCGTTGAAGCTGTAGGAATTGTCCTTGGTGTACGCGTAGCCGGCGTCACCAATCAGGGCGCCTCCGGCTTGGCCCTTGTCCAGAACACCGATGCGTGGGAACTTCTGTGCGCTGACTGCGCTCACGTAGCTCGCCGGAAAGCCGAGGCTGGCCATGTCGAACCCGTCGCTCCCGGGGGTGGTAACGCTCGAGAAGCTCATCCAGCCGGCCCGCAGAGTCACGACCGTCGTCGGGTTGGGAACATGCGTGCTGTTCAACGCCAGCACCTTGGGCCGACGCATCACGATGTTCCACCCCGGGTCGAGTTCCGGGTGTTCCTTGAAGTAGACCGGGAACGGCTCGTTGGTATGGCTGTAGATGAACATCCCCGTCAGCGACCACTTATCGGTGAGCTTGTGCTCGAGCTTGGCCGTCAGCGAGTCGGCCTGGTTCGCGAGCAAGCCCTCCGTGGTGTAGTTGGATCTGCCGTCCGCCGAGCTGCGTTGCTCCTGGGCACGGTCGATATAGCCGAGAATGTTCTTCGCCACCGGGTTGATCCGACCCGCCGGGATGATGTTGCCCGGGAACGGATCGCGGCGTCCGTCAGGCCGCGTCGTCAGCGGATCGTAGATCACCACGAGGTTGCCGTTGCGGTCGAACGTCTGCGAGAAGTCGCCGCTGCGCTCGCGGTCGGTCGGAAGGAAGAGTAGCCCGGTGTTCGCCGAGGTGTCGCGATAGCCCTCCGTGGCCACCCAGAAGAACGTCTTGTCCTTGACGATCGGCCCTCCGAAGCTTCCGCCGTACGCCCTGAAGAAGAGCTTCCCCGACGGCTTCGGAATCCCGGCACGCTCGGTGAAGAAGTTGTTGGCCATCCCCCACTCGGGCCGCGTCTGGTAGAACACACCCCCGTGGAATCGGTTGGCGCCCGACTTCGCCGTGACGTTGAACACACCCCCGCCGGTCCGTCCCATCTCGGCGTCGTAGGTGTGCACCTGCACCTTGATGTCCTCGAGCGCCTCCATCGTCGGAAGCAGCGCCGGTCGGTTGGTCATGTCCGTGATCGCCACGCCGTCGATCACGTAGTTGTTCGCGCCGCGGAGGCCACCGCCCAGCGAGACGAGCGACGTGCCCGATTGGTCCTGCATCCGGCTCTGCCGCGGGTCGACGTTCGCGCTGAACGTTGGGGCTTGGGCGGCCATCATGAAGGCGTTGCGAGTGAGTGATGGCAGCGCCTTGATAACCTCGCTGCTGAGCACGTCCCCCAGCGACGCGTTGGAGGTTTCGATCAGCGGCGCCCCCCCAACCACCAACACCTGCTCCTCGATGCCGCCGAGCTCGAGCTGGATGTCCAAGATGATGAACTGCTGCGTGGCGATCGTCAGCCCCTTCCGCTCGAACGTCTTGTACCCCGCCAGAGTCGCCTTGACCGAGTACACGCCCGGCGGGACCGCGACGAACGGGTATTCGCCGACCTCGTTGGTCACCGTGGTGCGAGAGATGTTCGTCCCTTCATTGGTCAGGGTGACCTGAACGCCGGGAAGGACGCCCCCGGCGTCCCGCACGGCGCCGCGCAGGCCGCCCGTAAACCCCTGCGCCCACGCATTCGCTGCGCCCAGGCTCCCCAGCAGGATAGCGATCGCCACACGCCAAGATGACGAACTCAGCCAGCGTCTATTCATAGGCCGCCCCCTTGTACAAAGTAACACTTACCCCGGCCGGGTCAGCAGATCAAGAACAATCGCTACTTCTTCGCGCTCTGCCCTTTGACAATCTGGTGCTGGTACGCCCCCTTCATGGTGCGCACCAGGAACCCGTCCATCCCGGGTAGCCACAGTTCCGCCAGCACGTAGTCCGTGAAGTACTCCGTGTAGGACGGCTCGAAATTCCCGACCATGTCGAAGACGAGTTGAGGTTCCCCAACGACCGGTTGCGGCTGGGCCAAGCGCCCGGTGAAAGGTATCAAGAGCTCCTCGCCGCCCGGTCCCAGGCGAAGAGCGAGCTGTTTTTCGTCCTTCGGCGCGATCCAGTAATCACCCGCCGGGAATTTCTTGCCGCCCGCTTCGAACTTGAACGGGATCTTGAAAGTGCCCTGGGCATA
>CAZVOI010000117.1:0-8670 GCA_964628275.1 uncultured Acidobacteriota bacterium | reverse complement strand
CGGGAAATCTGCTCGACGAGCGAGGCAACCTGCCCGAAATCGAGAAGCCGATGCTGGTCGACGCGGTCTCCTGCATGTTCAGCGGCCTGGTCGGGACCACGACCAGCGGCGCCTACATCGAATCGGCGACCGGAATCCGCGAGGGCGCGCGCACCGGCCTCGCGGCCGTGACCACCGCGGCGCTCTTCGCGCTTTCGCTCTTCTTCATCCCGCTCGTCGAGCCGCTCCAGAAGCTGCGCTTCGCCTACGCGCCGGCGCTGATCGTGGTTGGCCTGGCGATGCTGGCCTCGTTCCGAAAGGTCGACTTCGATGACCTGACCGAGGCGGTGCCGGCCTTCGCGACGATCGCGATGATGGCGTTCAGCTACAACATCGCGAACGGCCTCACCGCGGGCCTGCTCGTCTACCCGCTGCTCAAACTCGCGACCAGCCGCGGGCGCGAGCTCAGCGGCGGCTCGATCGTGCTGGCGCTGCTGTGCGCGGTGTACTACGTCTTCGGCCTACCGCACTGATGGGTCCCCCACCAACACTGGGTCCCTTGATCCCGCCGCCCTTCAGCCTGCGTCGGTCATCGCCAGAAGTTACCGCTCTGCGCGCGCGTGTCCGTGACACGCTTCTCGCGTCCTCTCGTCACATCGACCGGCCGAACTTCTCCCGGTTCGGCAACGACGATCTCCAGATCGCGTTCGATGCCTACGACGCGCTCTTCTTTGACCGCGCCCTTCTGGGGCTGCTGGCCGGGCGCCTGCTCACCTTCCGGATCTCGACTCGTGCTTCCAGCCGGGCCGGGAGCACGCACCGGTTGCGCCACCGCGCTCCATCGCCGGGCGTTGCGCTCGAGCGGTTTGAAATCAGGGTCTCATCGACGCTGTTATTCGGCTCGTTCAGGGACGGGGACCGCGCGATTCTCCTCACGGGACACCCGTGCGCAGATCGTACCGACGCGTTGCAGCGGGTCATGGAGCACGAAATCGTGCACCTCATCGAGATGCTGGTTACTGGGGAGAGTCGCTGTGCCGCAGCCCCATTTCGCGAGATCGCCGCCCGGCTGTTCGGCCATGCCGTGTTCACGCACGACCTCGTCACGCCGCGCGAGCGCGCGGCCGTCGAGCATGGCCTCCGTGCGGGAGATCGGGTGACGTTCAGTTTCGAAGACGCCACTCTGGTCGGCCTGCTGAATCGGGTCACCAAGCGGGCGACAGTCCTCGTCGAGCAACCGGACGGCGTGCCCTTCTCGGATGGGCGTCGGTACAGGAAGTACTACGTGCCGCTCAGTCTTCTCAGTCGCGCGCAAGCGGCCGAACTAGACTCAGACGGGGGGGGCATGCCTAAAGGACACGGGACAGGCTGCACTCGTTGATGGCGCTACGAAGCCAGGGTATTGCCCCAACGTGTTAGGCTAGGCCACGCGGTGAGTACAAAGAAAAAGATTGTCGGGGACTTTCTGGATTCCCTTAGCGAGGGTCTCTCGAAGCTTTCCCGGATCGAGCAGCGGCGCGTTCTTGGCGAAGGCGCTCGGCTTCTTTCAGATCGGCGCGAGCTGCTTTCCAAGCGTCAAGCGCACGCCAAAGCGCCCGCGGAGAAGCGGGCGAGAATTCGGGCTGCAAGCTGACCCAGTCGAGGTAGCCCGTCCGGTCGTTCAACTCCACGAAGCCACGAAACTGTCTCTCTAGTTCGCGCCGTCGCTCTGCCTCGAACTCCTCGGCGTCTTCCTCTCGTTCCACTTGCCCCCGACTTTCTAGTGTACGGGACCGAGAGGGAGCCGAGTATCCGGGTGACTCGAAAGAGGCAATCCTCTTCGGGAGTCACGGATCGACGAGCGGATCGTTGGGCCAGACGCTGCGCGCGGCTTCGTCCCCGAGGCGCAATCGCAGCAGCGCCTGCCGAACGCGACCGTCGTCGTAGTCCGGATGCCGCTGTCGGATGCCGGCTTCAGCCATCCGTCGAGCCATGTCGGTCAACCGAAATGCGATCGCCGAGCGGGCCGGCCCGCCCATCTTGCGATGGGCGGCCGCCTGCGCTTCCCAGGCGTCTGCTGACGTATCTGCGGGCGCGTCCGTCGCCACGTCTAGACGTAACCACTCGCAGCGCGAGCAGCCAGGCTTGCTCAGCGCGGGGACTTGAACCAGTTCGGATCCGGCGCCAGCGTCGGCTCGGTGCCGTCCGACATCGTGAACTTGAACTTCATGCCCGGTTCCAGCACGGCGATCGGAAACGTGGCCCGCACGCCGCGGATGTCGATGCTCTTGCGCCGGGTGGATTGCGCCTTGTCGAGGAAGGGCTGCGGCGACGTCGCAGCCACGATGCTTCCGTCGGCGCGGACGGCCACGACCGTCTTCACCCCCGGGACGTTGTCGCCCAGGGGTTCCGGCGCCGCCAGGATATTGATGATCGGCGCCACCACGTCCGGCGTGGCCAGGCTCGGCGTGGGGTGGTCCGCCGAGGCCGCCGCTTTCTTTGCGACGCGCAGGTACGGCGTGTCGAACTCGATCCAGAGCTTGGGCGTGCGAACCGCGTACTGCGCGGGCTTGGCCTTCAGCCCGGCGTCGATCGCCTGCTGGATTCGTTCCGGGGTCATCTCGGTGATCACTTGCGCACCGGCGAATGGCGCGACCAGTGTGATCAGCAGCATCGGCCCGAATCTTCGCATCAGTGCTCCTCGCATCCAGCCAATATGGGCGCGTGTCAGAACGGCGGCGGTGACCGGCGTCACGCTGTGACGGCGCTCGCTAGCCCGCGCTGTCGCCGGCCCGCAGCTCGCGCCGGCCGGCTTCGAGCGACGCCACCAGGTAGTCGCGGTTCATCCGCGCGATGTTGGAGACGCTGATCCCCTTCGGGCAGGAAGCTTCGCACTCGCCGTGGTTGGTGCAGTGGCCGAAGCCCTCGGCGTCCATTTGCGCGACCATCTTCAGGACGCGCTCGTAGCGCTCGGGCTGCCCCTGCGGCAGGAGCGCCAACTGCGATACCTTGGCCGCCACGAACAGCGAGGCCGAGGCGTTCGGACACGCGGCGACACAGGCGCCGCAGCCGATGCAGGCCGCGGCGTCCATCGCCAGGTCGGCGTTCTCCTTGCGGATCGGGATCGCGTTGCCGTCGGGCGCGTTGCCAGCCGCCACCGAGATGAAGCCGCCTTTGGCGATGATCCGGTCGAAGGCGCCGCGGTCCACGATCAGGTCGCGGAACACCGGGAAAGCGCCGGCGCGCCACGGCTCGATCGTCAGCGTCTGGCCGCTCGCGAAGCTGCGCATGTGGAGCTGGCACGCGGTGGTCGCCTGCCTCGGCCCGTGCGGCGCGCCGTTGACCACGACGCCGCAGGCGCCGCAGATGCCCTCGCGGCAGTCGTGGTCGAACGCGATCGGGTCCTCGCCCTTCAGGATCAGCCGCTCGTTGACCACGTCGAGCATCTCCAGGAACGACATGTCGACGGAGATGCCCTTGGCCTCGTAGCCGACGAAGCGGCCCTCCGAACGCGCGTCTTTCTGGCGCCAGACGTTCAGGGTGATGTCGATCGTCTTGCCGTGGGCGCTCACTTGTAGCTCCGTGTCGCGAGGTGCACGTTCTCGAACGTCAGCGGCTCGACGTGCCGCTTGGGCTCGGCCTGTTCGCCGGCGTACTCCCAGGCGGCGACGTGGCAGAACTTCTGGTCGTCACGGAGCGCCTCGCCGTCTTCGCTCTGGTATTCCTCCCGGAAGTGGCCGCCGCAGCTCTCCTCGCGCTCGAGCGCGTCTCGGCACATCAGCTCGCCCAGCTCCAGGAAGTCGGCGACGCGGCCCGCCTTTTCGAGCGACTGGTTCAACTCGGCGCCCGTGCCCGGGACGCACACGTCCTTCCAGAACTCCTCGCGCAGCGCCGGGATCTTCTGGAGTGCTTGCTCCAGGCCCTGCTTGTTGCGGGCCATCCCGCAGAACTCCCACATCAGCTTGCCGAGATCGCGGTGGAAGGTGTCGACCGTGCGCTTGCCCTTGATCCCGAGCAGGCGCTGGGTTCGCGCCTCGGCTTCGGCGAGCGCCTGCTTGGCTGCGGGATGATCGGCGCTGAGCTTCTCCTGCTTGGTGCTCGCCAGGTAGTGGCCGATCGTGTAGGGCAGGATGAAGTAACCGTCGGCGAGACCCTGCATCAGCGCCGAAGCGCCGAGCCGGTTCGCCCCGTGGTCTGAGAAATTGGCCTCGCCGGCGACGTGCAGGCCGGGGATCGTAGACATCAGGTTGTAGTCCACCCACAGCCCGCCCATCGTGTAGTGGCTGGCCGGGAAGATCCGCATCGGAACCTTGTAGGGGTCTTCGTCGGTGATCCGCTCGTACATCTCCAGCAGGTTGCCGTACTTCTCGCGGATCGCGTCCGAGCCGAGCCGCTTGATCGCGTCGGCGAAGTCGAGGTACACGCCCAGGCCGGTGGGACCGACGCCCCGGCCCTCGTCGCAGCACTGCTTGGCCGCGCGAGAAGCGATGTCGCGCGGCGCCAGGTTGCCGTAGCTCGGGTACTTGCGCTCGAGGTAATAGTCGCGCTCGTCCTCGGGGATCTGGGCCGCTGGGCGGGTGTCGCCGTTCTTCTTGGGCACCCAGATCCGGCCGTCGTTGCGCAGCGACTCGCTCATCAGCGTCAGCTTCGACTGATGGTCGCCGGTAACCGGGATGCAGGTCGGGTGGATCTGCGTGTAGCAGGGGTTGCCGAACGCCGCGCCCTTCTTGTAGGCGCGCCAGATCGCCGTCACGTTGCAGCCCTTGGCGTAGGTCGCGAGGTAGAAGACGCTGCCGTAGCCGCCGGTGGCGAGCACCAGCGCGTCGCCCAGATGCACGTCGAACTTGCCGCTGACCATGTCGCGGGTGACGATGCCGCGGGCGCGCCCGTCGATCACGATCAGATCGAGCATCTCGTGGCGGGAGTACATCTTCACTTGGCCCGCGCCGATCTGCCGCTCGAGCGCCTGATAGGCGCCGAGCAGCAGCTGTTGCCCGGTCTGGCCGCGCGCGTAGAAGGTGCGCGACACTTGCGCACCGCCGAACGACCGGTTGGCCAGGAGGCCGCCGTACTCGCGCGCGAACGGCACGCCCTGCGCCACGCACTGGTCGATGATGTTCAGCGACGTCTCGGCCAGCCGGTGCACGTTGGCCTCGCGGGCGCGGAAGTCGCCGCCCTTGATCGTGTCGTAGAAGAGGCGATGCACGCTGTCGCCGTCGTTCGAGTAGTTCTTGGCGGCGTTGATGCCGCCCTGCGCGGCGATCGAGTGCGCGCGGCGCGGGCTGTCCTGGTAGCAGAAGCACTTCACGTTGTAGCCCAGCTCGCCCAGCGACGCGGCCGCGGCGCCGCCGGCGAGACCGGAGCCGACCACGATCACCTCGTACTTCCGCTTGTTGGCGGGGTTCACCAGCTTCATGTCGAAGCGGTGCTTCTGCCACTTCTTGTCGAGCGGCCCGTCGGGGACGTTGGCCTTCAGTTCCATCGCGCTATCTCAGGATTCCGAGTTGCACGGCGATCGGGAACGACAGGTTCCCGGCCACGACCGCGGTGGTGATCAGCGCGCTGATCGCGAAGCGCAGCCGGTTCCAGCGCGGGTGCGAGAGCCCGAGCGTCTGCAGCATGCTCCAGGCGCCGTGGTAGAGATGCAGCCCCAGGCAGATGTTGGCCAGGATGTAGAAGCCCGCCGCCGGCACGCTCTGGAAGCCGCGGATCAAGTTCCGGTACACGTCGCCCGCGACGAAGTTCGGGTGCACCTGCCCGGTCGTCAGGTGCAGCAGGTGATAGATGATGAAGAACGACAGGATCGGCCCCGACAGGATCATCGTGCGCGAGGCGAAGCTCGACTCGCGGTGCTGGGTCTCGCGGTAGCCGATCGGACGGGCGGCGCGGCTCTCGAGCGTGAGCGAGGTGGCGGCCCAGATGTGCAGCACCACCGCGCCGAGCAGCGTGCCGCGCGCGATCCACAGGCCGGCACCGTGCAGGAGCTCGTGCAGGAACCTGCTGTACGCGTCGATCGGCCCGGGGCCGAAGTAGATCTGCAGGTTTCCGGCCATGTGGCCGATCACGAAGCCGTAACCGACGAGCCCGGTCACGGCCATCACCGTCTTGCGGCCGAGCCTGGACGCAAGGAATGAAGACGCCTTCGCCATCAGCGGCTCCTGAAATGTTGCGGCGGGGGAAACAGTGCTGGAGAGCACGCGCTAGGACCGGCTCATTTTCGGCCAGCGGCCGGGCGGAGTCAAAAAAAGCCGCACGCGCCTCAGGTCTTCTTGGGTGGCACGGCGATGGCCCCGGCCGGCGGGTTGAGCGACGCTCCGGCCTTCTCGACGATCTCCATCAGCTGCAGCAGCAACGGCCCGCGCAGCTTCACGAACTCGTCGGGCGTCACCACGAACCACGCGGTCACGTCCACGTCGAGCGAGATCGGGCCCAACTGCCGGAGCCCCACCGTCAGATCGTCGGGCCAGATCCGCGGGTGCGCGCGCAGCAGCGCTTCGATGCCCTCGGTCACCTGGCGTAGCTGGGTCGCGGTGGTGCCGTAGCCCAGCGAGAGCGTCGTGTAGAGGCGCACGCGGTCGCGCGCGGTGAGCGACTCGATCCGCAACGCGGCCAGGGCGCCGTTGGGAAACGAGACGACCGTGCGATCGGCGGTCCGGATCCGCGTCGAGCGAAGCCCGATCGCCTCGACACGCCCCAGCACGTTCTCGACCTGCACCACGTCGCCGACGCGGATCGCTTCGTCGAGCGCCAGCGACACCGAGCCGAACAGGTTCTCGACGGTCTTCTGCGCGGCGAGCGCCAGCCCCAGGCCGCCGATGCCCAGCCCGGCCAGCACGCTCGTGACCGGGTAACCCATCTCGATCAGCACCGCCAGCACGCCGAAGGCAGCGATCGTGACCTTGGCGAAGCGCGACGCCAGGCCGAGCGCCGACAGCGCCGACGGGTTGCTGACCGCCCACGGCGCGTAGCGGGCGCGCTCGTCGAAGACCTCGACCAGAGCGAAGGCCGCGCCGAAGAAGGCGGCCACCAAGAGCGCCGAGAGGCCGGTGCTCACGAACTCCGCCGCCGGAGGGTTGAGGCCGAGATAGCGGACGAGCAGCGCGGCTACGCCGACGCCCCAGGCGAGCGCCACCGGCAGCCGCAGGTTGCGAAGCAGGCGCACGCCCAGGTCGGTGCGCGCCTTCGGCACCAGGCTCGCGAGACGCCGGGTCAGCCACGAAAGCAGGCGGCCGGCTTGCCAGCCGAGAAACAGCACGACCGGCAGCGCCAGCCACTGCCACCACAACAGCCGCTTCGGGCCGACGCGCAGCAGCAGTTGCGGCAGCGAGCCCCGGATCCAACGGTCGGCGAGCGCCTGATACCAGGGATCGATGCGCGAGACGGTGTTGCGCGAAAAGAGCCAGCGCGCGCCGCCCGCAAGCTCGCGCCGCACCAGCCGCACCGGCTCCTTGCGCTCCTCGCCGAGGATGAAGCCGATCTGCTCGACGCCTTTCGGCTGGCCGTCGTTGTCGTCGCCCTGCGACAGCGGCGAGATCGTTTCGAGCTCCACCCACAGGTGCCGGTCGAGCACGGCCTTCAGTTGACGCGCCAACTCGGGGCCCTGGGGCCGCTGCGCCGGAACCAGGTCGAGAAACTCGGCGGCCTCCGCGTAGCGTCCCTTGTTGGCGAGCGAAAAGAAGTCCGTCAGGGTCGCGCGCGGCGAGTCCGCCGCCATCTCACCATCCACGATCGCGGGCGGAGCCGAGCTGGGCGGCGCGCTGGCCGCAGGGCTCGGTTGCGGGGACTCCGCTGCTGAAGCCGGCGCGGGCGCCTGGCCCTGCGCGGCACTCGCCAACAACAGGCCGCCGAGCGCGAGCGCCGCCGAGTTCCGCTCGAGGAGGGCTCTAGGTCGCATCCGGACGCGCGGGATGCTACCACCCGTGTGACGACGCTCACGCCGAGCCCGAATGTCACCTGCCCTCGCACCGGCCGCCACACGGCTGTCACAACCGGGGCCTAGGTTCTGGGCCAGAGATGGTCAACCGTCGCCCCTCGCTTCCCACTCCCGCCTCCCAACAGGCTGCCCGGCGGCGGCGTGCGCGCCACGTCCCGCCGGGTTCGCCTCTCTCCCGCGAGCGAGCGGTCGACGCCCAAGAGTGGGAAGAGGATCTGGCGGGCGCGGCGGCGTTGGAGCTGGGCGTTTACCTGCCGGATCCGAGCGAGGGGAGCTGGCCCACCGAAAGGGAAGATTGAGCGGCCGGCCGCGCGTCCTGTTGCTCGACGACGACACCGAGGCGCTCGAGACGGCGACCAAGTTGCTCGACGACGGCGGCTTCGAGGTCTTGCTGAGCGGCCGTCGCAGCGGCCTCGTCGACTTCATCGTGCGCACGCGGCCCGATCTGGTGGTGCTCGGCGTGCGGCTGCCGTATCTGGCCGGCGACGAGGTGCTGAGCGCGCTCGCCTGGCACCCGATGCTCCAGAAGATCCCGGTCTTGATCCTGTCTGCGAGCGATCCCGCGTATCTCGAGGACCTGGTGCGTGACAGCGGGGCCCGCGGCTTCGTCCGCAAATCGGAGCTGCGGCGTGAGCTGTTGGCGCGCGTCGAAGCCGCGCTTCAGCCGAGAAGCGCGGCGTAGCAGAGCGCGCCGATCAGCGCGCCGAGGACCGACCCGGCCACCACGTCACTCACGTAGTGGAGCCCGAGCGCCACCCGCGAGACGGCGACGCACGCCG
>CAZVOI010000116.1:0-2010 GCA_964628275.1 uncultured Acidobacteriota bacterium | reverse complement strand
CCGCCCGAGATGACCGAGGTGCGCACGCTGAAGAGCGCGGCCACCACGCCGGCTTCGGTGTGACCGAGCAGCGGGCCGCTCATGTAGCTGACCATCTCGATGCCCGCGAGCCGGCCGCGCAGGTTGTCCGGGATCGTCTGGTTCCACATCGTCATGCGGAAGATCCCGCTGATGGCGTCGGCGCCCCCGGCCAGCGCGAGAAAGCAGATCGACGGGACGAGCGTGTCGCAGAAACCGAAGAAGACGATCGCCATGCCCCATAGCGTGGCTGCCATCATCACGGCGAAGCCGTGGCGGTGCACTCGCGGTGTCCAGCGGCTGGTCAGGCTGGCCACGAGCGCGCCCATGGCCGGTGCCGCATACAGGAGGCCGAGCTCGGTCGTTCCGCCGAGCCTTTCGGCGATCGCGGGAAACAGGGCGAGCGGCATGCCGAAGACCATCGCCACGAAGTCCACGACGTAGGTTCCGATCAGTTCTTGCCGGCTCGCCGCGTAGCGGAAGCCTTCGGCGATCCCCGCCAGGCTCGGCGGTTCGGCGCCCTCGGGGGGCGGCATCGCACGGATCGCCGCGAAGCAGGCGAGCGCGAAACCGTAGCTCAGCGCGTCGATGGCGTAGGTGCCGGCAAGGCCAATTGAAGCCAACAGCAGACCTCCGACGGCCGGGCCCGCGATCATCGCGACGCTGCCGCGCACGCCCGACAAGGCCGCGGCCGCCGGCAGCTCTTCCTTGTCGACCAGGCGCGGTGTCAGCGCATCCAGCGAAGGTCGCTGCAGGCCGTTGATGGCCGACATGAAGCCCGCAGTCACGTAGACGGCCCAGACCGGCGGCTTGTCGGCGAGCGCCAGCAGCGCCAAGCCGCCGCTTCCACCTGCGAGCAGGACGTCGGTGACGATCACCATGCGTCGGCGGTCGACTGCATCGGCCAAAGCCCCGCCGAGGAACGCGGTCAGGAGCAACGGCACCAGCTCGACCAGGCCCAGCAACCCCACCGCGAACGAGGAATGGGTGAGCTGGTACATCTGATACGGCAACGCGACGTACGTCAGCATCGAGCCCATGAAGGAGACGAACTGGGCGGTGAACAGGAGCCGGTAGTCCCGGTGGCGCCTGAGCGGTGTCAGGTCCAGCGGTCAGCCCTTGCGCGTCTTGCGGCCGTACGCGAGCTCGGCGCCGCCCGAGAGGATGTGGTCGACGCCGGTCGTGAACGTCGCCTCGGCCGCGAGGAACAGGCACAACCGGCCGGCTTCTTCGATCGTGCCCATGCGGCCGAGGAGCTGCGCGGCCTCGCCGTCGGCTCGGCACCGAGCCGGATCAGGCGCCGCGTCGATCGCCTGCTGCCAAAGCGGCGTGTAGATGTTGCCGGGCGAGACCGAGTTCACGCGCACGTCGTGCGCCGCCTCGTCCACCGCCAGCGCCTTCGTGAAAGCGGTGATCGCGCCCTTGGTCGCCACGTAGGTCGTGGCGTAGATCTGCCCCATCGAACCGACCAGGCTCGACATGTTGATGATGTTGCCCTGCGTCTTGCGCAGGTGCGGCAGGGCGAGCTTGCAGGCGGCGAAGATGCTCACCAGGTTCAAGTCCAGGAGCTGGCGGAACTCCTCGACCGAGAAGTCGTCGATCGGCTTGTGCGGCGGATGCCAGCCGGCATTGTTGATCAGGCAGTCGATGCGCCCATGGCGCGCGACCGTCTCGTCGATCACGACCTTCAGCTCGTCGACCTTGGAGACGTCGCACGCGACGAAATGCGCCACGCCGGGGCCCTGCGCGCTGACCTCTCCAGCGAGCGCGTCGCCCGCCGGTTTGTTGCGAGCGCAGAACACGACCTTGGCGCCGGCTTCGACGAAGACCCGCACGCAGCCTTCGCCAATACCCTTGCTGCCCCCGGTCACGATCACGACCTTGTCCGGGTAGCGCAGGCTCATTCCGAATGCGCCTTGTCGATCGGGAACGCTTCGCCTGCCCAGGCGCGCTTTTGCGTCCAGGGCTCGGTCGGCGCAGCCCAGAACGGAT
>CAZVOI010000115.1:0-21930 GCA_964628275.1 uncultured Acidobacteriota bacterium | reverse complement strand
GCGAAAGCCCGAGACGATCACTTCGAAGTTTCCGTTCAGCAGCGCGCCCTCCGGAAACAAGCGCTCTCCCGCGATCGTGATGCCGGCATAGGCGTTCCGCGCGATGTCCTCGGGCCGATAGTCGAAGCAGACCCAGGCCGGTGTCATCGCGTCGGTGTTCACGTCGTCCATCAGGTCCGCGACGCGCAGATCCGCCATCCGCAGGTTCAGCTCGCCGCGCAGCTGCGCCCGAACCAGCTCCGGATCCTTGGTCAGGAACAGGACCCGCTTCCCGGCTGACAGCGCTACGGAACTCATGGCTTCGATGTTAGCAGCCGCTCCACGATCGCCTGCCCCACCTCGCGCGTCCCGAGGCTCCCTCCGATGTCGACGGTGGTCAGTCCGCTGGCCACCGCCGAGCGCACGGCCGCTTCGACGCGCGCGGCCTCTTCAACCCAGCCCAGATGCTCCAGCAGCAGCCCGGCAGACAGGATCGCGCCGATCGGGTTCGCGACGTTCTTGCCGGCGAGCGGCGGCGAGGAGCCGTGAACGGGCTCGAACAGGCTGAGCCCGCCCGGGTGGAGGTTGCCCGAAGCCGCCATCCCCAGACCGCCTTGCAAGCCCGCGGCCAGGTCCGTGACGATGTCGCCGAACATGTTCGAGGTAACGATCACGTCGAACTGCCGCGGGTCGCGAACGATCTGCAGCGCGAGGTTGTCGACGTACAGGTGACGCGCTTCGATCTCGGGATGCTCGGCGGCCACCTGCTTGAAAACGCGCTGCCAGAGCTCATGCGCGTGGATCAGCACGTTCGACTTGTCGGACATGCAGACACGCTTCCGCCCGCGGGCGCGCGCGAAGCCGAACGCGTGACGCACGATGCGCTCGACGCCCTTGCGTGTGTTGAGGTCGATTTGGCTGGCTACCTCGTCGGGCGTGCCCTTCTTGAAGTGGCCGCCCATCATCACATAGGGCCCTTCGGTGTTCTCTCGGAACACCACGAAGTCGACGTCTTTCGGAGTCACGCCCTTCAGCGGGCAAAGCCTCTCGTCGAGCAGCTTGATCGGCCGATAGTTGACGTAGAGGTCCAGTTGGAAGCGCATGCCGAGCAGGATCTCGGCGGCGTGGCGGTTGTCGGGCACACGCGGGTCGCCCATGGCGCCGAGCAGGATGGTATCGAAGCCGTCGCGAAGCATCCCCAGGGCGTCGTCGGGAAGCGTGACACCCGTCTTCAGATAGCGCGTAGCACCCCAATCGAACGGCGTCATCGCGATCGTCTTGCCCGACGAGTCGGCCACCGCGCTGAGCGCCTTCACCGCTTCGGCGACCACCTCGACGCCGATGCCGTCGCCCGGAACCACGGCGACCTTCAGGCCGCTCATCGTGCCCCCCTTGCCTGGGTCGAGCGCTTTCGCGCGATGCGACCGAACGTCACGGCGCCCAGCGTCGCGCCACCGAAGTCCTTGGCGACGTCGCCCCACGAGGAGTCGCGCCCTGAAACGAACGACTGATGGTACTCGTCGCTGACTCCGTAGAGCGTGGCGATCGTCACGGCGAGCATCGCGCCCCGGATCGATAGCTCCCGAAGCCCGCCCGCGATTGCGCGACCGAGCAAACCACCCAGCACCAGGTACGCGCCGCCGTGCGTGATCCAGTCCGGAGTCCCCGCCGCAGCGCCGAGGCTGGACCTCGACGACAGGTAGAAGAGCAGCGCCATCCACAGCGCGACTGGAAGCCAGAGCGAGAGCGCCCGCCGCCTCACGTCAGCCTGGAAGGCGAGCCATCAGTCGGCTCATGATGATTGCCGCCAGCAGGAATCCGGCGAAGAGCGTGGCGCCGAAGCGAAGCCGGCTCGGTCCCGCGTCGCGGAAGAGCGTCGCGAACACGGTCGAGATCAGTGCTGAGAAGACCAGCAACGACCCGAGGTGGCTCATCACGCCCGGCGTCCCAGCGCGGTGTCGTAGGTGTCGAGAACCACGAGCAGGTTCAGCAGTCCAGCTACCTCCGTGAAGGTGTTGCCGTACTCGTGGGCCGCGGCCGGAATCTCACCCAGGCCAACGCCGGCGCCGCGTGCGAGCAGATAAGGGAGCCCGATCGCCAACTGCGCGCCAATCCGCACGAAGGCGAGGGGGTCGTCGACCGATGGCCAGGGCGCGAGCCGGGCGTGCATCGCCAAGCCGAGAAGAAACAGCGCACACAGGCATGCTCCGAGTGTCGCGCCCTTCCCCGTTCGGCCGAGCAGAACGTGGCCTGCGCCGGGGAAGGCGAGCGCCATCAGGCAAGCCAGAAGAGCCAGGGCAGGCCGAATCGGGGGGTGGAGCATTCAGTGACGCGCGGACGCCGCGAAGCGCGGGATCGTACTATGATTTCAAGACATGCTTCGAACTCACTCTCGCTTCGCGGTCGCGGCCGTGCTGGCTTCGACCCTGACTGTTGGCGCGGTAGAAGTCATGCCGCTCGATCAGATCCGGCCCGGAATGGTCGGGGTCGGTCGTACGGTCTTCCTGGGCACCAAGCTCGAGGACTTCAAGGTCACGGTGATCGGCGTTCTCGAGAACTTCGGGCCCAAGCAGAGCATGATCCTGGCTCGCCTGGAAGGCGGCCCGTTGGCCGAGACGGGCGTGATCGCCGGCATGAGCGGCAGCCCGGTCTTCATCGACGGCAAGCTGGTCGGAGCGGTGGCTTACGGCTTCCCTTTCTCCAAAGAGACGATCGGTGGCATCACACCGATCGGCGAGATGATCGAAGCCACCTCGACGACGCCGACGGTGCGGGCCGCCTCGACGCGGCTGGCCGGCGCCTTCCGAGCCGGCGCGTTGCAGGCGCCGCTGGATCGCGATCGGCTGCTCGCGGCGCTGCAGCGGCCGCTGCCCGGCATCAACGCGGATCCCTCACTTTTCCGAGGCGGCCTGCCTCCGGCCTTGGCCGGTGGGGTCCTGAAGCCGCTCGCGCTGCCGCTCACGTTCCGCGGCTTCGACTCATCCAGCTTCGAATGGGCGCGCACTCTCTTCGGCGGCCTCGGCTTCGTGCCCACGATGGGGACGGCGAGCCGCACCGGCCTCTCCGAGCAAGTACTTCCCGATCTGCAACCCGGCAGCGCCGTCGCCGTAACGCTCGTCGAAGGCGACCTCGACCTGTCGGTCACGGGGACCGTCACACATATCGACGGCAACCGCGTGTACGCCTTCGGCCACCCTTTCTACAACCTCGGGCCGACCCAGTTCCCGATGAAGAAGGCCTATGTCTACTCGGTCTTCCCTAGCCTGTATCAGTCCTGGAAGATCAGCAGCCCCGCCTCCGACGCCGTCGGCACGATCGAGCAGGATCGAACGACCGCGATCGCGGGCAAGCTGGGCGCGCCGCCGCGGATGATCCCGGTGGAGATCAAGCTCCAGACCAGCCGCGGCCAGCAACGGACGTACTCGCTGCGGATGGTCGAGGACGAGCTGTTCAGCCCGGTGCTTGCGTTCGTGTCCCTGGTCTCGGTTCTGCAGGGCAGCGAACGCGCCTACGGAACCTCGACGATCCGAGTCGACGGCAAAGTCGTCTTCTCGGGCGGCAAGGAAGTTCGCGTCGAGGATCTGTTCGCGGACGAATCGCCCGCAATGCGATCGGCCGCGCTGTTGGCGGCGCCGCTCGCCTATCTGATGGCGAACGACTTCGAGCGCGTCTCGATCGAGAAGCTCGAAGCGACCGTCACCTCGTACGAGACCGTGAAATCGGCGACACTCGAAAGGGCCTGGATCGAACGCGACGGGCCGGCAAGACCGGGCCAGACGTTGCCGCTCAAGCTCAGTCTGCGCACGTATCGCGGCGAGACGCTGGCGGAGACGATCCCGATGACGCTGCCGGCCAACACCCAGCCGGGCAATTACTCGCTGCTGGTCTCCGATGGGGCCACGCTCACCAACGTCGAGCAGCGCGAGGCCCGCCAGGCTTTCGTTCCCAGGGACCTCGACCAACTGGTGCGTGCGATCAACGGCCTGCGCCGGAACAACCGCATCTACGCGCGCCTGGTTCGCGCCGACGAAGGCGCGATCGTCTCGGGAGAGTACATGCAGTCGCTGCCGCCCTCGGCGCTGATGATCCTGGGCGCCGGAGAATCGGGTCGCGTGACCGGCGTGCGGGTCGCCTCGGTGTGGGACTTCGAGCTGCCAATCGACTACGCCTTCTCGGGATCGCGCGTGCTCTCGCTCAATATCACCCGCTGACCAGGCATTTCGGATGAACCGTCCGGCCCCTCGAAGGAGGTCCTCGATGCTCCGCCGCGGCACGTTCGCCGCTCTGCTCACGTCGCTCACGCTCGTCGCGTTCTCCGCTCAGCCGCAGTTCTGGCGCCTCGAGGGCGCGCGCGATTTCCTCGACGGCGAGCTGGAGAACCTGTCCGTGGATTCCGAGGGACGGGTGCGCTTGGCGCCCGGCAGCAAGCTGCTCTTCGACAGCGAGGCGGCCTCGGTCTGGTGCCTGGCTCGAGATGCAAAGGGGACTCTCTACGCCGGCACAGGGAATGACGGCAAGGTTTTCAAGATCGAAGCGGCCAAGGGCGCGCTGTTCTTCGATGCCGCCGAGTTGGAGGTTCACGCGCTGGCCTTCGGGCCGGACGCCAAGCTCTACGCGGCCACCTCGCCGGACGGCAAGGTCTACGCCATCGACGCGGCCGGCAAGGCCGAGACTTTCTACGATCCCTCCGACAAGTACATCTGGGGCCTGGTGTTCGATGCCTCGGGCAACCTGTTCGTGGCGACCGGTCTCGAGGCCAAGCTGCATCGCGTGGATCGCCAAGGCAAAGGCCAGGTCGTGCTGACGAGCCCCGAGACCCACATCACGGCGCTCGCAGTGGACCCGAGGGGCGGCATCCTGGCGGGCAGCGCGCCCGGCGGGATCGTGTATCGAGTCGACGCCGCAGCCAAGGTCACGGTGCTTCACGACTCGGCGTTTCGCGAAGTGAAGGCGCTGGCGGCCGGAGCTGACGGCTCCGTCTATGCGGCCTTGATCGACGGCCAGGCGCGCGACGAAGCTCCACGCCCGATCGTCGCGCCCGTCATCAGCACGCCCGCGCCACCGACGCCCGAGGGCTTCCAGATCGAATCCGTGGTCACCGTCACACCTGCAGCACCCGCGCCGGCCTCGGGCGCCTCGACACCGCGCGGCACCGCTCGCGGAGCCGTGGTGCGCATCGCCGGCATCGGCGACGTCGACACGCTGTGGTCCTCGACCGATGACACGCCTTTCGCGCTCGCCCTTGGCGAAGACGGGTTGCTGGTCGGCACCGGCAACAAGGGCAAGCTGTTTCGAATCCGAGACGACCGCAGCTGGGCGATGCTCGCGACCTTCGCGGGAGAGCAAGTGACCGCGCTGCTGCGCGCCGGCGCCACGACGACCCTGGCCGTTTCGAACCCCGGCAAGCTGTTCTCGCTGGAGAGCGCTCCCGCCGCGAAGGGTGTATTCACCTCCAAGGTCAAGGACTCGGACACGGTCTCGGGTTGGGGGCGGCTGCGCTGGAACGCGAGCCTGCCGGCGGGCTGCGAGATCCAGATCCAGACGCGCGCGGGCAACACGGCGGCGCCCGACACCACCTGGAGCGAGTGGTCGGCGGCACAGCCGCGCGACGCCAACGCGACCGGCGACAGGGCGCGTTTTCTGCAGGTGAAAGCCACGCTCGTCGGCAAGAACGGCGCTTCACCGGTCCTGGACTCGGTGCAGGTGGTGTATCTTCAAAGAAACCTGCGGCCGATCGTGACGACCGTGACCGTGCATCCCGCGGGCGAGGTGTTCCAGCGGCCGCTCGCGGTCTCGGGCGAGATCGAGATCCTGGGTCTGGAGGCCGGCCAGGGAGAGTCGCGGCCGGGAGCGCTGGCTTCGCCCCGGCCCGCGTTCCAGCCCTCGCCCTTCGGCCGGCGGCTGTACCAGCGCGGCATTCAGACGTTCACCTGGCGCGCCGAGGATCCCAACAGCGACACGCTCTCGTATGACGTGCACTATCGCCCGCTGGCCGACTCGAACTGGCGCTTGCTGCGCAAGGGGCTGACCGACAGCGTGCTCGCCTGGGATACCGCCACGGTTCCCAACGGGCGCTATGTGCTGCGGGTGACCGCCAGCGATGCGCCAGCCAACCCCGACGCGCTTTCGCTGAACGGAGACAAGGAGAGCACGCCTTTCGACGTCGACAACACCGCGCCCACGCTGCAGCTCCAGATCGCGCAGCGCTCGCCGCTGCGCGTGCGTTGCCTGGCGCGCGACGACCAGAGCGCTCTGCGCAAGGCCGAGTTTGCCGTGGACGGCGGGCGCTGGCAGGAGGTGTATCCCGCCGACGGGATCAACGACGGCCTCGAGGAGACCTACGAGATCGCGCCCGGCGAGATCTCCGGCCCGGGAGGCCACTTGCTAGTCGTGCGCGCCACCGACTTCCTCGGCAATGTCGCGACTGCGCGCATCGAGGTGCCTGCTTCGACGAAGTGACGTGCGGATCCTGATCGTCCGCGCCGGCGCGCTGGGCGACGTGCTGCTCTTGCGACCGGCGCTCCAGGCGCTGCGTGGCGCCGGGCATTCGGTCAGCCTGGTCGCGCCGGCGACGTCTCTGGCCTTGCTCGCCGGAGAGCTCGAGGCCGTGATTCCCTGGGAAGGGCGGGCGATCGCCGAGATCCTGGCGCCGGCGCAGTCCGTTCCCCGGTCGGCTCTCGTGGATCACGACCTGGCCGTGGCGTTCACCCGCAGCGCCGATCTGGTGTCGGCCCTCGAGCGCTTTCTGCCGGTGCGCTCTCGAGACCCGTTGCCGGCTTCGGGTGTTCACGCCGCTCGCTGGGCGCTCGATGCCGTCGCCGACCTCATCGCCGGCGACCTCGTTCTCCAGCCGATCACCGTAACGCCGGAAGCTCGCGACCGAGCGCAGCCGCTGCTGGCGCGGCTCGGCCCCGAGTTCCTAGCGATTCATCCGGGTAGCGGGTCGCCGACGAAGTCGTGGCCGCGTGAGCGGTATCGCGCCCTGGCCGACAGGCTCACCGCGACCACCGAGCGCTTCCTGGTCGTGGAGGGACCGGCGGACCGTCAGGCGGCCTCGACGTTCGACGACGAGCCGCGGGCGGTTTTCGCGCGCTGCCTGGATCTGCCGGCTCTCGGCGCGTTGCTCTCGCGAGCCCGTCTCCTGATCGGCAATGATTCCGGCGTCGCTCACCTGGCCGCCGCCTTCGGCGCGCAATGCCTCGTCCTGTTCGGCCCGACCGATCCCCGCGAGTGGCGTCCAATCGGCCCGCGCGTGCACACGCTGCGTGCCGCGACCATGCAAGCGCTCGGCCTCGAGCTGGTACTGGCCGCTGCCCGACCGCTTGCGTCTCGATCTAGGTCGAGCGGCCTCGAACCTCCATCCGGCTGAAGAGGCGATACAAACTCACCGCCACCGGGCGGCCGCGCACGCGCGTCGGCTCGAAGCGCTCGGCCTTCAGCGCGACCGCGAGCGCCTCGGCTGCTTCGCTGTCGCCCTCGATCAAGGTCACCGCCGAGACCCGGCCGTCGCGGCCGACGACGGTCTCGATGAATACGCTGGATTCACCCGCCGCGAGCAGGAACGGCTCGGGTACCTCACCGCGCGCCCGCAACTGCGGCACCTCCACCAGGGCCGACGGGAAGAGCGGATTGGCTTCGGTGCCAGAAGGCGCCAATTGCGCCTCCCAGGCTCCCAGGCCAGGGTCGGGGCGCTCGGTCCCCCGCCGGTCCAGCGTCAGGACGCCGGACAGCACCAGCGCGAACACGAAGGTCGCGTGCAACAGGCTGGCCATGAAGAGCGGTCGCGCCTTCCAAGGCGACCGGAAAAGCAGCTGCAGCCCCGGACCGCGCCGTTCCATCTCGATCAGGTCCATCACCGCATTCACCACGGAACCGGTCGGCAGTTCGACCGGGAGATCCGCAAGCCGCGACAATGCCTCGCGCAGACACCGGAGCTCCGCGGCGCAGGCTTCGCACGCTCGAATGTGGCTCGACACCGCGCGCAGCTCGGTCGTCGGCAGATCGCGATCGACGAAGGCCGAGAAGCGCGAGCGCGCGAACCCGCAGCTCATGGCTTCTCCCAGGTGCCCGTCGCGGCCGCGCACAGGGCCCGCTTCAGGCCTTCGCGACCTCGGGCAAGCCGGCTCTTCACGGTCCCTTCCGGAAGCCCCAGCGCTCGAGCGATCTCCTCGCAGGAGAGCTCTTCCACCTCGCGCAACACCAGCACCGAGCGATGGTCGAACGAGAGCGACAAGAGCGCCTCCTGGACCCGCCGCGACGCCTCGCGGCGCTCGAACACGACGGACGGCTCCGAGCCGCCCGAGGCGCGGAGCTTCTGCGAATCGGCCTGCGAGAGATCCTCGATCGAACGGACGCGATCGCGCCGGCGCCGGCGCCACCAGCGTTGCCGGTTGCGGCACTGGTTGACCGTAATGCGATAGATCCAGGTCTTGAGGCTGCTGCGCCCCTCGAAGCGGCCCAGCGTCCGATACACCTGAAGGAACACGTCCTGGGCCAGATCCTTGGCCTCCTCGCGGTCGCCCAGGAGGCGCAACGACAGGTTCACGACCATGCCCTCGTGGAGCGCCACCAGCCTCGAGAACGCCAGTCCGTCGCCGCGCAGGCATCGCGCCACCAGCAGCGTCTCGGCCGCCGCCGGCGTCCCCAGCGCCTCCGCGTGGCGGAAGGCAATCTCTCCTGCGCCCAAGCCTGCCTCCGTGCTGATCTTGAAGGTATTGGACACCGGCGCCTCCCGCGAGGTTCCTCTCTTCGATCTTACGCTTCAGGCCCCCGTCTGATTCCCCGATCTGTCGAGAACACCCCGCCGGGCAACCAGTGTGGCCGCCGTCGCGAGACCCACGAGCGCTGCGAAGACCACCAGCGAGGCCAAGCCCAGCCAGGCGGTCTGCGACGCAGGCTGGAGGAGGTTCTCGAGCGCACGACCGATCCCAAACACCCGCGTCTTCCGATAGACCGTCATGGCATCGAGCGACGCCAAGGTTAGGGCGCCGAGTGCGAAACCGAAGCCGGCCCCCGCCAAGGACCGCAGGAACAGCTCTTGCCGGCTGAGCGGCGCGCCGCGCGGCGGAGCCAGCACCGCGAAGTCCGGATCGCGCACGCCCCAAGGCACGAAGCGGGCGAGCATCACCATGCCCGGGATGCCGGTGAACACCGTGAGGATGAAGAAGTCCCGCCAGCCGATCGCGTCGGCCAGGATTCCGGCCGGAGGTCCGGACAGAACCCGCGGGATCGTGAAGAGACTGGAGAGCAGCGCGAACTGGGTGGCCGAGAAGCGCTTCTGCGTGAGCCGGAACATCAGCACTCCGAATGCGCCCGAGCCGAGCCCGCTCGAGCCCAGCTCGAAGGCCTGCGCGAAGTACATGAGCGGCCGGTTGACGCCGACCTGGGCGACGGCGGCGTACCCCAGGTTCGAGGCGATCTGGAAGAAGCCGAAGAGCCAGAGCGCTCGTCCCAAGCCCAGCCGCATGGTCAGGAGTCCGCCGGCAAACGTTCCCCCGATGGCGGCGGCCTGGCCGATCGTGGCGGTGGCCACGCCGACGTCGAAGTCGTTGAAGCCGGCCTGCACCAAGAACGGCCGCGTCAGCGCTTGGGTGAGGTTGTCGCTGAGCTTGTAGAGGACGACGAAGGCGAGGATCTCGAGGGCTCGATGCTGGCCCAGGAATCCGACGAAGGGTCCCCACACCGCCTCGCGCAGTGTCTTCGGCGGCTCACCGACGGGCGACGGCTCGGGCGCGAACCAGGTGACGAGCATGAAGGGAAGGTAGAGAGCCGCCATCGCCGCGTTGACGACGGTCCACGAAGACTCCCCCGCCCAGGTGATCGACACGCCGCCCGACACCAGCATCGCCGCGCGGTACAGCGCGGCGCGCGCCCCGACCGCCAGGCCGTACTCCTCAGGCTGGAGCACCTCCACCGCGTACGCGTCGTAGGCGATGTCCTGGGTGGCCGAGGCGAAGGCGATCGCCATCGTCAGCGCCCCGATCGTCCAAACGTCCTGCGGCCGATCGGAGACCGCGGCGAGCGCCAACCCCAGCCCCACCAGCAAACCCTGGCTCAGCAGGATCCAACCCTGCTTCCGGCCCAGGAACGGTAGCGGATACCGATCCATCGACGGCGACCACAAGAGCTTGAAGCTCCACGGCGCCTGGGCGAGCGTGATCAGGCCGACCACCTTGATGTCGACCCCGGACCGCGTCAGCCAGGCCGGAATCGCGAGCCATACCAGACCGAGAGGCAAGCCCGACGAGAACGAGAGCAGCGCGACCGACAGCAGGCGCCAGCTCCCGGTGACCGCGCGCAAGCTCTCCCAGGTGCCGAGCCGGCGCTTCTCAGTCGTCTCCACGCGCGCGCAGCATAGCCGCTCAGCGCACTCCGAGCCGACCCATCTTTCCCAGGAGCGCCTGGCGTGAGATGCCGAGGTCCTCCGCCGTGCGCAGCCGATTGCCGCTGCGACGATCGAGGGCGCTCCGCAGCACACCGCGCTCGAAGTGCAACAGCGCCTCACGCAGGCGGGCGCCCGGTGCTTGCGAGCCACCCGCTTCCAGGACGCGGGGCGACAGCCACTCCGGCCGCAGCGGCTCGCCCGCCGCCAGCGCCACCAGCCGGGCCATCTCGTTCTCGAGTTCGCGCACATTGCCCGGCCAGCCATAGCGCTCGAGGGTGCGCGCGACCGCGGGCGTCAAGCTCGGGACAGGCCGGGCATCGCGGGCCGCGGCGAGCCGCAGGAAGTGGCGCGCCAGGATCAGGACATCGTCGCCGCGGTCGCGCAGCGGCGGGAGGTGGATCGCGAGAACGTTGAGCCGGAACAACAGGTCCTCGCGGAAACGGCCCTCCCTGACGCGTGCCCGGAGATCCGCGTTGGCGGCGCTGATCACGCGGACGTCGGCTCGGCGGGTTTCGCTCTCGCCCACGCGCCGGTACTCGCGCTCCTGCAGCAGCCTGAGCAGCTTGGCCTGGCTGCGCGGCGAGAGATCGGCGACCTCGTCCAGGAACAGCGTGCCGCCCTCGGCTTCCGCGACGTAGCCGTCGCGTGCGTTGACCGCGCCGGTGAACGCCCCACGGGCGTGACCGAACAGCTCGGCCTCGAAGAGCTCGTCCGACAGCGACGCCGCGTTCACCGCCACGAAGCGCGCCTGGCGGCGACGCGACCGGCGATGGAGCGCGAGCGCCACCTTGCCCTTGCCGGTGCCGGTCTCTCCCCCGATGTGCACGTACGCCTCGGAGGCGGCGATCCGCTCCAACTCCGAAAAGAGACCGGTGAGCGCGGCGCAGCGGCCCACGATCTCCGGGAAGGGATGCTCGGCTTCGGGCTGGTCGGCGGAGTCCGTTTCTTCGCCGAGCCGCGGAGAGACGAGCCGGGCCGCCTCGACGGCGAGCGCCAGGGCTTCTGGGCCGGCGCTTTCCGGGAGCTCGAAGACGAGGGCGCCTCCGGAAGCGAGCGGCGCAACCAGCGCAGCCTTCGCGCCCAGCAACAGATGGACCGGGTCGCCGGTGCCGTCGCTCAACGTGACCTGGGTCGGCCCGGCTGTCTCGAAGCGCAGCGCGACGTCGTCGGGCGCCAGCGCTCGCGGGCCGAGACTGTCCGCGCGAACGGCCAGCCCGCCGCGCGAGCGCGCCAGCACGGCCCGACGCCAGCCGAGCACCGGCCGCAAGGCCTGAACCGCGACCGCGAAACGTCCGTCCCAGGCGCCCGATCCTGCGAGGGCCAGAGCCACGTCGACCAACGCTCGCTCGCGGGCACTGACCAGAGCCAGATCGACGGGAGCGCCGGTTCCCGGGCTCGGCCGTGGGGTGTGTTCGCGCAGGTCGGCGAGCGCGAACGCCAGCATGCGCCGGTCGCCCCAAGCCGTCAGAAAGTCGACCTGGGACCGCGCCGCCTCGGACGCTCCCTGCCCGTTGGCGATCCGTTGCCCCAGCACCGCCACCGAAACCAGGTCGGCACGCTCGCGCGCGAGCGCGATGGCTCGCGCCAGATGCTCCCCGGCGCGGCGCGGCTGCAGCCGAAGCTGGACGCGTCCGACCGCGACCTCGGCCCACGCCAGAAGCTGCGTCGGGTGAGGCCCTGCGGCGCGCACGCCGCGGCGCGCTTCGCCCAGCGCGTCAGCGAGCCGGCCCGCCGCCAGCAGGGCGTGCGAGTGCCGCACGTGGCTCAGGCAACAGCCGCGGCGATCGCCGGCCGCGCGGAACAGCGCCAACGCCTCCCCCGCCGCCAGCGCGCCCTCCCTGGGCGCTCCGCTGGCCAGCTCGAGGTCGCACGCGAGCAACTGCACGTCGGCGCGTCCGCGCGGGTCGACGCGCTCGGAGGTCAACAGCTGGCGGCAGCGCTCCAGCCCCAGGCGCGCCGCCTCCAGGTCAGCCGTGGCGACGTCGATCGCGGCTCGGACCATGCCCGCCACGGTGTGCTCGCGAGCGTCACCGCTGCTGCGAAACGCGGCGGCCGAACGCTCCGCGTCCTCGCGCGCCTCGCTCCATTTTCCGAGCGCCGCCCGGACTCCCGAGCGATCGGCCAGCAGCCGGCCGCGCCAGTCCAACGCAAACCGTTCCGCGTCTTCGATCGCCTGCGAGAGCAGTTGCGAGGCATCCCGCAGCTCAGCTTCGTCGCGCAGCAGGCCCGCCAGTATCCAATGACGCCGAATCGCATCGCGTCCAGTCTCGGCCGGCGCCGCCGAGATCTCCGCGCGCGCGCCTTCGAAGTCCATCTCGCGCCAGCGGAACAGCGCGCGTGTGGCACGAAGCGCCAGCGCCACGTCGGCCTGCCCGTCTGCCTCGGCCAACCGGCGGGCACGCTCCGCCTCGCGGCCGGCCGCGGCGGCGTCGCCGGCGAGCCACAGCGCCACCGAGCGCACCGCTCGCAGCCGGGCCTCCGATCCATTCGCGCCTTGCTTCAAGCATCGGTTCGCGAGCGTCAGCGCCTCGTGCGGCCGGGATGACTCGAGCAGCTCCTCGGCGCGCTGGGCACGATCGGTTCTGGCCATGGTATGCCTCCTGGTTTGATCCGGGCGCAACGTTAAGAGGCGGCGGCAGCCACGCAGCGGGGGCTCCGAACAGATCCTGGAGCGTCACACTTTCTTGACACCCCGGTTGGCCGTCGCTAGTCTCGCGCGCTCGACTTCATGCTGCGCATCCTGACCGCCGGAGAGACCCACGGCCCGGCCCTGACCGTGGTGGTCGAGGGCCTGCCCGCCGGCCTGCTGGTGGAGCGCGCCGCGATCGACGCCGATCTGCGGCGCCGCCAGGGCGGCTACGGGCGCGGCGGCCGAATGAAGATCGAGAGCGACAGCGTGGAAATCCTGGGCGGCATCCGCCACGGCCGCACGCTCGGCTCTCCGGTCAGCCTGCTGATCCGCAACAAGGACCACGAAAACTGGAAGGACGTCATGTCGCCCGACCCGCAACCCGACGCAGCTCGCGAGCGGCGCGCGCTGAAGCGCCCGCGGCCGGGTCATGCCGACCTGGCGGGGTCGCTGAAGTTCCTGACCGACGACCTGCGCAACGTGCTCGAGCGCGCCAGTGCCCGCGAGACCGCGGCGCGCGTGGCGGGCGGCGCGCTGGCGAAGGCCCTGCTCGCGGAGCTGGGCATCGCGATTCGCAGCCACGTGCTGCAGATCGGCAGCGCCGCGCTGCCCGACCAGACTCTGCCTTGGGACGCCTTGGACGAGGTCGAGATGAGCCCGGTGCGTTGTGCCGATACCGCGGTCGCGGCGCGCATGGTCGAAGCGATCGACCAGGCCAAACGCGCCGGCGACACGCTGGGAGGCGTCTTCGAGGTGATCGCGCGTGGTGTGCCACCGGGTCTCGGTTCGTTCGCGCAGTGGGACCTGCGCCTCGACGGCCGGATCGCCCAGGCGTTGATGTCGATTCCGGCGGTGAAGGCCGTCTCGATCGGTCGCGGGTTCGCCTCCGGCGTCACGCCCGGATCGGCGTTTCATGACGAGATCCTGCACGAGCCGGCGCGCGGCTTCGTGCGCTCGACCAATCGAGCCGGCGGCCTGGAGGGCGGCGTCAGCAACGGCGAGGAGGTCCGGGCGCAGGCCGCCGTCAAGCCGATCCCGACGCTGTTGATGCCGCTTCGCTCGGTCGACATGAAGACCAAAGAGCCGCAGTCGGCTTCGGTCGAGCGCAGCGACACCTGCGTGGTGCCGGCCGCCGGCGTGGTGGGTGAAGCGATGCTGGCGATCGTGCTGGCCGGCGCCAGCCTGGAGAAGTTCGGCGGCGACTCGATCGGCGAGCTGCGCGACCACCTGGCCGTCTCGCGCGCCGCGCTTTCCGCTTTCACGGCCAAAACGGACGCCTGATGGCGGTGCGCCCGATCCTCAAGTGGGGCGAAGCCGTCCTGCACGACGCCGCCCGCCCGGTGGCAGGCGTCGACTCGGAGATCGAGACCCTGCTGCGCGACATGGTCGATACGATGTACGCGGCCCCCGGCATCGGCCTGGCCGCCCCGCAGATCGGCGTGGCGCTGCGCGTGATCGTGGTCGACCTCTCGGTCGGCGAAGACAAGACCCAGTTGATCCAGCTCGTCAACCCGGAGTTCCTCGTGAAGGAAGGCGAGCAGTGCCACGACGAGGGTTGTCTTTCGATCCCCGGCTTCGGGGGATCGCCGATCCGGCCGGCGCGCGTCGTGGTCCAGGGGCTCGGCGCCGACGGCAAGCAGCACACCCACGAGGCCGAAGGGCTGCTGGCGCGCGCCTTCTGTCACGAGATCGACCACGTCGACGGCCTGCTGTTCGTGGACCGGCTGTCGCCGCTGAAGCGTGATTTGATGAAGCGCAAGCTCCGCAAGAAGGCCCGCGCCGACGACTGGGACGACTGACGCCGTTGCGCATCGTCTTCATGGGCAGCGGCCGCTTCGCGATCCCATCGCTCGAGGCCGTGCTGGCCCAGGGACATTCGGTGCTCGCGGTCGTGACCCAGCCGGACAAGCCGCAGGGGCGCGGCAGAGAGACCAGATCGCCGCCGCTCAAGGACGTGGCGCTGGCGCGCGGCCTCCCTGTCTTCCAGCCCCACCGGATCCGCGAAGCCGAAGCGATCGAGACGTTGCGCCGGTGGACGCCGGACCTTCAGGTGGTGGTGGCGTATGGTCAGATCCTGCCGCCTGCGGTGCTCGAGATCCCGACCGCGGGCAGTGTCAACGTGCACGCCTCGCTGCTCCCGAAGTACCGCGGCGCCGCGCCGATCCAATGGGCGATCGTCGACGGCGAGACCGAGACCGGGGTCACGACGATGTTGCTCGACGCGGGCATGGACACGGGCCCGATGCTGCTTTCCCGCCCCCTGCCGATACGTCCGGCCGAAACCGCGGGCGAGCTCGAGGAGCGACTGGCTCGACTCGGCGGAGAGCTGCTGGCGGATACGCTCGACGGTCTGGCGGAGCGCGAGCTCGAGCCGCGCCCACAGGATCACGCGCTCGCGACGCGTGCCCGGATCATCAAGAAGGAAGACGGACGCGTCGCCTGGCGCGAGCCGGCGGAACGCATCGAAAGGAAGATCCGCGGCTTCGCGCCTTGGCCCGGGATGACCGCGTCTTTCCGCGGCAACCCGGTAAAGCTGCTTCGCGCGGAGGTTGTGTCCGCGCCGGATCCCAACCTGGTCCTCGGCAGCATCGTCGGCGACGGCCGCCCAGCGCTGGACGTGGCCTGCGGCGACGGCACGCGGCTGCGGCTGGTTGAGGTTCAACCGGCGAGCCGTGGCCCGATGTCCGCGGCGGCGTTCGCGGCAGGAGCGCGTCTCCTGCCGGGCGATCGCTTCGACTGACGATGGCGTCTCCGGCGCGGCGGCTCGCGCTCTCGGTGCTGCTCGACACGGAGCGCGGCGGGCCGACGCTCTCCGAGCGCCTCGCGAGGCACGACGCCGAGGCGCTGCCGCGCCGCGAGCGCGATTTTCTCCACGAGCTGACGCTCGGCACGCTGCGGCTGCGCGGCCGGCTGGACCATGCGCTCTCGCGCCTGACCTCGCGCCCGCTCGCCGAGCTGGACGCCGCGGTGCTCGGCGTGCTGCGGTTGGGCGCGCACCAGATCCTCAACCTGCGCGTCCCGGCGCGAGCCGCGGTGCATGAAGCCGTCGAGCTCGCGCGCGAGCGCCAGCCGGCCGCCAGCGGCCTCGTCAACGCGGTGCTGCGTCGTCTGGATCGCGAGGGAGCGTCGCCTCTGCCAGATCCCGGCGACGAGCCGCTCGCGTGGCTGACCAGCGGCGGCTCGCTGCCCGAATGGATCGCCACGCGCTGGATCCGCAACTGGGGGGCGGCTACCGCGATCGAGCGTGCCACGGCATGCCTGGAGCCGCCGCTCGCTGCATTCCGCGCCAACCCGCGACGCCCGCCCGCCTGCGAGACCACGCCGCTGGCCGTGCCGGGGGCGCTGACGGCCCCAGGAGTCGACCTGACCACGCTGGCTCGCGAGGGCGCGGTATACGCGCAGGATCTCGGCTCGCAGCTCGTCGCCGTGCTGGCGGCGTTCGGGCCGCGAGTGCTGGACGCGTGTGCCGCGCCCGGCGGCAAGACCACGCTCGTCGCCGACCTGCTGGGGGCCGGCGCCGGCGTGTTCGCGATCGAGCGATCGGCGGATCGGATGCGCTCGCTGCAGCGCCTGGTGGAACGCTGGGGCGCGACCAACGTGGCGCTGGTTCGCGGCGACGCCGGATCACCGCCGCTCTTGGGATGCTTCGACGCGGTCCTGCTGGACGCGCCCTGCAGCGGCCTGGGCACGTTGGCGCGCCACCCGGACCTCCGCTGGCGCGCCCGGCCGGAAGACCAGGCACGCCATGCCGAACGCCAGAGCTGGTTGCTCGAGGCACTGGCTCCTCACGCGCGACCCGGCGGCCGCCTGGTCTACAGCGTCTGTTCGCTCGAGCCGGAGGAGACGCTCGACGTGGTGGCGCCCTTCCTAGCTCGTCACGTCGAGTTCCGGCCGGCCGAGCTGCCCGCCTGGTGCGACCACTTTCGTGACGGCGACTTCGTCACCAGCCGCCCGGAACGAGACCGCTGCGACGGCTTCTTCGCTGCCGTGCTCCAGAGATCCGAGTGAAACTGCATTCGTGTTAGCCTCAAGTTCCTTCGAAGTGCACGGCGTGGCATCCCGGATCCGACACGCGCTGGCCTTGCTCTTCGAGAACGCGCTCCTGGCTGGAGCGCTTCTCATGACCGCGGCGCTCTCCGGCTTGACCGCCATGCGGGTGGTGCTCACGTCTCAGGAGGTCGTGGTTCCGGCGCTAATCCAGATGCGAACACCGGAAGCCGGTGCCTTGGTCGCCGAGCGCCGCCTGCTGCTGCGCGTCGAGGGTAAACGCCACGACCCGCAGGTGACCAGGGACGGCATCGTCGCTCAGGATCCCGCGGCCGGAACGCCGCTGAAGGCGCACCGCAGCGTCAAGGTCTGGGTCAGCCTCGGGCCACGCCGCCTCGACGTGCCGGCGCTCCAGGGCGAGAGCCTGCGCACGGCGCGTCTCAAGCTGCAGCAGATGCAGATACCGGTTGCCCACATCGCGGAGGCTCGGGATCCCGCCGAAGCGGGGACTATCCTGCTCCAAGCCCCGGCACCCGGCGAGGCCGACAGCGTCGGAGAAGGCGTCGAGTTGCTCGTCAGCCTGGGCCCGCCACCGTTCGACTACGTGATGCCGGACTTGATCGGGCGCAAGGTCGAGGAAGCCGAAGCGACACTGAAGCGCGCCGGTCTGCGAACCGGTGACGTGCGCTATCGGAACTACCCCGGCGTCCCCGCCGGTACGGTGCTCCGGCACCTGCCGGCCGCGGGACATCGTGTCAACGGACAGACGCCGGTCGCGTTCGAGATCTGCAGGCCCTCGTGATCCTAGCGCCCTCGATCCTGTCGGCTGACTTCGGCAACCTGGCGCGCGACGTGGCGAGCGCCGAACGGGGTGGCGCCGGGATCTTCCACATCGACGTGATGGACGGCCACTTCGTGCCCAACCTCACGGTCGGGCCGCCGATCGTGAAGGCGATGCGCCGCGCGACCCGCTTGCCGCTCGACGTCCATCTGATGATCGAGGACGCCGACCGCTACCTGGACCCGTTCGTGGATGCCGGAGCCTCCTGGATCAGCGTCCACGTGGAAGCGCTGCCGCACCTGCAGCGCACGATCGCTCACCTGAAGACGCGCAGCGTACGAGCCGGGGTCGTGCTCAACCCCGCGACACCGATCGCGGTCCTCGACGAGATCCTTCCCGAAATCGACTACGTGCTGGTGATGTCGGTGAACCCCGGCTTCGGAGGCCAGCAATTCCTGCCACGATCGCTGGCCAAGGTCGAGCGCCTGCGCGAGCTGATCCGCGCCCGCGGGCTTTCTACCCAGATCGAGGTCGACGGCGGCGTCGACGCGAACAACGCCCGCGCCTTGACGGTGGCCGGCGCCGACATCCTGGTGGCTGGAACGGCGGTGTTCGGCGGAGGCGACCCCGAAGCCGGTGCGCGCCAGCTGCTGGACGCGTGCCGATGAAGGAGCCCCAGCGCTCGTCATCGTCCCTGCGGGTTCGCTACGCCGAGACCGACCAGATGGGAGTGGCCTACCACGGCAACTACTTCGCCTGGTTCGAGGTCGGCCGAACCGATCTGCTTCGCGGACTGGGGATGACGTATCGAGACCTCGAAGCCCAGCAGGTCCGCTTGCCGGTCATCGAGACCCACGTGCGCTTCCTGAAGCCGGCCCTCTACGACGACACGCTCGAGATTCGCACGCGTCTCGTCGAAATGACGGGGGTCCGGTTGGTCTTCGAGTACGACGTGCACCGCAGCGCCGACGACGCGACCTTGGCGCGCGCGACGACGTCGCACGCCGCCGTCGACGCGCGCGGACGTCCACGGCGGCTTCCGGAAGAATTGCGCGCGAGGCTGGCTTGAAAGCGGTCGTCACCGGTGCCGCCGGCTTCATCGGGTCGCACTTGGTCGAAAGCCTGCTGGCCGACGGCCACGATGTGCTCGGCATCGACGCCTTCGTGGATTTCTATCCACGGCCGATCAAGGAGAAGAACCTCGAGCGGGCGCGCGCCCACGCTCGCTTCGAACTGGCGCAGGGGCGGCTCCAGGATCTGGATCTGCGCGGCCCGTTCGAGGGCGCCGCCCAGATCTTTCATCTCGCAGCGCAGGCCGGCGTGCGGTCATCCTGGGGCGCCGAGTTCAGCCTGTACACCGATCACAACGTGCTGGCCACCCAGCGCGTGCTCGAGGCCTGCGTAGCCTCGGGCACGCCACGGCTCGTGCTGGCTTCCTCGTCCTCCGTCTACGGCGATGCTTCGGAGCTCCCGCTGCGTGAGACGACGGAGTGCCGGCCGATCTCTCCCTACGGTGTCACCAAGCTGGCCTGCGAGCATCTCAGCTACCTCTACGGCCGGCTCCACGGCCTGCCGGCGGTGAGCCTCCGGTATTTCACCGTGTATGGACCCCGGCAGCGACCCGACATGGCCTTTCACCGTTTCCTGCGCTCGGCGCTCGACGACGACGAGATCACGATTTTCGGAGATGGCGAGCAGACGCGAGATTTCACGTTCGTTTCGGATATCGTGAGGGCGACTCGCGCCGCAGCCGACTCGGGGCGCCCAGGGTGCGCCTATAACGTCGGGGGCGGTGAGCGGCTTTCGATCAACAGCGTGCTGGCGATGATCGAAGAGACTACGGGTCGACGGCTGCGGGTGCGCCGCCAGGCCAGCCAGAAAGGGGACATGCGCGACACCTTCGCCGACACCGCAGCCGCCGCGCGCGACCTGGCGTTCTGTTCTTCGATCGGTCTCACCGAGGGGCTGGTTCGCGAATGGGACTGGATTCGGAGCGTGCGTTGAAGCGGTTGCTGCCGCTCTTCGCGCTTCTCTCCTACGGCTGCTCGCAAGGCGGCGAAGTAGACGTGGCGACCCTCGCCAGCAGTTCCGACGAGATTCTCTGGCAAGCCGGCGAAAAGGCCGCCCAGAAGAAGAACTGGGAATCCGCGCGCAAGACCTTCAAGCGCATCATCGACGGCTTTCCCCAGAGCGAGTACGGCCCCTCCGCCCGGTTGGCGCTTGGGGACAGCTACCTCAACGAAGGCGGCCTGGCCAACTCGATCCTGGCCGTTTCCTCGTATCGGGATTTCCTGACGCTCTACCCCTCCCATCCGAAGAGCGACTACGCCCAGTTTCAGGTCGCCGAGTGCCATTATCGCCAGAAGAACGGCTCCGACCGCGATCAGGCCCAAACCGAGAAAGCCCTGGCCGAGTACCAGAAGCTCCTCGAGTTCTATCCTTCCTCGACTCATATCGAGGTTGCCAGGGGTCACATCATGGACTGCCGGCAGAGCCTGGCTCGCTCGGAGTTCATGGCCGGCTACTTCTACCAGCGCAGCCGGCGGGCCTATCGCGCCGCGATCTCGCGATATGAGGCCGTGCTCTCGGATTACCCCGACTATAAGAACCTCGACGAAGTCCTTTTCCGACTCGCTCAGGCGCTCGCCGCAGCCGGCCGGAAACCCGAGGCACTCCCGCATCTCGCCAGACTCCTCGCGGAGCACCCGACGAGCCGCCTCTTGGGCGAGGCACGCAAGCTCCAGGACCTGCTGGCGAACCAAGGCCCCGCGCCGCCGCCAGCCCCCGCCGTGCCGTCCCCAACACCAACACCAACCCCCCCGGCCCTGAGTTCAAGTGTCACTTGAGAGTCTTCAAAAAAAGGCTTGACACTTAAAGTCTTTTGCTGCTAGTTTGCAGCGACGATTCCGAGGCTTATCGCCGCTGCCGGTTCGTGAATTCTGGTCGCGGATTCGTTCAAAAGCGAAGGGACCTGAAGCCCAAGATCGTGGTTTCATGGGTCCAGGAGGTAAGGCCGTGAGATCGAAGCCAACGGCTATTGCGTTTGGCGCCCTGTCAGCGCTCATCCTTCTCGGGGCCCAAGCCCAGAATGCTCCGGCCCCAGCCGAAGGACCCAAAGTCGGTCCTTATGCCGTCCCGAAGCACTGGTCGAAGTACAAGTATCCTGAGAGCGTCCCCGAGGGTTCGGCCTACCACATCATCGAAAAGGGCGACACGCTTTGGGACTTGGCGCAGCGATACTTGAAGAATCCGTTGCTCTGGCCGCAGATCTGGAACGACAACAAGTACATCCGCGACGCTCACTGGATCTATCCCGGCGACCCGCTCATTCTCAAGCAAGTCGACATGGTGGCCGACAAGGCCGGCCAGACCCCGGAATTGCCCGCGGACGACAGCGCGGCGGGTGCGGATGCCGCGCGCAGCCGGACTGGCGAAGGCCCCACTGAGAACCCGCTGTATCCTGCCATCCAGGCCCTGACCATGCAGTGCGCCGCCTCGATCGCGCCTCAGAAGGAAGACCAGAGCCTCAAGGTCGTGGGTTCAGAGCAGGGCCGCGGCAAGGTTGCCTTCGGCGAGCGCGACATCCTCTACCTCAACAAGGGCAGCAACGCTGGCCTCAAGCCGGGCGACGTGCTGTCGCTGCATGCTCCCCAGTACACCGTAAAGCATCCCAAGTCCCACAAGACCGTTGGAACCCACATCGCCACAAAAGGCTGGGTTCGGGTTCTGCTCGTCCAGGAGACGTCCGCCACCGCAGTCATCGAGCAGTCCTGCAGCGAGACGCTCGCGGGCGACTACTTGAAGCCCTTCGAGCGGGTCTCCGTACCGCTCCTGCTCCGCCGTCCCCCGTCGGATCGCTTGACGCCCTCCTCGGGCAAGGCCACCGGTTACGTCCTCGACATCGGCGATGACGCGGTCAGCGGTGGCGTCAACCACCTGGTGATCGTCGACGTGGGCTCGCAGGCGGGCGCCGCTCCCGGCAACCTGATGACCGTCTTCCGCCACGAGTATCCGAAGCTGCCCTCATCTCGAAACGTAATCGGAGAACTGGCCATCTTGTCCGTCAAGGAAGGACTGGCTCTCGCCAAGATCAACTACTCTGCCCAGGAGATCATCGTCGGCGACCAGGTCGAGCTGCGCTAGACGAGTCGCAAGTCGCTAGTTACTCCA
>CAZVOI010000114.1:0-3930 GCA_964628275.1 uncultured Acidobacteriota bacterium | reverse complement strand
GCGCGCGGCGCCGCAGCGCGAAGCAGCGGCAGAGCGAGCGCAAGAGCGGCCGGCGCCCCGGCCGCGACCCGGGCGATTAGAGGCGAAGCGCTCCGCGCAGCTGTTCCAGAATCGCTTTCGCCCAGCCCTGCAATGCGCTGCACAGCGTGCGCAAGCGGCTGCGCAGCTCCCCATCCTTGCACGCAGCGCCGCCGCGAGCGCTTCAAGTGCTTTCCGCACCTGGCCGATCAGGGTATGGGGCTTCCCCCACCCCGGGCCGGAGACGTCATGCGAACCACTCAGCACCAGCGCGGCATGAGCCTGATCGAGATCGTGGTGGTGCTCGCCGTGGTCGGCGCACTCACGCTGATGGCCACATTCGGGGTCGGCGACTGGTCGCGCGATCAGCGCCTCAAGTCCGCGGTTCGCTCGGTAGCCGATGGCTTCATGCTCGCGCGCAGCGAGGCGATCCGCAGCGGACGCCAGCACCTGCTGGTGTTCCAGAATGCGCTCGGTGCCACGGCGCCGATCCAGATCATCAACGACGGCACGATCGCAACCGCGGACTGCACGATCGGCGCCGGTGAAACCGTGCACACGGTCGCCGCGGTAGACGGCGTTTCCTGGGGCACGAGCCCGACGATCTCGGGCGCCACACCGGCGCCCGACGACCTGGGCCTTGCGCCGTCGTTCAGTGTGGCTGGCTCGAGCTTTTCAGACGCCTCGCTGAACCCGGCCAGCAGCGCCAGCTGGGTGCTGTTCCAGCCGGACGGGTTGCCGCGCCTCTTCACGCCGAATGCCGGCACCTGCGGAGCGATCGGGCTCGCCGGCCAGGGCGGCGGCGCGATCTACCTGACCAATGGGCGCCGCGATTACGCCGTCGTGCTCACGGCGCTAGGCACCGCGCGCGTCCACGCGTGGGACGAGCAGGCGGGCGCGTGGAAGCGATGAAGCGCCTGCAGCGCCACGCCCCCGAACGCCGCGCTGGCTTCACCCTGATCGAGGTCACGGTCGCGCTCGGCGTGCTCGCCTTCGGGCTGCTGACGCTCGCCGTCATGCAGCTCCAGGCCCTGAACCAGGGATCGCGCGGGCGCCATACCAGCTTTGCCGCCGCGGTCGGGCGCAGCGCGCTCGAGCAGGTGCACCGCGTGCCCTGGACGGTCCTCGACGCGACGCAGGCGCTCGGCGGCTTTCAGTCCCCGAACTGGAGCAACGCGCAGCCGACCGTCAGCTCGCTGGTGGACATGCCCGACGCCGGCGGCCAGGCGACCGAACACAGCTACAACGTCGACTGGCGTGTGTCGGACATCGGCGCGGCGCCGGTCTGCCTGCGCGACGTCGAGGTGCGCGTGCGCTGGAGCGAGGAAGGAGCCGCCGCGCAGAAGACCCTGACCCTGGCGACACGGCGTTACAACTGGGGGAACGCGGGATGCTGACCCACCTGCAGCGCGGCTTCTCCCTGGTCGAGCTGATGGTCGCGATCGGCGTGATGGGCGTCGTCGTCGTCTACGCGCTCGGAACCTTCACCTACCAGCACCAGACCTACGTGGTGGTGGATCAGGTCTCGGAGGTCCAACAGAACATCCGCGCAGCCGCGAGCCTGATCGAGCGCGACATCCGCAGTGCCGGCTACATGGTGCCGCCCGAGACCGCGGCCTGCGGTGCGGACAACTCGGCCTCCGCCGACTCGCTCTTCACCAGCGACACCGACGCGATCCAGACCGTCGACGCGCTCTCTGCAGATGTCGCGAGCGATGAGCTCGGGGCCGAGGTCGACGGCGCCGTCGGCAGCGTCGATGCCGGAAGTGCGATCAGCTTCACGGTCGACGACGTCGTGATCGACGGGCTCGCGAGCTACGACGCCAACAACGACGGCACGAACGACTCCGACTTCCGCATCGGCGCGGGCGCGATCCTCGCCGACGTCGGGAATCCGGGCCGCGGCGTCGCCTGCGGCGTCGTGACCGCGGTGACCCCGCCCTCGACCGTGAACGTGACCTTCCAGACCGGCCTCGCGGCCGTCGCCGCGCTGCCCGAGCAGTTCATGCTGGTGCCCGCGCACGCGTACACGCTCGCGGTCCCCCCCGGCGACGCGATCCAGCTGCGCCGCGACGGCGCGCTGCTCGCGAAGGACATCGAGGACTTCCAGGTCGCCTGGTTCTACGACGACGACGCGGATGGCGAGGAGGATGCCGGCGAGATCCGCGGCGTCGTCGGCACCGACTACAACACCACGCTGGTGGACGGAAACGATCTGCGCGAGCTGCGCGTGAATCTGGTCGCGCGCACGCGCGAGGACGATCCGCGCAACCCGAGCACGGCCGGCACCGGCCAGACCCCGGAGAACCGCAGCAGCGCTTCCGCGGCGGGGGACGACGGCCGCCGCCGGCGCCTCCACACCTCGATCGTGCGCGTGCGGAACCTGGGCCAATGAGCGACCTCCGGATGCCCAACCACCCGAAGCTCCGGCCCGGAACCTGCGCCGAGCGCCGCCGCGAGAGCGGCGCCGCGCTGCTCGTCTCGGTGCTGCTGCTCGCGCTGATGGGCGTGGTCGGCCTGGCCTCCCTCGACACCGTGATGCGCGACCGCCAGGTCGCCGGCTTCTCCTCGAATGCGCAGAACGCGCTCTACGCGGCCGACGCCGGCATCGCGGCGAGCCTGAACCTGATCCGCCAGGAGATCGTCGGCGCGGCGCTCGCTCCGGGCGACTGTCTGGCGACGCCGCTCCCGAATACGACGCTCCCGAACGGCAGCAGCTATCGCCCCGACGTCACCGCGCCGACCAATCAGATCTGCATGCTCGCCTCGGCCGAGCCCTGCTCCGAGATCGACGCGAGCATCGAGATGGGCCAGCCCATCTACCTCTACACGGTCTGGAGCGTCCGCACCGAGGGCATCGCGCCCGGCGGCGCGACCGCTCGCGTACACGCGACCGCCGAACGCTGCCACGCGTTCAACAACTGAGTCCGGAGGAAACCCATGAGCCACCGCCCCCCCACGGCCTGGATTCCGCGCGCGCGCCGCGCGCACCCGCTCGCGCTCGGCCTGCTGCTCGGCTCCGCGCTCGCCAGCTCGAGTGCCCGCGCGCAGTTCGTCGGCGCGGACAGCGACTCCGACCTGTTCCGCACCAACGTGCCGCCGAACGTGCTGCTGATCGTCGACAACTCGAAGTCGATGAACGACACCGTCTGGCACGCCGACTTCGGCCTCGCCGACTCGGGCACCGGAACGCTCTACAAGGACCAGACCGACTGCACCCACTTCCGCGACATGCAGGTCGCCTTCGGCAACAACGCGAACGGCGTGATCCGGGTCTACCCGGGCGGCCGGCAGGTCAACTACATCAACAACCGCGACTACCAGATCCGCACGCGCGGCGCGATCCCCCAGGCCTGGGAGCCGGCGGTGATCGACGTCTCCGGAAACCACGTCTTCAACGACGCCGACAACGACGGTGTCCAGGACGCGGGGGAGTGGTCCGCATATCACCGCACCTGCGATCCGAGCAACCCCGCCGACTACAGCATCTGCCTCGGCTACGCCGATGCCGATGCCGACGGCATCCCCGGCCGCACGGTCGTCGACGCCTTCGGCACCCCGATCGTCGACGGCGGCAGCGGCCTCACCTTCATCTACAAGACCACCGTCTCGAACGCCACCACGAATCCGAACGTCGTCGTGAAGGTGCGCACGACGATCACCCCGCGCGAGGTCGTCGCGGCCGCGGGCATCGACCCCTCGAACTACACCTTCTTCACGAACGACATCTGCGGCGTCGACCCTTCGGGCTGGACACTCTGGAGCGGCGACTCCGCGGCCACGACGCCGAACGGCTTCACGATCACGCTGACGCCCCAGTACCTCGACTTCCTGTTCAGCCCGCTCGGCGCGGCTGCGCGCGCGGCCGCGTTCACGCCGACGGCTGGCAACGACGGCGTGCGCACGAAGTCC
>CAZVOI010000113.1:0-6190 GCA_964628275.1 uncultured Acidobacteriota bacterium | reverse complement strand
AGGCCGCGACCGGCCACATCATCGGCGCGTTCTCTTCACACGCGATCGGTCCCGACAGCGGCAAGTTCGTGCTCACGCTGGCGCGCGCCGGCGAGCGCTGGCTGATCGCGTCGGACATGGACAACGGCAACCAGCGCCGCTAGCCCTCGCGTCTTGAGCCCGCACAAGGCCGAGTTGCGCAAGGCCGTGGCGCTCGCCCTCGGCGGCGACTGGCAGGCCGCGCACCAGATCGCCCAGCAGTACGAGGAAGACGACGCCGCCTGCTGGCTGCACGGCATCGTTCACCGCATCGAGGGCGACCTCGGTAACGCCGGCTATTGGTATCGCCGCTGCCGGCGGACGCTCCATGAAGACGTCTCGACCGAGGCGGAGCTTCGGGAGCTCCAGGCCGCTCTCGGCTAGCCGCTACTTCCTCACCCCGAACGCCAGCACCGTCGTGCTGTGGTACCGCTTGCCAGGCCGGAGCACCGTGGACGGGAACTCCGGTTGATTCGGCGAGTCGGGATAGTGCTGGGTCTCGAGACAAAACCCGGAGCGGCGCCCGTACACGCGGCCGGCCTTGCCCTTCGCGTCCAGGAAGTTGCCCGTGTAGAACTGGACGCCGGGCTCGGTGGTGCGAACCTCCAGCGTGCGTCCGGTCTTTGGCTCGTAGACGATGGCCGCCGTCGCGAGACCTGGGCCCGCGCGGTTCAACACGAAGTTGTGGTCGTAGCCGTTGCCGCGGCGGATCTGCACGTCGTCGGCGCCGATCCTCGCGCCGATTGGAGTCGCGGTGCGAAAGTCGAGCGGCGTGCCCGCCACCGGCTGGATCCCGCCCACCGGAATCAGCGTTTCGTCCACCGGCGTGTAACGGTCCGCGGGAATCGTCAGCTCATGGCCGAGGATATCGGCTGCCTGGTCGCCCGCCAGGTTGAAATAGCTGTGCTGGGTCAGGTTGATGACCGTGGGCTTGTCGGTGGTCGCTTCGTAATCGAAAGCCAGCTCGTTCTTGTCGTTCAAGGTGTAGCGCACGGTCGCTTTCACCGTGCCGGGATAGCCCTCCTCGCCGTCCTTGCTCGTGTACGTGAGCGTGACGCCGGCGGCGTCGTTGCGCTCGAACGACGTGCCCTTCCAGACGACCTTGTCCCAGCCCTTCACGCCTCCGTGCAGATGGTTGGCGCCGTTGTTGGCCGCAAGCGTGTAGGTCTTGCCGTCGAGCGTGAAGCGCGCCTTGGCGATCCGGTTGCCGTAGCGGCCGACGATGCATCCGAAGAACGAGGGCTTCTCGAGGTGGCTCGCCAGCGACTCGTGGCCGAGAACGATGTCGTCGAACCTGCCGTCGCGGTCCGGCGTCCGGAGCGAGAGCAGGACACCGCCGTACGTCATGATTCGCGCCTCGACGCCGGCTGCGTTGCGCACCGTGAACAAATCCACCGCGCCGCCGTCCGGCGTTCTGCCGAACGCCGTCTTGACGACACGCGGAGACGCAACGGGGCTCGCGGCCGTCATCGACACGGAGGATGACTCGCCCTTCCAATGCGGCGCAAGTCCAATGAGAGCGAAGGCCATCATCAATCGAGGCATGTCTCCTCCATGGAAGGGCGTCTTTCCGGAATAGTATTACGGCCGCGGATGAAGCGCCTCGACGGCAAAGTGGCGATCGTGACCGGCGGCTCGCGCGGCATCGGCCGCGCGATCGTCGAGAAGTTCGCGAGCGAGGGGGCGCGCGTGACGTTCTTCGACAAGGACGCGCAGCCGGCGGCGCTCGCGATCGCCGAGTTGCGCGCGATCTCGCTGTCGGTCGATTTCGTGGAAGCCGACGTCACCGACGAAGGCCAGGTGCGCCGCGCTGTCGAACGCGTCAGCGCCGCGCACGGCGTGGTCGACGTTCTGGTCAACAACGCCGGCATCAACAGCTACTTCGACGCGACGACGATGACCGAAGCCGAGTGGGACCAGGTGTTCGCGGTGGACCTGAAAGGCGCCTGGCTAGTGGCTAAGCACGTCCTGCCCGGGATGAAGCAGGCACGCCGCGGCTCGATCGTGAACATCGCGTCGATCCACGCGCGGCTGACGATGCCCGGGATGTTTCCGTACGCGGCCGCCAAGATGGGGCTGGTCGGGCTGACGCGCAGCCTGGCGCTCGACTACGCCGAGGCCGGCATGCGCGTGAACGCGGTGCTACCAGGCTGGACGCGCACCCGGCTGGTCGAGGGGTGGTTCGCGATGCAGCCGGATCCGGCCGCCGCCGAAGCCAGCGTGCTGCAGGCGCACCCGATGAAGCGGATCGCCGCACCGATGGAGGTCGCCAACCTGGTGGCGTTCGTGGCTTCCGACGAGGCCTCCGCCATCACCGGCGCGTCGTTCTCCGTCGACTGCGGCCTGGGCGTTCGATTCGCGACGTAGAAACGAGGCAATCGATGAGGGACACCGCGAGCATCCTGACAGCCCTGAAGCTGCCCGTGCGCGACGGCTACGACCTGCCGACCTCGCGCAAGCGTTTCCCGGATCGCGGCGAGTATCGCGTCGAGATCCCGTCGGTCGAGGGACCGCGCGCGCTGCAAGCCGTCCTCGAGGCGGCACGCCAGCGGCGGGTGGCCGTGCACCGGATCAGCCAGGGCAGCGGCATCATGCTGCAGACCGACGCCGAGATCCTGGAGATGGTCGCGCTCGGCAAGCGTAACCGCGTCGAGGTGTGCTTGTTCGTGGGACCGCGCGCCAACTGGGACGTCGGTGTCCAGGCCGCCTCCAGCTCGGGCAAGGTGCTGGGCAGCTCGCTGCGCGGCGCCGACCAGTTCGGCTACGGCATCGAGGATGTGCTCCACGGCGCGCGCCTCGGCGTGCGCTCGGTGCTGGTCGCCGATCTGGGCCAGCTCCAGGTGCTCGGCCAGATGAAACGCCACGGCGACCTGCCGGCCGATTTCGTGCTGAAGGTCTCGGTGACGCTGGCCGCTCCCAACCCCGCGACCGCCCGGCTGCTGGAAGACCTCGGCGCGACCTCGATCAACCTCCCGGTCGACCTGTCGCTGCCGCAGATCGCGGCGATCCGCTCGTCGATCGACGCGGCCATCGACTTCTACGTCGAGAGCCCCGACGATTTCGGCGGCAGCGTGCGCCACTACGAGATCCCCGAGCTGGTGCGCGTGGCCGCGCCGATCTACCTGAAGTTCGGGCTCCGGAACCACGGCCCCCTGTACCCAGCGGGGCTGCATCTCGAGAACACGGTGTTGGCGCTCTCGCGCGAACGCGTGCGGCGCGCCTCGATCGGCATGGCACTCTTGAAGCGCTACACGCCGAAGGCCGTCGCTTCGCCGCTGCCCCGGAAGCGCTGATGGAGCTGGCGCTGGACGTCCGCGCCGAGCTGGGCGAGGGCCCGGTCTGGGACGACCGCAGGCAGCGCCTGCTGTTCGTCGACATCATGCGCGGCCACGTGCACGCGTTCGATCCGGTCACGTCAGACGACCGCGTCCTGGAGGTCGGGCAACCGGTCGGCACCGTCACCCCGACAGAGCGCGGCGACTACGTGATCGCCGCGGGCGACGGCTTCTTTCGTCTCGACCCGGACACCGGGCGCGTGACGCCGCTCGCCGAGGTCGAGTGCGACATGCCGGCGAACCGGATGAACGACGGCTATTGCGATCCGCGCGGCCGCTTCTGGGCGGGCACGATGGCGATCACGCCGCCGCGGCCGCCGGTGGGCTCGCTGTACCGGCTCGATCCCGATGGATCGGTGACACGGGTGCTGGGCGGCGTGACCATCTCCAACGGCATCGATTGGAGCCTCGACGGCACGCGGATGTACTACGTCGACACGCGCCTCTCTTCGATCGACGTGTTCGACTACGACGTCGAACGCGGCGAAGCCAGGAACCGGCGCTCGCTGGTCACGATCGCGAAGGCTTCGGGCTATCCCGACGGCCTGATCGTGGATGCCGAGGGCTTCTTGTGGCTGGCGCTCTGGGCCGGCAGCGCGGTCCACCGTTACGCCCCGGATGGAACGCTCGAGCGCGTATTGAAGACGCCGGTGACCCATCCCACCAAGTGCGCATTCGGCGGACCGGAGCTCGCGGATCTCTACGTCACGAGCGCCGCGACCGAGCTGACGCCGGAAGAACGCGCGCGTCAGCCCCAGGCCGGCGGCCTGTATCGTTGCCGGCCCGGCCCGCGCGGCCGCCCGGCGCGGCGCTTCGCGGGGTAACCTCTCGGGATGCGGATCCACCCGATACGAACCGGCATCGCGTCTCTGACGATCGCCGGTGCCGCCTTCGGCCAAGCGGCGCGCGACTACCCGATCCAGCCCGTCCCGTTCACGGCCGTCCATTTCAGCGACGACTTCTGGGCGCCGCGCTTCGAGATCAACCGCAGCGTCACGATCCCGTTCGCGTTCGAGAAGTGCGAGGAATCGAAACGGATGTACCACTTCGAGCGCGCGGCCAAGGTGCTGCGCGGCGAGCCGCTCCTTGACAAGACGCCGCCCGGCTATCCGTTCGACGACAGCGATCTCTTCAAGGTGATGGAGAGCGCGGCGTACACGCTGAGCCTAGAGCGCGACGCCAAGCTGGAGGCTTACCTCGACGACCTGATCGCCAAGATCGGCGCCGCGCAAGAGCCCGACGGCTACCTCTACACCACCCGCACGATCGACCCGGCGAACCCGCACCGCTGGGCCGGCGAAAAACGCTGGCAGCTGGAGAAAGTGGATAGCCACGAGCTCTACAACATCGGCCACCTGTACGAGGCCGCGGTCGCGCACTTCCAGGCCACCGGCAAGCGCTCGCTGCTGGAGATCGCGCTCCGTAGCGCCGACCTGCTGGTGCGCACGTTCGGGCCGGGCAAGGCGACGACCTGGCCGGGACACCAGGTCACCGAGATGGGCCTGGTCAAGCTCTACCGTGCGACCGGCGAGAAGAAGTACCTGGACCTGGCCAAGTTCCTGCTCGACGAGCGCGGGCCCGACGGCAGCGAGGGCGCCGGCCGCACCTACAACCAGTCGCACGTGAAGGTGGTCGAACAGAAAGAAGCGGTCGGCCACGCGGTGCGCGCGACCTACATGTATTCGGGCATGGCCGACGTGGCGGCGCTCACCGGCGACGACGCGTACGTCCAAGCGATCGACCGGATCTGGGACGACGTCGCCGAGAGCAAGCTCTACCTCACCGGCGGCATCGGCGCGCGCGGGTCGGGCGAGGCCTTCGGCCCGGCCTACGAGCTGCCGAACCTGACGGCGTACGGCGAGACCTGCGCCGCGGTAGGCAACGACTACTGGAACCACCGGCTGTTCCTGTTGCACGGCGACGCCAAGTACGTGGACGTGATGGAGCGGACGCTCTACAACGGCCTCCTGTCCGGCGTCTCGCTCGACGGCCGCTCGTTCTTCTATCCGAACCCGCTCGAGTCCAACGGCACGCACCAGCGCAGCCCGTGGTTCGGCGTGGCCTGCTGCCCTGGCAACGTCACGCGCTTCCTGGCCTCGCTGCCGGGCTACGTCTACGCGCAGAAGAAGGACGCTCTGTACGTGAACCTGTTCGTGAAGAGCAGCGCCCTGGTGGCGATGCAGGGCGGGCGCAAGGTCAAGCTCACCCAAGAGACGAAGTACCCGTGGGACGGCGCGGTGCGCATCGCGGTGGATCCCGGTGCCAGCGGGCGCTTCGCGATTCACGTTCGGATTCCGGGCTGGGCGCGCGGCGAGGCCGTGCCGAGCGACCTGTATCGCTTCCTGGAGCCGAGCCGCGAAACGACCGCGATCCAGGTCAACGGGAAACCGGCGCCGCTCGCGATCGAGAAAGGGTACGTGCGGCTCGATCGGACATGGCAAGCGGGCGACGTCATCGAGCTCAACCTGCCGATGCCGGTGCGGCGCGTGGTTGCCAACAGTCTGGTCGCCGCCGACGCCGGCCGCGTCGCGTTGCAGCGCGGGCCGATCGTCTACGCGGTCGAAGGCGCCGATGCCCCCGACGGCCACGTGCGCAACCTGATGCTGCGCGACGACACGCCGCTCCACGCCGAGTTCCGCAAGGACCTGCTGAAGGGCGTCACGACAATCAAAGGCCGCGCCATCGCGTTCGTGGAATCGGACGGAGCGCCGACACGGCGCGAACAGGACTTCGTCGCGATCCCCTACCACGCCTGGGCGAACCGCGGCCCCAACGAGATGGCGGTCTGGATCCCGAACCGCGAAACGAGCGCGCGACCGCTGCCGTTGCCGACGCTC
>CAZVOI010000112.1:0-6115 GCA_964628275.1 uncultured Acidobacteriota bacterium | reverse complement strand
TCTTGGCCACCGCCTCGACGCGCTGCACACTGGCCTCGAAGGCGAGGCCGGGCTGGCCTTCGATCTCGACGTTGGCCTTCTGGCCCACGGCCAAGCCGCCGCCGTCGCCTTCGAGAACGAAGACGTGAGCCTCCAGCTTGTTGAGGTCGGGAAGCTCCGCAACCGTCTGGCTGGGCCAGACGGTGTCGCCCACCGCCACGGCATCGCCGCGCCACGACAGCGGGAAGACCAGGATCCCGTCGTGCGGCGCCGCCACCTTCAGCGCGCGCAGGCTCTTCTGCGCCTGCTCCACGCGCAGCTCGGCCTTCCTGCGTTCGATCTCCGCGAGCGCCAGGTCGGCGGCCGCCAGCCGTTCGGTGGGGTCGCGCTTGGCGACGGTCGTGTCGACGCGTTTCTGCAAGAGCGAGCGGTCGAGCTGGCTCTCGAGGATCTGGTTGCGCGAGAAGATCTGCGCGTCAGTGAGCGACACGTCCTCGGCGCGCTTCAGCTCTTCCTCGGCGACGCCGCGGTCGAGAACCAGCGAGGCGCCCGAGTGCCCGCTCTCCGCGCGTGCCTTCTTGATCTTCTCGACGGCGGAATCTCGGTCGGAGCGGCCGTCGGCGAACTGCTTCTCGACCTCGGTCGGGTCGAAGACGACCACCGTGTCGCCGCTCTTGACCGGTCCCGCCGCGCCGAGCCAGACGATGCGCATCGGCCGCTGCAGGTCCGGCGGCACGCTGATCGGCGTCGAGCGCACGGCCTGGAGCTGGCCGTAGGCGAGCGCCTCGTTGCGAAACGCGCCACGCGCCACCGTGTGGGTGGGCAACGACGGCCCAGAGGCCGCGCGCCAGCCGGCGATGCACAGGAGTGAGGCGAGCGCCACGCCGGCGCCGGCCAGGCGGCGCCTCACGGCCGCTCGTCGGGCCGCGGATCGCTGGTCGCGACCGCGTCGCCTTCGATCAGGCCGGCTGTGACCTCGACCAGACGCTTGTTGTGCCGCCCCAGCTCCAGCTTCACCTCGCGGAACCCGTTCCAGCGCTTCACCCAGGCGACCGGTCCCGAGGGCCGCAACACGACCGTCTCGCGCGGGATCAGCAGCACGTTGTCGAGCTTCTTCGTCTCGATCTCACCGCGGAAGCGCATTGCCGGCCGGAACGCCGGGTCGCTCTGGTCGAGCGCCAGCTGCACTCGGAAAACCTTGTTCGGGACGCGCCACGACTTGCGGCGCACCGAGCGCGCGATCCGAACCAGCTTGCCCGTGAAGTCGCGGTCGGGCAGCGCCTCGAGGCGCAGCGTCACGCGTTGGCCCTCACGCACCGTGCCGCCGTCGGACTCGTCCACGTCACCGTCGGCGCGCATCTGGGAGAGGTCGGGGAGCTGCAGCAGCTTCTCGCCGAACCAGGCCGAATCGCCGATCTTCTTCTTCTCGTCGCGCCAGCCCGTTTTGTAGATGACGATGCCGTCCTGGGTCGCGCGCACCGTCATCGCCTCGATCGAGGCCTCCAGGTCGCTGACGCGCGACACAGCGCGGTCGCGCTGCGCCAGCAGCGAGCGCAGGCTGGCCGCCTGCGACGACTCGAGCGCCGCGATGCGCAGTTTCAAGTTGCGCGATTCGTCCTCGGCGCCCTTCAAGTCCAGCTCGGTCTGCAACACCTCGTTGCGCGCGCGCAGATCCTGGGGCACGTCGTCCTTGAGCCGCGCCTTCTCGAGCCGCGCCGCGGCTTCGGCGAGCTGCAGCTCCAGGTCGCGGCGCTGCGCCACGACTTCGACTTCCTTCCGCTCGATGCGTTTCTGCGCCTCGTCGCGTTCGGCGCGCTTCTCGTCGAGCTGGCGGGTCAGGGCCGAAGCGTCGAAGCCCACGACCGGCTCGCCCTTCTTCACCGAGGCGCCCTCGGCGGCCATGAAGGAGATCTTGTACTCCCAGGTGTCGCGCACCACCGGCGGGCCGAGGTCGAGCGAGCGAACCGCCACCAACTCGCCGTCGACCTCGACGCCGAGCGGCAGCTCCCCGCGACGCACGCGCACCGTCTCGGGACCGCCGCCACGGGCGCCCGCGGCATAGCCGGCGAGGCCGATGCCCAGGCCGAGAACGAGCGCGATTCCGAGAGCGCGCCGACGCCGTGCGGCGATCCTCTTCAAGCCGTCAATGAAGCGCGACACGCTCGCCCTCCGAAAGGCCGGCTTCCACGACGCACTCGAACGGCAGGCAGGCCGCGACCGTCACCGCCACGGCCTCGGCGGCGCCGGGCCGGCGCGCCGTGAATCCCTTGGCGCCGCGGGTCAACGCCGCGCGCGGCACGACCAGCGCGCTCTCGAAGCGGCGCCGCACCACCTCGACGCGGGCCGAGAGGCCGGGCCGCATCGCCTTGGCGTCGGTTTCCTCGAGCGACACGCGCACCCGGAAGCCTCCGGCGAAACGCATGGCCTGGGCCACCGCCGAGACCTCGATCACCTTGCCCTTGAAGCAGCGGCCGAGATCGGTGTCGAGCGTGACGCGGGCCTGCTGGCCCGGCAGCACGCGCCCGTCGTCGACCTCGGGCAGGAAGCCGACGATCTCCATCGAGGACAGATCGGGTATCGAGGCGACGCGCAGACCCGGCCACAGGTTGTCGCCCATCTGCAGCGGGCGGTCCTCGTTGGGCGCGCGTCCCAGGATCACGATGCCGTCGCGCGGAGCGCGCAGCGCGAGCTGCTGCAGCGAGGCTTCGGCCGCCGACACGTCGCGCGCGGCCTTGTCGCGCGTGATCTTGAGCACCGCCACGTCGGCGAGCGACGACTGGTCGAAGGACGAGAGCGCGGAGCGCGCCTTCTCGAGCGCGGCCTCCGCCCGAATCAGCGCCTGCTGCTTCTCGTGCCACTCCTTGCGGGCGCGCAGCTCGACCGGCACGCCGGCCTCGATCCGGGCTTTCTCGGCCTCGGTCCTGGCCTTGTCCTGTTCGAGCCGTTTCTGCGAGTTCTCCGCATCCAGCGAAGCCTCGCGTTGCTCGAGCGCGATCTGCGCCTGCACCAGCCGCAGCCGCTTCTCCTCGAGGCTCTGCGCCACCTGACTGTTGTCCAGCTCGGCCACCGCGTCGCCGGCCTTCACCTCGGCGCCGTCCTCCGCCAGCCAGCGCAGCTGAACCCGCCCGCCTTCGAGGCGCGGCACCGCCAGCTCGTCCGAGCGCACCGCCTGCAGCTCGCCGGTGAGCAGGAAGACCTCTTCGAGACTGGCGCGTTTCACGACCGCGGTTGCGGCGCCCGCCGGGCCGGGCAGGTCGCGCGTGCACGCCGCCATCAGCAAGGCCGTAGCGATCAAGCGTGCCGGCTTCATCAAGGCAGGGACATCTCGAGAATGTAAGACGGCGCCGACCGACATTCGGTTGGGCGGTGTCATGCCGCGGTGGCGGCTCAGAAGTTGAGCCGCACTCCAAGCTGGACCTGGCGGGCGGCCGTGGTGGTGTTGCGGATCCTGCCGAAGGTCGAAAGCGGACGCTCGGCGTCGCCCTGGTCGCCCGCGAAAGCCGTCAAGCCGGGCACGCCGAAGTTCGCACGGTTGAAGACGTTGAAGGCCTCGAGGCGCAACTCCAGCCGTCCCATCGGCCCGAGCCGCGCGAACGGGATGCGCTTGATCAGCGCCAGGTCGAGCGTGCGCAGGTCGGGTCCGATCAGCGAGCCGCGGCCGACGTTGCCGAGCGTGCCCGCCGGCTGCAACACGAACGCCGCCCCGTCGAACCACTGGTCCGGCCGGCCGACTACGGCATCAGCCCCGGTTCGACCGGGCGCGTAGCTCGGCCGGTCGGCGCCGATACCGGGTCCGAGCGAGGGCGACCAGCGCGAACGCGAGCGGTTGGCGGTGACGAAGGCCGTCAGCGGGTTGCCGCTCCGCAACTGGCCAATCACGGCGAGCTGCCAGCTCCCGAAGATCTTGCCGGCGGTGGTTTTGGCATCGCGCGCCAGCGGTATGTCCCAGCTCGCGTTGAAGACCCAGTTGTGCTTCGCGTGATAGTCGGCGAGGCCCTTGTTGTAGTCGATGCCGAACGGTTCGGGATACGCGGACACGTTGCCGTTGGTCGAGTCCGAGAAGAAGGTCGAGGCCTGGGTGGTGTCGATGTTGCGCGAGAAGGTGTACGACGACTGGAACGCGAGGCCACGCGACTTGCGCCGCAGCAGCTCCACGATCACGGCGTTGTACCAGGACTCGCCGTCGCTGGTCTTGGCTTCGATCGTGCCGAACGCCGTGTTGGGCCGCGCCGCCGTCGGGGGATAGAAAGGCGTGCCGTCGGCGAGCTGCTGCGGCGTGGGCACGTTGAGGTCGCTGTTGCGCCACAGGTTCTTGCCACGCGACCCAGCGTAGGAAAGCGTGACCGCCGTGTTGGCGACCAACTCGCGCTGCAGGCTAAGGTTCCAGACCTGGATCCGAGGGTTCCGGATGTCCCATTGCACCGGCCGGATCGCGTTGGCCACGCCGCGCTCGAAGGGCGGCGTTGGAAAGGTCGGGTTGGCGATCACCGCGCGAGGCGTGGCCGGCGGGTTGGTGATCGTGACGATCAAGTTCTGGTGGTTGTTGGTGTTGAAGTAGAGGCCCCAGCCGCCGCGCAGCGAGGTCTTGCCGTTGCCGAACACGTCCCAGGCGAACGACAACCGCGGCGAAACGTCCTTGCCCGACGGGTTCTGGTAGAGCTGCCCGAGCGTCAGCGTGGTGTCGGTCAGGTTGAGGAGCGCCACGTCGCGGCCCTTGATGTCCTTGGGCAGCGTCGTGAACTCGTAGCGCAGGCCCGCGTTGAGGGTCAGCCGATTCGTGGCCCGGAACTCGTCCTGAAGGTAGCCGCCGAGCAGCGTGAAGCGCCAGTTGCGCTCCAGGTCGGCGGTCGGCGTGAGGCCGATGAAGCGGCTCGGAACGTTGCGCAGGAACGAAGCGAGGCTCGGGAAGGTGTAGATGCCGAGCGAGAAGGTCGGGTTGTGGAGGTCGTCGATGTAGCGCTCCGCGAGCGCCCCAGCCTTCATCAGGTGACGGCCCTCCGAGCGCGTGAAGCCGTACTCGGCCGTCACGACCTTCTGGCTGACGTCGAGGTCGGCCGAGGCTTGCGGCCCGAAACGCGGCACGCCGCCGATGTCGATGTCGCCCATCAACGGCCGCCCGGCGACGAAGGCGGGCAGCGAGATGCCGTTCGCCTGGACCCGCTGGCCGATCGTGGTGTGGTTGAAGCCGGCGCGCAGCGTGTGCAGCGTCCGCTGCGAAGTGATGTGGCGATACTCGGCCGTCAGGAACTGGTTCTTGGAGAGAAAGCTGCGCGGGAACTGCGGGAAGTCGGTGGGCAGCAGCTGGTCGGCGTTGTCGATCGTGTAGCGCACGAAGAACTGATCCGAGGCGCCCACGCGCTGGTCGAGCCGGGCCTGGAAGTAGTTCTGGTTTATCGTCTGGGTGAACGGGAAGGTGTAGGTCCCCAGGCCGCCGCCGGCCGACGGCCCGTTGGGCAGCGGGTACTGGTCGAGATAGGGCTTGACCGCCGGGTTCACGCCGACGTTGACGGTGCCGCCGGAGCCGTCGGGCAGGATCCCGTTGTGCGCGTTCTGGTCCGGTGTGAACGTGGAGATGGTCCGGCCGAGGTCCTCGCGCAGCGCCTCGTAGCCGACGAAGAAAAAGGTGCGGTCCTTCTTGATCGGGCCGCCGACCGTAGCGCCGAACTGGTTGCGTTCGAAGTCGGGCTTGCCGCTCGTGTCGAAGTAGTTCTTGGAGTCGAGCGCGTCGTTCCGATGGAACTCGTAGACGCTGCCGTGGATCCGGTTGCCGCCCGACTTGGTGATCGCGTGGATCTGGCCGCCCGAGTTGCGGCCGAACTCGGCGCTGTAGGCGTTGGTCTCGACGCGGAACTCGCGGATCGTCTCGGCGCCGAGCGCGGTGCTGGCGGCGCTGCCGGCCGGCCCGTTGGTGAAGTCGTTCAAGGGCGTGCCGTCGAGCAGGTACACGTTGGCGCGCGGGTCCTGGCCGTTGATGCTCATCGCCAGCCCGTGAGCGACCACCGAGCCGCCGTCGCGGTTCGGGTAGGCCACGACACCGGGCTGCAGCAGCGCCAGGTCGGTGTAGCTCCGGCCGTTCAGCGGCAGGTCGCGAACCGCGTCCTCGCTGACCAGGTACGACAGCTCGCCGGATCGGGTC
>CAZVOI010000111.1:0-2687 GCA_964628275.1 uncultured Acidobacteriota bacterium | reverse complement strand
ATTCAATTGAGTAGTTGAATATGAAGCATGAAGCATCGTGAATTCAAGGACCGACTGTACGAGGAGCTCGGCCGGATCGCCAAAGCCATCGACAGCCCGCGCCGGCTCGAGCTGATCGACCTGCTCGCGCAGGCTGAGCGCTCGGTCGAGGATCTGGCCGGCGAGGCCGCGCTTTCGATCGCCAACACCTCCCGCCACCTGCAGGTCCTGCGTGGCGCGCGCCTGGTGGAGAGCCGCAAAGACGGGCTGCGCGTCTATTACCGTCTGGCCGAGCCGGAGGTTCACGTCGTCGCCAGTGCCGTCCACAGGCTGGCGGAGAAGCGGCTGGCCGAGGTGGATCAGCTCGTCAGAACCTACCTCGGCTCGCGGGACGAGCTCGAGCCCGTCCCCCGCGAAGAGCTGCTTCGACGTGTGAGGGCCGGTCGTGCGGTGGTGATCGACGTGCGCCCTGCTGAGGAGTACCGGGCCGGGCACATCGCGGGCGCCGTTTCGATGCCCGACGAGCAACTCGGCAAACGACTGGCCGAGCTGCCGCAGCGAAAAGAGATCGTCGCGTACTGCCGGGGGCCCTATTGCGTGATGGCCTACGAGGCCGTAACTCGGCTCCGCGCTAGCGGCCGACGGGCGCGACGGCTCGCCGACGGCTTTCCGGAGTGGCGCGCCGCGGGGTTGCCGGTAGAGACGGTTGTCCAGGGCGGATGACGACTCCGGTCGTGGACGCGCCGCGGCTCGGCCTCGCCGACAACTGGCGCCAGTTCTCGCTGCTGGTACTGGTCAACGCGTTCGTCGGCGGGATGGTGGGGCTGGAGCGGAGCATCCTGCCCGCGCTGGCCGAACAGGAGTTCCAACTCGCCGCCCGCACCGCCGTGCTTTCCTTCATCGTCGTCTTCGGCGTCGTGAAGGCGGCCACCAACTACTTCGCGGGACGTCTCGCCGATCGCCTGGGTCGCAAGCCGGTGCTCGTCGCCGGCTGGGTCATCGCGGCACCGGTGCCTTTCCTGCTGATGTGGGCGCCGTCCTGGGGCTGGGTCCTGTTCGCGAACGTCCTCCTGGGAGCGAGCCAAGGCCTCACCTGGTCCACGACCGTGATCATGAAGATCGACCTCGCCGGCCCGGAGCGCCGCGGGCTCGCGATGGGGCTGAACGAGTGCGCCGGGTACCTCGCGGTCGGCGCGTCGGCTCTCGCGACCGGGTACCTGGCCGCCGCCTACGGCTTGCGTCCGCAGCCTTTCTACCTCGGCGTCGTATTCGTGGTCGCGGGGCTCGTACTATCGGTCTGGCCGGTCCGCGAGACGCACGGCCACGCGCACCACGAGGCGCGGCTCGACACCGCGGGCTCATCTCCCGATCTCGGCCCGGCCGAGGTCTTCGCGCGGACCTCCTTCCGCGACCGCGACCTGTCGGCCGTCAGCCAGGCCGGCCTGGTGAACAACCTCAACGACGGCATGGCCTGGGGACTGTTCCCGCTCCTATACGCGTCCGCGGGCCTGCGCCTCGACCAGATCGGCGCGCTCGCGGCGATCTATCCGGCGGTGTGGGGAGCGGGGCAGCTCCTCACCGGCGGGCTCTCCGATCGCATTGGCCGCAAGTGGCTGATCACCGCGGGCCTGTGGGTCCAAGCAGCCGGGATCGGTGTGGTGGCGGCGTCATCGAGCTTCGCACTCTTCAGTCTCGGCGCGATCCTGCTGGGCTTGGGCACCGCCATGGTCTACCCGACGTTGCTCGCGGCCATCGGTGATGTCGCCCATCCCTCCTGGCGGGCGTCGGCCGTTGGCGTGTACCGGCTCTGGCGCGACCTCGGCTACGCGATCGGAGCGCACCTGGCCGGTGTGACCGCCGACCGGCTCGGCTTGCGTCCGGCTGTGGTTGTGGTCGCGGCCGTCACCGCGGCATCGGGCGTGATCGTGGCTTGGCGCCTGCGCGAGACGTTGCGTCCCCGGCCACTGGCAGGCGTTGGCGCGCTCGTTGAGCTGAACGGTTGATCTACCTCGACTACAACGCGACGACGCCGATCCTCGCCGAGGTCGTGGACGCGATGTTGCCGTATCTGCGGGAGCACTTCGGCAACCCTTCGAGCGGCCACGCGCTCGGTCGCCGGGCGAGGGAGGCGGTGGAGACGGCGCGCGCAGACGTGGCGGCTCTCCTGGAATGCGACGCCGGCGAAGTTGTTTTCACCTCCGGAGGAACCGAGGCCAGCAACCTCGCGATCCGAGGCGTCGCCGAGGCCCGCGGCGACCGGCGCCATATCGTGACTTCGCTGATCGAGCACCCGGCCACCGAGAAGCCGTGCGCCTGGCTTCAAGAACACGGATGGCGTGTGACTCGCGCCGGCGTCGATGCCGGAGGACTCGTGCGGATCGACGAGATCCGCGCCGCCGTCGGCGAAGACACGGCGCTCGTGACGGTGATGCACGCGAACAACGAGACCGGTGTGGTGCAGCCGATCGCCGCGATCGCGGAGGTCGCGCACGCGGCGGGAGCGCTCGTCCATTGCGACGCCGCTCAGTCCGCGGGAAAGATCCCGGTGCGGGTTGACGAACTTGGCGTGGACCTGCTCTCGCTGGCAGGGCACAAGCTCTACGCCGCGAAGGGGGTGGGGGCGCTGTTCGTCCGCCAAGGCACCTCTCTGCTCCCCTTCACGGCCGGCGCCGGGCACGAGCGAGGCTTGCGCCCGGGCACCGAGAACG
>CAZVOI010000110.1:0-9309 GCA_964628275.1 uncultured Acidobacteriota bacterium | reverse complement strand
GCCACTCCAAAGGGTCCATGGCCTCGAAGTTTCGGCCGAGCGATGGATTCATGCGGGATCGATACAGCACGGCCTTCTGGCCGTCGAGGTAGACGAGTTTCTTGAGCGAGAGCGGGCTCCTGACCACGTAACAGGCGACGTTCTCGATGGCCTTTTTATCCTCGAACGGGATCGCATCACCGACGTGCGCCGAGAAGCCCGGATCACACCGGAGGAGATCCGTCGGGTGGCCCTTCTGCTCGGCGGCCCTGCCGGCCAGGGCCGGCATCAGGCTGATCGAGTCGAGGCCCTCCGGGACGGGTCGGCCGAGCAGGTCCGCGAACGTGGCGAATAGGTCCCCGGAGTACCCGACATGCGCCGAGACGGACCCCGGCGCGATCCGCCCCGGCCAGCGCGCGATCATCGGCACCCGGATCCCGCCCTCGTAGAGCGCGCGCTTCAGCCCCCGCAGATCGATGATCGGATTTCGGCTACTGATTCTCCACGAATGCGCCGTTTGCGTTGAGATGGATGGGTGATTGAGAGCCACATATCGTGAAACGTGCGCACAATCACAGGGCAGCGTCAGTGCAGGCTGCTAGCATCTGCCCTTTCCAAGAGGTTGACCGATGACTTCCGTAAACTGGAGCAGGCCGTTCTCTCATGGGCGAGAGTCTTCAGGCTCGCATGCGCTGCGCGCGGGTTCGGCAGTGGCGCTCGTCGCCATCCTCGCGTCGGCAAACTCTGCTCTCGCGCAGAGCGAGCCCGACCTGGTGGTCAGCGACATCAACTTCAGCTCTACGCCCACGCCGGGGGTGCCGACGCTTGCGACCGCCACCCTGCGCAACGCCGGGACGTGGTCCAGCGGGCCCTTCAACATCAAGTGGTTCGTGGACGGAGTGCAGGTCGGCTACGGCGCTCACGCGTCCCTGCCGGCAGGGCAGATCTCCACCGGCAACGTGAAGTTCACCTGGACTCCGACCTCCAGTGACCAGGTCCTGCGCTACGACGCCGACGTGGACGGCAATGTCGTGGAGGAGAGCGAGGCGAACAACAGCTACCAGGTCAGGGTCCGAAACGGCCTGAAGGTGCCCCTGGCGGATCTCTTCGCCTACGGCGTGCAGTACGGCACGTTCAGGGTGGGTGAGCCGGGCACGGCCAAGGCCACCCTCCGGAACGTTGGCACCGTCTCCACCGGCGTATTCAACATCAAGTGGTTCGTGGACGGAGTCCAGAAGGGTTACGGCGAGCACGCGAACCTTCTGCCGGGCGCGATCTCGAACGACAACGTGACGTTCTACTGGACGCCGACCACCGCCGGTTGGCAGGTCCTGCGCTTCGTGGCCGACGTGGGCCAGGATGTGCTCGAGTCGAACGAGACGAACAACTTCATCGAGGCGACGGTGCTAGTCCAAGCCTCGAGGCCCGATCTCCTCGTGGATGCAATCAGCTTCAGCTCACCCCCAACGGTGGGCGAAGCGACGATCGCAACGGCTCGCCTGCGCAACGTCGGCTCGTCGGCCACGGGCGACACCTTCAACATCAAGTGGTTCCTGGACGGAGCCCAGGTCGGCTACGGCCTGCACAACGCGCTCGGCGCCGGCCAGACCTCGACCCACAACGTCTACTTCAACTGGACGCCCGCGAGCGCGGGCAACCACACGCTGCGCTACGTCGCGGACGTGGACGGCGACATTACCGAGAGTAACGAGACGAACAACGCCTTCGACGTTCCCGTCGCCGTGCTCGCACCCGATCTGGTGGTGAACTCCATCCTGTTCCCAGCTCCGCCGACACTGAACCAGCCGACCGTCTTCGAAGCCTACCTGCGCAACCTCGGCCCGGTGGCGACGGGTGAGTTCAACATCAAGTGGTTCCTGGATGGAGTCGAAGTCGGGTACGTCCGGCACGCCGCGCTCGGCGCCTGGCAGAGATCGACCGACAACGTCTACTTCAACTGGACGCCCACGAGCCCAGGCACACACAGCCTGCGCTACGTCGCGGACGTGGACGGCGAAGTCGCCGAGGACGACGAGACGAACAACGCCCACCAGATCTCCATCTCGGTGCGTGGGCCCGACCTGGTGGTGAACTCCATCTTGTTCCCGTCTCCGCCGACCGTGGGCCAGCCGACCGTCTTCCAAGCCTTTCTGCGCAACCTCGGCTGGGCGGCGTCGGGCGAGTTCAACATCAAGTGGTTCCTGGACGGAGTCGAGGTCGGGTACGGCCGACACGCCGCGCTCGGCGCCTGGGAGGCCTCGAGCGGCAACGTCTACTTCACCTGGACGCCCACGAATATCGGCACACACACCCTGCGCTACGTCGCGGACGTGGATGGCGAGGTCGCCGAGGACGACGAGACGAATAACGCCCACATGATCACCATCACCCCGCGTCAGGCGGACCTCTTCGTCGACGACATCTCCTTCAGCTCCCTGCCCCTCATGGCGGGGCAGCCGACGATCGCCACCGCCCGGCTGAGCAACATCGGCACGGGCGCCTCCGGGCCGTTCAACGTGAAGTGGCTCGTGGACGGCAGCCAGGCCGGCTACGGACAGCACGTCCCGCTCGCGCCCGGGGCGACCTCGAGCCACAACGTGCATCTCCAGTGGACGCCCTCGATCTCCGGCATCCATGCTGTCCGCTACGAGGCGGACGTCGACGGCCATGTGAACGAGCAGAACGAGACGAACAACGCCTTCGAGGTCACGGTCAAAGTGGGACCACTGGCCGAGCTGGTGGTCGATCAGATCACCTTCAGCACCACGCCGATCTCGGGCCTGCCCACGGTCGCCACGGCGCGCCTGCGGAACGTGGGACCCGTGGCCTCTACGGCCTTCAACGTGAAGTGGTTCGTGGACGGGGTTGAGGTGGCTTACGGCGCACACACGCCCTTGGACCCGGGCCAGACCGCGACGAACAACGTCCAGTTCACCTGGACGCCGCCGAGCGCGGGGCTCCACCGCCTGCGTTTCAGCGCGGACGTGGGCGACCACGTGGTGGAGTTCGACGAGACCAACAACTCTCACGAGGTGGCGGTCGACGTGGCGAGGAACCCGGTGGAGCTGACGTTCTCGCCGAGCCACACCCTCGGCAAGAACGCGGACGGCTGGTACAGCCCGAACCCGGTCACGCTCGAGGTGACGCTCACCTGCCCCGCCGCGTTCCCGAGCTGCAGCGGCTTCTTCAGGCTGGCGACGGTGCCGGGGGCGGGCGCTCCGCGCCTCTCCCTCTACGGCAACGATCCCGGGGCCGCGGGCGACGTCTCGTGCAGCGACGCGCCCGTCGGCACGGAGTTCTCCCACGGCTCCTGGAGCTCGGCCTGCTATGGGCTCGGCGGCGACCCGATCGAGATCGCTTCCGGCCAGTCCCGGACCCTGCGTTGGCGGGTGTGGATGCAACCGTCCGACGCGGCGAGCCTGGCCGCGAGCGCCGTCTGGGGCGGCTTCTCCGGCGCGGCGACGCTGAGCGTTCCCAAAGCCGAGATCCATCCGCTGGTCTTCATCCACGGCATCCTGGGTGCGATGCCCCCGCAAGACAAGCTGGTGACGAGCCAGGGCGACGCGCACCAGATCTTCGACCCCTTCATCGGGAGCTACGAGCCTCTGCTCAACAACCTCCAGAAGATGGGCTACGAGTGGGACCGGTCGCTCTTCGGCCTGGCCTACGACTGGCGGAACTCCAACGTCCGCTCGGCCGCGTTCCTGGCCCAGGAGCTCGCCTCCAAGGTCATTCCGCGATCGAACGCGGCGTCGGTGCCCTACACGCTCAAGGACGGCAGGGCCGACCTGGTCGTGCACAGCATGGGGGGGCTCGTCTCGCGCGCCTACATCGAAGGCAAGGCCCGGGTGAGCGGACCTCCCGACGAGCGCGAGGTGCCGTATCAGGACGACGTGCGCAAGGTGGTCTTCATCGCCTCTCCCCACAAGGGCTTCCCCTTCAACTACCGCACCCGGGAAGGCATGACCTGGAAGGACTACCTCTACGCCGCGCCCGGCGTGTCGGGTGGGATATTCGGCACCATGACCATGGTCATGGACGGCATCCTGTGGCCGGGCCTCGTCGCGAAGAAGTTCGAGCCGAGCGACGTCGAGCTGGATCGGGATTGCATCTGGGTCCCCCTGGTCGGGCAGGATCCTCCCGGGCTCGTTCCCTATCAGCTCTTCTTCCACCGGATCCGGAACGGCCAGCTGGGCTACTTCCGGTGTACGGTGGAGGACATCACCCCGTGGGCCAAGGAGCGCGGCGCGCGCTCCCTGTTCGAGATGCTGCCCACGGACGACTCGCCGGCCTACCTGACCAACCTGGACGGCGACCCCGCGGGTCGACCCGCGAGCTTCCCCTGGGGCCACGACGCGAACACGTTCCTGCACGACCTCAACGCCGACGCCCACCTCCTGGTGAGCCGTCTGGGCGATCCCGCGATCCCCGACAACCTGTACATCATCTATGGAAGCGGCGCGCCCGAGACCGACGCGTACTACGAGGTGAAGCCTCCCGGGCTCAAGGACTGGCAGTTCGGCCAGGTCAATCAGTTCCTCCAGCTCCCGGACCCCACTCTCCATGAGACCGACAAGGGCGACGACCTGATCCCGGCCCACAGCGCGCGCATGGACGGCGTCCTGACGCTGCCGCCGAGCCAAGTCCGGATGCTCGACGCGCGCCCGGCCGGCGGGACGATCGACGGTGGGGCACGCCACGTTCCGATTGCGTACCACCGGCAGACCCAGAGCACCTGGGTCCCGCAGTTCCTGACCGGCATGATCTTCCCGATAGCAACGGCGTACACCGCTCCAATCGTGCAGGGTGACAATCTGCTGGCGGTCATCAGCGCCTGCCCGATCAACCTGCTCGTGATCGACCCGCAGGGCCGGAAGCTCGGTTTCGATCCCGCGACCGGCCAGGTCGTGCGCGAGATCCCGAACGCCGTCTACACGCAGCCGGGGGTCGAACCGCAGATGATCCTCATTGGGCAGGCCTTGCCCGGCCCGTACCAGTTCACGGCCACGGGGTACGACACGGGAGCCTATAGCTTCACTGTCGCTCGCGTCGGGCCGCAGGGACCGGTGCCCCTCGCTTTGTTCAACGGCGAGACGACCGCCGACCAGCAGCAACAGCATTCGTTTGCGCTCGACCCGAACACGCCGCCGGGAGCCGTCCCCGATCGATACATCGTCCGGCCCGGCCAGCAGTTTGCGGTGGGTGGCCCGGGCGTCCTCGCCAACGACATCGAGCTGGACGGCGAGGCGATGACGGCCAGCCTGGTGAGCGGCCCGGCCCATGGCCAGCTCACTCTCGACCCGGACGGCTCGTTCACTTACACGCCCGATCCTGCATTCCCGGGCACCGACAGCTTCGTCTACCGGGCGAGCGACGGGCTCATCGACTCGAACCAGGCGACGGTCAGCCTCAGCGTGAGGCCGCCCGAGGTGGCAGTGAGTCCGAACCAGACCGCGAACGAAGGCCAGATGCTCGCCTTCTCGGGCAGCTTCAACGACGACTATCCGCCGGCCGATCACACCCTGGCCTGGGACTTCGGCGACGGGACCGGCACGACGGGCACGCTCACGCCGTCTCACGCCTTCGCGGACAACGGGGTCTACACCGTCACCCTGCGGGTCACGAGCCCGGCCGGACTCACCGGCCGCGCCTCGCTGCAGGTGACGGTGGCGAACGTGCCTCCGGTGGTGGAGGCCGGCCCGGGCCAGAGCGTGAACCAGGGACAACCGGTGACCTTCGCCGGATCGTTCAGCGACGCCGGACTCTCGGACACGCACGCCGTGCACTGGGATTTCGGCGACGGCGGGAGCGCGGACGGCAGCGTCGCGCCCACGTATGTCTATGCGATTCCCGGCGCCTACCTGGCCAGCCTCACCGTGCAGGACGACGACGGCGAAGGAGCAACCGACAGCCTGACGGTGACGGTCGCGAACGTGGCGCCGGTCGTCCAGGCCGGCCCCGACATCACGGCGTCGCCCACCCAGGTCATCAACTTCGACGGCTCGTTCAGCGACCCCGGCGCCGAAGACACGCACACGATCCTCTGGGACTTCGGGGACGGCACAACCGAGACCGGCACGCTGCAGCCGACCCACAGCTATCCCGACTTCGGCATCTACAGCGTGACCCTGACCGTGACCGACAACTGGGGCGGCGCCTCTAGCGACACCCTGATCGCGACCGTGACCTGCGACGAGGCCTTCGTCGAAACGTTCGAGCCCTACGGGCCCGACGCCGACCCGGAGGGCTGGGTCGATTACCAGCCGACCGGCAACCACTTCCGGGCGCGCGAGGGCTTCCGCACCAGCCTCGAGGGCGACCACGTCGTCTACCGCGGCAACGACGACCGCGTCTCGGAATACCGGACGCCCGTCGCCCTCGACTGGCGCGACTACGAGTGGACGGGCAGCCTGATGCTCGGCGGCAACGGTCACGACGCCGCCGGTCACGACGGCGCCGGCCTGCTCGTGTACGCCGACCTGCTCGCCGGCCGCTACTACCAGGTCAGCTACGACCGCGCGCACAAGGCTCACGGCTTCCGCGCGCTGGAGAGCGGCAGGGAATCGCTCGCGGGCCGTACGCGCTCGGGCTTCGTGCCGAAGCCGGAGACGCTGTACCGCTTCCGGCTCCGCGTCGAGAACCACGCCGGCTACACGCGCCTGCGGGCGCGGTTCTGGCCGGAGGATGCCGAGGAGCCGACGGGCTGGGCCATCGACGCCAGGGACGACGACAAGCCCTTGCGCAACGGCACGATCGGTCTCCTCGCCCTCGACGACCACGCCGACTTCGACGACCTGCGGGTCGAGGGTCTCGGCGACTCCAGCGGCATCACCGGCGACCGCGACGGCGATCGCATCTGCGACAACACCGACAACTGTCCGGCCGCTCCCAACCCCGATCAGGCCGACCAGGACCACGACGGAACGGGAGACGCGTGCGATCGCTGCAGCGCGGCCTTCGCACGCGAGCAGCTCTGCCTGGATGCGGGCTTCGACCCGGCCTCAGGCCTGAGCGCCGCCGTCGTGGATCTCGTGGGCGACGTCACCCACCTCGACGGCGACGGACACTGCGGGGTCCGCGGCTTTTATCGTCTCCGCAACGAGGCCGGCCTCGTCTTCCACACGCCGGCCCTTCCCGAGCGCTCGCACTACCGCCTGCGGTTCCTGGTGCGCAGCGCTCACGTCGCTGCCGACGACGGAGGCCCCCGCAGCCGGTCGCTGGCGGTGGAGGCTGGAGGCCGCGCCCTCGAGGTTCCCCTCACGCCCGAGCATCCGACTCAGGGCTGGTGGTGGACGCGGCCGATCACCGTCCAGCTCGAGGCCGGTATCCATCCGGTCGCGGTCCGCCCGGGCGACCGGGGCTACGTCGACCTGGAGGCGGTCGAGGTCGAAGAGGTCTGCGCGGAGGAGTCCGAGCCCGCACCTGCGCGCAGCTGACGGCCCGGGTCCTCCGGCGAGGGAGCGCGCGTAACGGGGCCGACGGAGATACGTCCCCCCCGCCGGCTCCCCGGCTCCTCGCCGCGCAGGCCGCCTATGCCGACTCCGGGGCCGACCCCGAGATGCTCGCCATCTACCACCTCCTCGGAGACCTCGCCCTCAAGATCCGGTAGAGCCCGCCCAGAGTCAGCCAGGACGGCACGGAAATCGGACCTTGGGACAACCCCGCGGGCATCACCAGGGCAGGCCAAGGCTATGCCATTCATAGAGTTACGTTGGAATCCACCGGACCCGCAGCCCTGGCAGGCGTCCTGCCTCTCCTGCCCATGATCGCTTCGATGGTCCAGCGCGGGGTCTGGCTCGTCTGCCTGGCCCTCTGCGCGGCGGCGCCGGTCGAAGCCGCCTTTCCCTTCAACTACCTGCCGGCCGACCCTCCCTAGGACGTCACGCCGGGCGCGGCGGGATGCTGGGTCGACGTGGACGTCTCCGCCGACGTCCCCGCCGGGGCCACGGGCGTCATCCTGCAGTGGCAGAAACACCGACGTGAGCAACCGCCCGTCACCCTCGGGTCCTACGTCAACGTGGACATCGACAGCGCGGGCAGCTGCAGGGTTCCCGCGGGGATCAACGCCAACGGGGCGATCGTGGACATCCAGGACACCAACCCGGCCTCGTGGCAGATGGGGGCGCTGCGGCCCAACGGGATGGCGTACGACCATTGCAGAAGATCGAGAGTGACGAGGTCGACGTCTATCTCCTCGGCTACACGCTCGACGAGCCCACCACCAACTACCGCTCGATCGGCACCGCGCCTGACTACGTCACCGGCTCCGTGAGCACGACCAACAACTCGCCGATCGTGGACGGCGTGGGCACCTCGTGGCTGACGTCGCCCGGCCGCGGTCGATGCGATGTGATCAGCATCTGCGACCAGACGCCTCCTCCGACCTGCACGACCTCGACCAACATCGCGAGGGGCTTCGCGCCCCTGAGCCAGGCGGAGCGGACCACGCTCGTGGCCCGAGCCAGGGAAGCGGCCTCGGACGGGCGCCTCGAGCCCTTCAAGTCCACCCAGGCCTTCGACGGACCGCACCACCAGCGGCAGCACGGCTTCCGGGCCTGACCATCAACCGCGACACTCGTCAGGACGCGGTCTTCACCAGTCGCAGGCGCTCGACCTGTACCAGGCTGGCCTGGCGCGTGCCCAGGTGTTCACCGACCGGCGTCTGTGGTTCGACGCGATCGGGGCCTGCAGCGAGTTGATCGCGCATTAGGGCGCGCGTGACAAGGTGTTCGAGGCGACCGTCGGCGCGAGTTCTGAAAAATGGACGATCACGACTGCCCAGTCGGCCCCCTCTGGATGATCACGGCCACGAAGGAGGACAAAAAGCGCCAGATGTGGGGCGGCAAGACTGACAACATTGTCGTCAATCTCCGTTTCACTGTGGTCGACGACAACAACACGTCCATCGTGTCGAAGGCCACGAACGACCGCTCGAAGGACGCTTTGGAAAACATCCTCAAGTTCTACAAAGAGAGCAAAGACGGCGCTGTGGCTTGCTCTCAGCCCGAGAAGTACCAGAAGTAAGGGAACCGAGTCGGACGGCCGCCTCTACCGCGCCAGGCCTTCGCGCGGCAGGGCTGCGGCCTGACCCATAGCAGCGTTCGTCTAGGCCTTGCTGCCCAGGTGCTCCATGATGGAGAGGGTCAGGATGTCGGAGAGGGTCGTGAAGTGGGCCTCGCCCTCCTCGACGCTCGCGGCGCTGGGGTCGCCGAAGTAGGCGTCTTCGCCGCCGGCCTCGGCGAACGATTTGGCGCCCTTCTTGAGCGCTGCGCCGAGCGCGTCCATCGGGGGCAGGCTGATGCGCTCTTTCTCGCGAACCGACGCCCGTGC
>CAZVOI010000109.1:0-2532 GCA_964628275.1 uncultured Acidobacteriota bacterium | reverse complement strand
GCGACGCCCGCCTTGCGTCGCGCCTCGGCTTCCGGTGTCCCGAAGTCCGCGAGACCGAACGGGGCGTTGTTGGAGATGTGCTGGACCTTCGTGCCAGTGGCGACAAGCCTGTTCGCGAGCTGATCCAGCCACTTGCGTCCGGAGGGGCTCATCGGATCGAAGCCGCCGCCGCCGCCGTCGGCCGCCGTCATGAACATAGTGTCGTCGGTGACGTCGCCGAACAGGCCCGAGAACAAGTCCATCCGCGTCACGCCCGGGAAGTTGTCCTTGGTCCACTGCGGAAAGTCGAGCATCGTGATCTCGCCGTACCGCTGTTTCATTTGCTCGGTGGTCGTCTGATCGCGATCGGCTGGCACCGGCGGAATGGCGGCCGGCGGCGCACCCGCGGAGTTCCCTGGTCCGCCCGCCGCACCCGCGGCCCCGCCGCGGCCCACCCGCATCCTAGTCTTGAATAGCGAGCGAATCGGCCAAGTGCATCCCGCGAGGCGCTCGAATCTGCCTTTTTCCGCAAGGCTCTGCGCGATGGCCTGTTCCCGCGGGGTAATCATCACGGTCGCCGCGGTGAGGCCCACGCCGGTGGTCTTGAGGAAGTCGCGTCGATCCAGTCGTCGGGCGTCGTTGTGCTGATCCATGGTGGCTGAACGATAAGCCTTTTCATCCGCGGCCACGGCTACGAGCCCCCCCGACATCGCCCTGATTACGTTGACGGAGGGACTAGACGCTTTCGCGCGCAAGGGTCGACGCGTCACTCACTCGCCTGGCTGCCTAGAGATCCTTGAAGTGGTACCGGTAGGCCAGGTTGAGCGTCATCGTTGGCGCCGCCTTTCCCTTGAAGCCAGCCATTTCAAGACGCGTTTCCAGCACCACCTGGCCATTTCCAAACTTCCGGGCGCGGCCAAGGATGACGGCGCCGTTCAGCGCATCGCTCGTAACCACGTCTTGGCCCAAGATCGGTTGCTCTCGCTGCAACCACCCGGCCCCGAGCCCGGCGTACCACCCCGACTCCCAGTTTCCGCCGCGGAACAGGTAGTCCAGCGACACTCCCGTGTGAAACTCAGTCTCCGAATTGGGTGAGCGAGCTTCCTTAGCGGCGAATCTCCGGCCGTCCAACCGGAACCGAAATGCGTCGTGGACCCTCACTGGGATCCGCATCCGGAAGCCGAGTCCCCAACCTACGGACCCTGAGCGCTGAGAGACCGTCTGCTCGAAGGCCTTGTGGAGCTGCACACCAGCCTCAGAGAGAATGAGATACATGAACAGCGCATAGATCTCCATAGAGAATCTCCCTCAGCTCCTGCAGTTACTGCCGTTGCGACCCTCTACACGATCCGCACAACGCCATAGGCCACCTCGCTCCGAACGCGGGCGCGGCGAGGGCTTTGCCGCTTCCACATCAGATGTTTGGCGACGACTCCCTCTGCGCGAACCGTGCCAGAGGTAACGACCGCTACAGGCTGGAAGCAACCTGTAGAAACGCCAGGGCGCCAGTCGAGTAGGGCCTCGTACCTGCTACCGCCCCCGCCAAGCGACTGAGCAACGATGCCTAACGGGTGGGCAATCCGCCACCGCGCGCGGCCGGTTGTTCTATAGTCGGCGCTTCTCGTCGTCTTCCTACCAGGAGCGATCATGGGGCCCAGAAGACCGAACGACCGGACGCGCCGGAACTTTCTCAATACGGGCCTCGCCGGGGCCGCCAGTGTGGCGATCGCAGGGCCGGACCTGCTCGCGCAGTCGGACCAAGCCTCCGTCGTCGCAGAGATCGCTAAGCAGCGCGACGCCACCGTGCAGGCGCTGCGCGATCGGCGCCGGAACTCACGCGCCGGACGAGTACTGGCTGATCGAGTCCGCCAACCCGAAAGTGGCCGGGATGGACGGAGCGGTCCGGTCGTTCGTGGATCTCTTCTACTCTTTGCCTAGCGTCACGCTGCCGATCCAGACGATACGGGGCGCCTGCGGGCACGACTGTCCGGACACGTGCGGTTGGGTGGTGGAGGTCCGGGACGGCATCGCGGAGCGGTTGACCGGCGACCCCGGGCATCCGTTCACGCGCGGCACGCTGTGCGCCAAGGTGAATCACTACCTCGAGCGCGTGCACCATCCCGACCGGGTGTTGCACCCGTTGAAGCGGGTGGGGAAGAAGGGCGATGGGAAGTTCGTTCGCGTGAGCTGGGACGAAGCGCTCGCCGACATCGCGTCACGCTGGCGCGCGATCGTCGCGGAATCGGGCGCGCAGGCGATCCTGCCGTACAGCTCGGCGGGCGTGCAGGGGTTGATCCAGATGGCCTCGCTCGACAGGCGGCTCTTCGGGTCGATGGGCTGCAGCGGGCTCGATCGCAACATCTGCGGGGCCGTGGCATCCGCCGGGCTGAAGGCGACCTTGGGTTGCGGCACCGGCATCGATCCGGAACAGATCGTCCACAGCCGGTTCATCGTGCTGTGGGCGACCAACACGATCGTCACGAACCTGCACTACTGGCCGCTGGTGCGCGAGGCGCAGCGTCGCGGCGCGAAAGTCGTGGTGGTGGATCCGGT
>CAZVOI010000108.1:0-5951 GCA_964628275.1 uncultured Acidobacteriota bacterium | reverse complement strand
CTTCAGGAGCGCCTCGGTCTGCTCTTTCAGGTTGATGTTGATGATCGCTTCCGAGGGCGAGACCACGTTCCGGTCCTCGATGAAATCCCCCAGATGCGAATCTTCTTCCTCGCCGATCGGCGTCTCGAGCGAGATCGGCTCCTGCGCGATCTTCAAGACCTTGCGCACCTTGCTGACCGGGATGTCCATCCGCTTCGCGATCTCTTCCGAGGTGGGCTCGCGGCCCAGCTCCTGGACCAGAGCGCGCGAGGTGCGGATCAGCTTGTTGATCGTCTCGATCATGTGGACCGGGATGCGGATGGTGCGTGCCTGGTCGGCGATCGCGCGCGTGATCGCCTGGCGAATCCACCAGGTCGCATAGGTCGAGAACTTGTAGCCGCGCTTGTACTCGAACTTGTCGACGGCCTTCATCAGGCCGATGTTGCCTTCCTGGATCAGGTCCAGGAACTGCAGGCCGCGATTCGTGTACTTCTTCGCGATCGAGACGACGAGCCGCAGGTTGGCTTCGACGAGCTCCTTCTTGGCCTGCTCGGCATGCACTTCACCGATCAGCATCTTGTCGAGCTGCTTCATCAGCTCCTTCGGCTCGGCGTCGAACTCGTCCTGGATCGCCCGCAACACGACGCGCTGCTCGTGGATCCAGGTCTTGACCTGCTTCTTGTATTCCTCGCTGACCTTGCCGCGCAGCTTCTGCTCGTACTTCGCGATGTTGCCGTCGGCGTCCTGGACCCTCTCGCACGCCTCGCGCATCTGCTCGCCGAGCCGGCGCTTCACGATCTCGGCGAACTCGATGCGTTGGATCGCTTTCGACACCGCGACGCGCAGCCGGCCCAGCTTCCACTTGGCCTTTACGTAGCGGCGGTCGCGCTTGCCGATCTCGTTGAACTTGGCGCGGTTGACCAAGAGCGCCTCGTGGGCCGCCGTCACCTTGCCGATCAGCTTCAGCGTCTCGCGGATCTTGGCTTCGACCTTGTCCTCGGTGACCTCTTCTTCGTTGAAGACGACCACCTCGCGCACCGAGAGCTCGCCCGCGAACAGCCGCTCGCCGAGCCGCGCCACGTAGTGCGCCGCCATCGGGGTGCGCGAGATGGTGTTCATCACGACCTTCTTGCCGCGCTCGATGCGCTTGGCGATCTCGACTTCGCCCTCGCGCGTCAGCAGCGGAACCGTGCCCATCTCGCGCAGGTACATCCGGACCGGGTCGTTGGTCTTGTCGAGCGCGCCGGGCGTGAGATCCAGCTCGGCGCCTTCCTCGCCCTCGGCCTTCTCGCGGAACTTCTGCTCGGAGTCGACGACCTCGATGCCCATCGAGCCGAACATGGAGAAGATGTCGTCGAGCTCGTCCGGAGATGAGATCTCGGACGGGAGCATGTCGTTGACCTCCTCGTAGAGGAGGTAACCCTTCTCCTTGCCCATCGTGATGAGCTGGCGTACTTCGTCGTAACGTTCTTCTATCGAAAGGGCCAAAGGACGTACCTCACGCGAACCCCTGGAAGGGGCGCAAACAACATAGTTTAAAGGCTCCGGAGCTCCTTCGCCAACTTGACCTTCTCCTGGAACAGGGCGCCCGGGTCTTCTCCGGCCGCCTGCTTCTGGTCCAGGTCCCGCTGAATCGACTTCAAACGCTGGTCGAGCGCGCGCCGGCGCAGCTCGATCACGCAGTTTTTCGCGTGCGCTTGCTCGACCGGCGACGACTCGACCGCCACTTCACGGATCATCCGGCGGTCGTCCTCGTCCGTGACGGCTTCGGCAAGAGTCGCGGCTCCCACCCTCAACCCTTTGAGCAGTAGCGACTTAGAGGCGCGCAACACGCCTGCTGAGCGAAGCTCCGAGAAGTCTTCTTCCTGCAGGTCGGCGAGAGCCGCTTCGACGCCCTCGGCTTCCTGGAGCATGAGCGTGAGCAGCCACTTCTCGGCAGGCAGCAGTTTGCGCGCGACCCGAGGCGGCGCCACAGTCGTGGCGGCAGCGGGAGCCGTCCCTCCGCGCAAGGAAACCGCGCGCCTTAGCTCCTGCTCCGTACCGGGGCCGTCCAGCTTTCCCGCCGCGACCACCCGCGGCAGCCAGGCCGCGCGCTCGACGGCGCTCGCGATCTTGGCCAGGGTCGGCAGCACGGCGTTCAGGTAGGCGGCTTTGCCCTGAGGCGTCTTAATGTCGTGCTCGGCAGCGGCGCGTTCGATCAGCCATTCGACGTAGACGGGCGCCGTCTTCAAGCGCTCGCGATAGGCGTCGCCACCGGCCTCGCGCAGATAGGTATCCGGGTCGTGGCCTTCGGGCAGGCTCACGATGCGCACGTCGAGACCCTCCTCGGTGAGGATCTCCAGGCTCTTGAGCGTCGCCTTCTTGCCGGCGTCGTCCTGGTCGAAGTTCAGGATCACGCGATCGCTGAAGCGGTGCAGCAGCCGGCCGTGGGCGGCCGTCAGCGCCGTGCCGCAGGTGGCGACCGCTTCGGCGACGCCCGACTCGATCGCGCGCGCCACGTCGAGATAGCCCTCCATCATCAGCGCGCGGCCGCTCTCGCGGATCGGATCGCGCGCCCAGTTGAGGCCGTAGAGCGTGCGGCTCTTCTGATAGACGGGCGTCTCGGGCGAGTTGAGATACTTCGGCTCGGATCCGTCCAGGCAGCGCGCGCCGAACGCGACCACCTTTCCCGACTCGTTCAGGATCGGGAAGATCACGCGATTGCGAAAGCGGTCGTAATGGCCTTCCTTGCCCTGCCGCTCCAGGATCAAGCCCGCGCTGAGCAGCAGCTGGGGCGCGAACTTCTTGCGCATCGCGTCGAGCAGGTCGCTCCACGAGTCGGGCGCGGCGCCGGTGCGGATCTTCTCGAGCGTTTCCTTCTTGAACCCTCGGCCGAGCAGGTACTCGCGGGACTTGGTCCCAGGGGCCGTCCAGAAATTGCGGGTGAAGTGCTGCGCCGCGGCGTCGAGAAGCGCCAGGATCTCTTCGCGTTCCTTCCGGTCCTCGCCGCGCTCGAAGCCGCGCGTTTCGGGCACCACGATGCCGAAGCGTCGGGCGACGATCTCGATCGCTTCCGGGAAATTCACGCGCTCGCGCAGCATCACGAACTTGAAGACGTCGCCGCCCTCGCCGCAGCCGAAGCAGTGGAAGACCGGCGGCTCGCTGCGGACGTTGAACGACGGCGACTTCTCGTTGTGGAACGGGCACAGGCCTTTCCAGGAGGCGCCCGTCTTGCGAAGCGGAACGACCTCGGAGATGAACGAGACGATGTTGGCCGTTCGCCTCACTTCGTCGACGAAGGAATCGGGGAACGCCATCAGTCCTTCAGCTCCACGATCGTGGCGCCGCCGCCGCCTTCGCTGGGGCCGCCGGGCCGGAACGACGCGACGTGCGGATGGCCGTCGAGCAGCTCGGCGATCGCCTTCCTGAGCTTGCCCTGGCCGAAGCCGTGGATCACGCGGATCACGCGGCGCTCGGACTGGGCCGCATCGTCGAGCAGCTTGTCGACCCTGGGCAGGGCTTCCTCGACACGCAATCCCACCAGGTTGAGCTCGGCGGGAACTCCCGACTTGGGAGCGGCCGACAGGGCGGCGGCGACGTGGCTGCGCGACGGCCGTCCTGGCTCGAGGCCTTCGCACACGGATCGCGGCACGCGCAGGCGCTTCCCCGACGCCGCGACCTCCAGCTCCAGCTCCCCGTGCAGCCCGACCACCTCGCCGACGAGGCCGAGCGTGGTGACACGCACCCGCGAGCCGATCAGGATCGGCGCGTCCGAGACGGCCGCCGGTCGGGGCAGGCCCAGCGACTCGTCGCGCAGCACCTCGTCATGGGCCTCGCGGATCGCGGCGATCGCTTCGCTCCTTGCCCTGCCCCCGGTCGCGACCACCGCCCTCGTCGTGGCCTCGACTTTCTGAACCGCCAGATGAATCGCGTCGGCAGCCTTGCGCGCCGCTTCGTCGCCGCGGCGGCGCAGCTCGCGCGCGAAGCTCTCGACCTCGGACCGCTTGCGAGCGACGAGGGCCTGTTCGGCCTCGCTGGCCCGTGCGTGCGCCGCCTCGGCTTCGCGTTTCAGCGCCTCGATTCGCTTCTCTTCACTCTCGATGCGGGCTTCCTTCGCCTCGAGCGTCTTCAGCAGCTCCTCGGCCTGCGCTTCCTTGCGCTCGCGGCGGGCGTGGGCGTCGGCCACCATGTCGGCGGGCAGCCGGAGCCGCTCCGCCATTTCCAGCGCCAGGCTGCGGCCAGGCTCGCCGAGGTTCAGGCGATAGGTCGGCTCGTAGCTCTTCGGGTCGTAGCCGAACGACGCGCACGTAACGCCCGGCGTCGACTGGGCGTACGCCTTCATCAGGCCGTGGTGGGTTGTGGCCACCACCATCGCGCCGCGGCGCTTGAAGCCGTCGACGATCGCGACGCCGAGCGCGCCGCCTTCGGTCGGGTCGGTTCCCGCCCCCACCTCGTCCAGCAGCACCAGCGCGGGCGCTTCCAGGTCGCCGGTCATCGCGGCGATCGCCGCCAGGTGCGCCGAGAAGGTCGAGAGGTTCTCGGCGATCGACTGATCGTCGCCGATGTCGGCGTAGATCTTCTTGAAGACGGGGACGATGCTGCCCTCGTCCGCCGGGATCAAGAGCCCCGATTGCGCCATCGCCGCGAGCAGGCCCACGGTCTTCAGGGCCACCGTCTTGCCGCCGGTGTTGGGCCCGCTGATCACCAGCACCGGCGAGCCGAAGCCGACGCGAATCGTGACCGGCACCGGTTCGCGGGACGCCTGACGCGTGATGCCGATGCGCTCGGTGAGCGCGGTCATCAGCAGCGGATGCCGCGCCGCGATCAACTCGAGGCGCAAGTCGTCGGCGATCTCGGGCGCGCGCGCGTTCATCTCTCTGGCGAGCAGCGCCTTCGCCTGCGCGGCGTCCAACTCCGCGAGCAGCGCCACCGAGCTCGCGAGGGCCTCGGCGCGGTCGCCGACGCGAAGCGTCAGCGCCTGCAGCACGCGCACGACTTCGGCGCGCTCCTCCTCGACCAGAGCGACGATGTCGTTGTTCAGCTCGACCGCCGGCAGCGGCTCGACGAAGAAGCTCTGGCCGGAGCCGGAGCTGCCGTGGATGATCCCCGGAAGCTGGCCGCGATGCTCGGCCTTCAGCAGCAGGACGTAGCGGTCGTTGCGCGTCGTGACCAGCTTGTCCTGCAGGATCCGTTCGGCGTCCTTGCCGCGCAGGAACGATTCCATGACCGTGGTGAGCTGCGCCCGCATCCGCACGATCGCGCGGCGGGTTTCGCCGAGCTTGGGAGATGCGCTGTCGGCGACTTCGCCCGTCGGCAGGATCGCGCGGCGGATCGCCTGCGCGATCTCGGAGGCATCGACGATCAGCGACGCTTGACGCGCGAGCCGGGGCGCTTGCTCGCAAGCCGAGACCAGGCGGCCGATCTCGGCGGCGCCCTCGATAAAAGACGCCACGTCGCGGAGCTGGAGCGGCTCGAGATGGAGACCCCGCACCCGTGCCGCGGCGAGAGACTCGCCGATCTCGGGAAGATCGTGATACGGCTGGCGGCCGACGCTCGCGAGCAGAGCCACGGCCTCGACCGTCGTCTGAAGCGCCTCTCGCACCCGACCTGGATGGGTGTCGGGTAAGAGCGTCAGAAGACGCTCCTTGGCGCCTGCCGAGCCGGCGTAGCTCAGCAGCAGACCGCGGACGGTCTCGAATTCGAGAGCGCGAAAAGAGCTTGGGTTCAAGGGGCGAGGCGGGGGTCGGAGGAGTCGAGGCCCACTGCCTCGACTCTCACAAGATGTGGAACCGCAAGGGTTTTGTCAAGAGCGGTCGGTCGAATCCGGCTCCTCGGGTCTCGTTCGCAGGCGTTTCAACATCAGACAGGCGAGGTAGCCGGCGCCGAAGCCATTGTCGATGTTGACCACGGACACGCCCGAAGCGCAGGAGTTCAGCATGGCCAGGAGCGCGGCCAACCCGCCGAACGACGCGCCATAGCCGACACTCGTCGGC
>CAZVOI010000107.1:0-20030 GCA_964628275.1 uncultured Acidobacteriota bacterium | reverse complement strand
ATCGGCGCGCGAAAAGACAGTGGTGCCCCATCGCCCCGTGCGAAAGTGCCCCGCACCTCGGGCGCCGCGATCGTGGCGACGATCGATGCCCCCGCCGCGTTGCGCAGGGAAAGTGCCCCTCCAGCGGCCGGGCCGCGGTTGGCGAAGCCGGCGGCGGCGCCCGTTCCGGTGCCCGAAGACGCGAAGTTCGTGGCTCCGATCGAGGTGCCCGAGGCAGTCCTGCCCGACAGGGGCCTGGATCTCTCCGGCGGAGTCGAAGGCGGAGTGCCAGGTGGCGTCGAGGGCGGCGTGCCCGGCGGTGTTCTGGGTGGGATCGTCGGCGGCATAGCGCCGCTCCCGCCGCCGCCCCCTCCACCGAAGGCCGTCCGGGTCGGCGGCCAGATCAAGGCGCCCAAGCTGCTCAAGGTCGTGCAACCCGTGTATCCGGATCTGGCGGCACAGGCTCGGCTCTCAGCTACCATCATCCTGGAGGCGCTGGTCGCCCCGGATGGCCAGGTCAAATCCGTCACCGTGTTGCGCGGCGCTCCGCTCTTCGACGAGGCTGCAAAGGAGGCCGTCAAACAGTGGCGCTATCAACCGCTGCTGCTGAACGGAGTGCCGACCGAGTTCATCCTCACGGTCACGGTGAAGTTCAACGTCGCGACCGACGGGGTCAAGTAGAAGACGAGGTGGATCATGCCGAGCACGCGCCCCAACCCGACGCCGGATCCCCGACCCAAGGAAGTCGCCGGCGCCCGTTTCGAGCCGGTCGTGCAGATTCGTGAGGTGCTGTTTCCGTCGGACCTCTCGACGGAGTCGGGTCACGCCTTCGAGCACGCGCGGCTCTTGGCGGAACGTTTTGGGGCTCTTCTGACGCTGTATCACGCCGTCGAGATTCCCGATCCCGTCTACGCACACTGGGCCTTCAACCAGAGCCAGGAAGTCTGGCGCCACGTCGAGGACACGGCGCGAGCGCTGCTCTCGCGCAAAGCCGAGACGTTGCAGGTGAGACATGGCGTCTTCGTGGAGCGCGCCAGCTCGGCCCAGAACGCGCTCGTGGATTTCATTCACAAGTCCCAGCCCGACCTGACCGTGATGGCCACGCACGGCCGCGAGGGCTTGAGTCACCTGCTGCTCGGCAGCGTCACCGAGCGCGTCTTCCAGAGCTCTTTCCGGCCGGTGCTGTGCGTCCGGGAATCCGAGCACAGCGGGGCGTTGCCGTATCGCCGGATCCTGGTCCCGACCGATCTCTCGTTGGCGTCACGGCTGGCGTTTCCGATGGCCGAGCTGTTCGCTCGCGAGTTCGGCGCGGAAGTGCTGGCGCTCCACGTGATTCCCGACGGCAGCATGGCGCCACAGGTCGAAATCCCGAGCGAAGCTTGGCTCTGGAAGTTCATGGCACAGGCATTTCCCGGCTTGGAGATCAGCGCTCAGGTGCATCGTGGACGCGCCTGGGAGCGCATCGTCGAAACGGCGCGCCTCGAGAAGGCCGACCTGATCGTGATGGCGACGCGTGGTCACGACAGCCTCGCCGACCGCATGATCGGCAGCAACACCGAGCGCGTGGTGCGGCACGCGCCTTGTCCGGTCCTGGTGGCATAAGAGCAACCGGCAGCGCGACGATCGCCGCCGAGCTCATGCGTCGGGACTCTCTAGTACGCGGATCCCCAGCCACCTGTCCGCGTGCCGCCTCGGCACGCTCTTCCTCCCGGCGCGGGATTCGGGATCAGCGGACTGTGGCTTTCTCGAACGACACGCGCGTGCTCGGGAACTTCGGCTATCGGTTCTATCTCGGGCCGGCGCGGGGTCGAGGCTTCGCGCCGCGGCGCAGCAATTCCGGCGCGTGTGGCTCTAGAGTAGAGGCACCTACGATGACTGATCCGATCAGCCGCCGAGCCTTTGGCCAGATCCTGGGTGCGGCAGCCCTGGACGGTGCGGTCCCCGCTGTTGCGGGCGCCTCGACCGAGACGCCCGCAGCGCAGGCCGGCCGTTCCGAAGATCCGTGTGCGCTCAGCGCCGTCGAGCTGGCCTCACGTATCCGGTCCCGGCAACTCTCGGCGCGCGAGGCGATGACGGCGCATCTGGCGCAGATCGAGCGCGTGAACCCGAAGGTGAACGCGATCGTCACGCTCGTCGCCGAACGCGCGATCGCCGAGGCCGCGAAGGCCGACGAGGCACAGGCGCGCGGCGACACGCTGGGGCCGCTCCACGGCTTGCCGGTAGCGCACAAGGACCTGGTGGACACGGCGGGCATTCGCACGACGCGCGGCTCGCGCTTCTATCGTGACTTCGTGCCGACGCGCGACGCGCTGATCGTGTCGCGCATCCGCGGCGCCGGCGCGATCACCCTGGGCAAGACCAACACCCCGGAGTTCGGGGCCGGCTCGCAGACCTTCAACGAAGTTTTCGGAGCGACGCGCAATCCCTACGATCTCGCGAAGACGGTGGGCGGCAGCAGTGGCGGCGCGGCCGCCGCCCTGACGACAGGGATGGTGCCGATCGCCGACGGCAGCGACACCGGAGGCTCGCTCCGAAACCCTGCCGCGTTTTGCAACATCGTCGGCTTCCGGCCCTCGCCCGGCCGAGTGGCGCGCGAGGAAGGATCCTGGTCGCCGCTATCGGTATCCGGTCCGATGGGACGCACGGTCGCGGACGTGGCGCTGTTGCTGAGCGCGATCGCGGGACCGCACGCCGGCGATCCGCTCTCGATCGCCGAAGACGGCGCGCGCTTCCGAGCGCCGCTCGACCGGAGCTTCGCGGGCACGCGGGTCGCGTGGTGGACAGGGCTCGGTGGCCTCCCCTTCGAGCCGGAAGTCGTGCGCGTCGTCAACTCGAACCGGCGCGCGTTCGAGCAGCTCGGCTGCGTCGTGGAAGAGGCCGAACCCGACTTCAGCGGCGTCGACCAGGCGTTTCCGACGCTTCGCCATCTGTCGTATCACGCGAACTACAAGAAGCTCGTGGCCGAGCGCGCGGAGTGGGTGAAGGACACCGTGCAATGGGAGGTCAGCGAGGCCGAACGGAGCACCGGCGCCGACGTGGGGCGCGCGCTGGCGCGCCAGGTGCGGATGCACGCCGAGAGCCGCCAGTTCTTCGAGCGCTACGACTACTTCGTGCTGCCGGTCACGCAGCTGGCGCCGTTCGCCGTGGCGACGCCCTACCCAACCGAGGTCGCGGGAAGCCCGATGGCCACGTACATCGACTGGATGCGTTCGTGCTGGTACGTGACGTTCATGGCGAACCCCGCGATCTCGGTGCCGGGAGGGTTCACCGCCGCCGGCCTGCCGGTCGGCGTGCAGATCGTCGGCCGCCACCGCGACGATTGGAGCGTGTTGCAGCTCGCTCACGCGTTCGAAGGCGCCACGGGCCACGGGGCGCGGCGCCCCGTGCCGGCGAGCTGAAGCAGGTCAGCGGCTCGGCTGATCTCGCTTGCGAAGCAGGCGACCCAAGCGCGCCACGCCCTCTTCGATCTTTTGCGGCGTGCAATAGGAGAAGTTGAGCCGCAACGACCCTGCGCCGCCACCGCCTGCGTAGAACGGCGCGCCGGGGATGAACGCCACGCGCTCTTCGAGCGCACGCTCGAGCAGCTCGGCCGAGTCGATCCCGGGCGGCAGCGTCACCCACAGGAACAGACCCCCGCTGGGACGCGTCCAGCGCACGTCGTCGGGGAAATGGCGAGCGAGCGCCGCCAGCATGGCGCGCCGCCGCTCGTCGTAGATCCTTCGGATCTCGCGGATGTGGCGGTCCAGGAAGCCGCCCCGAGCGACTTCATAGGCCAGCATCTGGTTGAAGGTCGCGGTCTGGAGGTCGGCTCCCTGCTTGAACTGGACGAGCTTCGCGATCACTGCTTCGGGCGCCACGATCCAGCCGAGACGCAGGCCCGGCGCGAGAACCTTGGAGAGCGTGCCCAGATAGATGACGCCGCCGTCGAATGCGGCCTGACCCTTCGCGGAACGGCGGTGCTCGGCGTCGATCTGGAAGAGCGGCGGCAGGTGAAGCCCCTCGTAGCGCAGCTGGCCGTACGGATCGTCCTCGACGAGCGGCACGCCGCAGCGGCTCGCCATCTCGACGAGACGCAGACGCCTCGCGAGCGCCAGCGTCGTCCCCGCCGGATTGTGGAAGTTCGGGAGCACGTAGACGAACTTTGGCCGGCGCCCCAACGCCTTTTCGAGCCCATCCATTTGCATGCCGCCGTCGTCGAGTGGAACGCTGAGGAACTCGGGTTGGTAGACCTGGAACGCCTGTAAGGCGCCGAGGTAGGTCGGGGCCTCGACCACCACCGGGTCGCCGGGGTCGATCAGGAGCTTGCCGACCAGGTCGAGGCCCGCCTGGGCTCCCGAGGTGATCAGCACCATCTCCGGCGTGGCCCTGATCCCGTAGCGCGACATGTGGCGCACCAGCAACTCGCGCAGCGGCCGGTAGCCTTCGGTCGGGCCGTACTGGAGCGCCATCGCTCCGTGGGCCTCCAGCACGCGATCGCACGCGACGCGGATCTCCTCCAGCGGAAACGCCTCCGGGGCAGGGAGACCTCCGGCGAACGAGATGATCTCGGGACGTTCGGTCAGCTTGAGCAGCTCGCGGATCATCGAGCTCTTCACCCCGAGCGCGCGAACGGCGAAGCGCTCCGGCCAGGTTACGTCGGAGACCGTCGACGCGCTCGCGGCTTCGGGGTTGCCGAGTACGCTGGACATGGAGGCCTCCTCTAAGTAATGAGGTTGCGTTTCCGCGCGGCGGCGCACAACTCGCCCCGAAACGGGGGGTCGGCGATGCCGATCAACGCGTTGGCCCGCTCGCGCAGGCTCTTGCCGTGGAGCGAGGCCACGCCATGCTCGGTAGCGACGTAGTGCACGTCCGCGCGCGTCGTGACGACGCCCGACCCGGCCTGCAGCGTGTCCACGATGCGTGACACGTTGCCCGACTGTGCCGTCGAGGGCAGAGCGATGATCGGCCGACCGCCCTTGGAGCGGGCCGCGCCGCGGATGAAGTCGAGCTGCCCGCCGAAACCGGAGTAGATCCGCGGTCCGATCGAATCGGCGCACACCTGGCCCGTCAGGTCCACCGCGATCGCCGAGTTGATCGCGACCATGTTGTCGTTCTGCGCGATCACGAACGGGTCGTTCACGTAGTCGGTGGGATGGAACTCCACGAACGGGTTGTTGTCGACGAAATCGAAGCAGGTCTTGGTTCCGAGCACGAAGCTGGCGACGATCTTGCCGCGATGCAGCGTCTTGGCCTCGCCGTTCACGACGCCGCTCTCGAACAGCTCGACGACGCCGTCCGAGAACATCTCGGTGTGGATGCCGAGGTCGTGCTTGTCCTTCAGGAACATCAGCACCGCGTCCGGTATCTCGCCGACGCCCAGCTGCAGCGTGGCGCCGTCCGGGATCAACCCCGCGACGTGGGCGCCGATGCGGCGAGCGATCGGGCTCACCTCGCCGGCGCCCGGCAGCTCGACCAGTGGGCGATCGACCTCGACAACGTGCGAGAGTCGGGACGCGTGGATGAACGAGTCGCCGAGCGTGCGCGGCATGCGCCGATTCACTAGAGCGATCACCGTCTTGGCCCGCTCGGCAGCCGCCTTGGTGCACTCCACACCCACGCCGAAGGAGCAGAAGCCGTGCTCGTCGGGCGGCGACACCTGGATCAGCGCCACGTCTACGGGCAGCGCTTCGGTGCCGATCAAGCGCGGGATCTCCGAGAGGTGGATCGGCACGAAGTCAGCGCGGCCTTCGTTCACCGCCGCGCGAACATTCGACCCCGTGAACAGCGAGCGGTGGCGGAACACCCCCGAATAGCGCGGATCCGCGTAGTCCGCGCAACCGAACGTCATCAGGTGCGTCACGGTGACCTGGCTCAGCTCGCGAGCCCGGCCGACCATGGCCCGCACCAGCTCCTCGGGGTTGCTGCAGCCAGCGTGGATCCAAACGTGGCTGCCTGACACGATCGCGCGTACGGCGGCCTCGGCGCTCGTCACGCGCCCCCGATAGCTCTCCGCCCAGTGCATGCTCAGCCCTTCGCAGCCGCTGCCGAGACGCCGACGCTGCGCGCCAGGCTCTCGCGTACGCAGCGCCCTGCGCGCAGGTAGGTCCCGCGCTGCAGCTCGGGCGCGGAGCTCGCCGCGTGCTCGAAGCCGGACTCGGCGACCGAGCTCAGGTAGGGAAGCACCACGTTGGTGAGCGCCAGCGTCGCGGTGCGCGCGGCAACCGAGGCCAGGTTGGGCACGCAGAAATGCAGGATGCCGTCTGTCTCGTAGACCGGCGTCGGAAACGCCGTGGGCCGCGAGGTCTCGAAGCAGCCGCCCATGTCGATCGCCAGGTCCATCACGATGCTGCGCGGTTTCATCAGTCTCAGCATCGGCCGCGTGACCAGGACCGGGGCTCGTTCGCCGTGGATCGCGGCGGCGCCGAGCACCAGGTCGGCGAACGAGAGGGCCTTCTCGATGTTCGGTCGCGTCGCCAGCATCGTCGTGAGCGGCCGCCGCATCTCGATCAGGGCCTCGCGCAGCGGCTCCACCCTGACGTCCAGAAGCGTCACGTCGGCTCCGGCCCCCAACCCGGCGCGGGCGGCCGCCCGGCCCAGCATCCCTGCGCCCAGGATCACGAGGTGCGCCGGCGGAACGCCTGGGATGCCGCCCAACAGCAGCCCCTTGCCGCCGAACTCGTTCAGCAACAACCCTCCGCCGATCGTGACCGCGAGCTCGCCGGCGATCTCGGACATGCTGGTCAGGACGGGCGCGTGGCCATCGGCGTCCTCGATCGCCTCGAGACCGACGGCGGTGATCCAGCGATCGAGCAGCGCGCGTACGTCCTCGGGGCGAGCCGCCGGCAGGTGCCAGAAGGCGAACACGGCTTGACCCGGCTGGAGCATCTCGTACTCGCGCGGCTGCGGCGCGTAGACCGCCGCGATCAGCTCGGCGCGCGCGAAAGCCTCGCTACGACCGTAGCTGGTGGTGGCGCCCGCCGACTGATAGTCGGCGTCGGGGTGGCCGGCGTCGTGCCCGGCTCCCGTCTCTACGAAGACCCGATGGCCGGCCTGGACCAGGCTCTTGACAGCCGTAGGCGTGAGGGCCACCCGATGCTCGCCGGGCTGTGTTTCCTTGGGAATGCCGAGGATCAAGACGCGATCCTCTCCCCCTCGCCGAGCGCGGCCTCGCGGCCGCGAGCGAAGGCCCGTTCGTTGAGCGGCGCTAGCAGCGGCTTGTCGGCCAGCGCCTGGCGGATCGCTGTCAGGAACGTGTCGGGCGGGAACAGAGCCGTCGCTGCTTGGAGCGCACCCAGGGCGACGATGTTCTTGACCATCCCCCGGCCCAGTTCCTGCGCGATCGCCGAGCATCGAATGCCCAGCTGGCGGACCCGCGGGTCGAGCCTGGGCGTCGCCGAAATCACCGAGCTGTCGTAGAGGACGATCCCCCCGGCGGCGACGCGCGGCGCGAACTTCTGCAGGCTCGGGGCGTTGAAGGCGATCAAGACGTGCGGGTCAGCGGCGGCCGGTGACAGAACCTCGGCCTCCGCCACGTGCACGTCGGCGTACGAAGTGCCGCCGCGCGACTCCGGCCCGTAGCTCGGGATATGGGTGGCGTCGAAGCCCTCGTTGATCGCGGCGCGCGCGATCAGCATCGCGGCAGTCTGCGCCCCATCGCCGCCGGCCCCGGCCAGCTTCAGCGCGACGTCGCTCCCGAAGGGTTCACGCGGGAACGCTTGGGCGAAGCGGGGCGCCGGCTCGCGTGCGCCGCCCAGCACGCTGGCCAGCTCCCGAGCATCGAAGCGGGGGCGCGGCAGTTCCCATGCCGACCCGGGGAGGTCCTTCTTAACGCCCAGCGGGAACACCGGCAGCATCTGCTCCTTGACCCACCGCTCGGTCTCGAGCGGACCCAGTTTGAGGTGAGTCGGGCACTCGGCCAGAACCTCGACGAAAGCGAAGCCCTTGTTCTCGACCTGGAGCGTGAGCGCCTTGCGGATCGCCTTTGCCGCCTTGATGCGTTGTTTGGCGTCGAAGAGGGCGACGCGTTCGACATAGATCGGCCCGTCGAGACCCGCCAGCATCTCCGCCATCCGCAGCGGCTGGCCCATCAGCGGGCCACGGCCATACGGGCTGGTCGTCGTCTTCTGGCCCATCAACGTCGTCGGAGCCATCTGTCCGCCGGTCATTCCGTAGATCGCGTTGTTCACGAACACGACCGTGATCGGGATTCCGAGCTCAGCCGCATGCATGATCTCGGCGAGGCCGATCGAGGCAAGGTCGCCGTCGCCCTGATAGCTCACCACGATCGCATCCGGGTTGGCCAGCTTGTGGCCGAGCGCGACGGCGGGCGCGCGGCCGTGCGCAGCCTGCGAGTTGCCGACGTCCAGATAATAGTGGAGGAACACGCTGCAGCCGACCGGCGAGATCGCCACGGTGCGATCTTGAACGCCCAAGTCTTCGATCGCTTCGGCGAGATACTTGTGGACCAGGCCGTGGCCGCAGCCCGGGCAGTAGTGCGTGCCCTGGCGCTTCAGGCCGAGGCCATGATCGTGGCGCAGGAAGCTCTCGTAGAAGACGCTCATCGGATCATCTCCACGATTTCCTGCTGCTGCGGCAACACGCCCCCGTAGTGCCGCAGGTTGTCGATCGCCAGGCGACCTTGGAAACCGGCGTGCGAGAGCGCGAGTCGCAGCTCGTCCTCGAGCTGCCCGTCGCTGGCCTCGACGACGACCAGCCGCTTCACGCTGCCGAGCAGCGGCAAGAGCGCCCGGATCGGGAACGGCCATAGCGTGATCGGCCGGAACAGGCCGGCCTTGACGCCACGGGCGCGCAGCGCCTGCACCGCGCCTCTCGCCATGCGCGCCGGTGTGGTGCACGCGATCAGCAGCACCTCGGCGTCTTGACACTGAAACAGGTCGGCGCGTTGCTGCGCGGCGGCGATCTGGGCGTACTTGGCGATCAGCATGCGGTTGTGGCGCTCGAGGTCGGCCTCGTCGAGCTGGATCGACGAGATCAGGTTGCCGCGGTGTGCCGCGTCCCCGGACACCGCCCAGGCTGGCAGTCCCGGCTTCAGCATCGTTCGCGGCAGCGTGACCTTGCCCGTCATCTGCCCCAGGTAGCCGTCGCCCAGAACCACGACCGGCAGGCGATACAAGAACGACAAGCCGAAGGCGAGCTCGGTGAGGTCGAGCATCTCTTGAGGCGTCGACGGAGCGAGCACGATGCCGTGGGTATTGCCGTGGCCGAGCCCGCGGCACGCGAGCTTGATGTCGGCTTGCTCCGGAGCGATGTTGCCGAGGCCGGGCCCGCCGCGCATGATGTTCACGAAAACACCGGGGACCTCCGCGCCGATCATGTAGGAGATGCCTTCGAGCATCAGCGAGAAGCCCGGCGAGGAGGTGAAGGTCAGCGCGCGCTTGCCGGCACCGCCGCATCCGTACATGAAGTTGACGGCCGCGATCTCGCTGACCGCTTGAACGAAGACACCGTCCAGCTTCGGCAGCAGCTTCGCCATCAGCTCGGCGCCCTCGGTCGAGGGCGTGATCGGATAGCCGAAAAAATGCCGGCACCCGGCGAAGATCGCCCCGATCGCCGAGGCGTAGGTGCCCTTCACGACCAGAGGCTGTAGCTCGGGCATCGGCAGGCGTTCGTCGGACACGTCCTCCGGCGCTTCCGGTCGATCGCGTTCGCCGAAGAGCTTCCCGGGATCGAGCGATTCGAAAGTGCCGGCGGCGCCGGGTTCAGCATCGGCGCGCAAGCCATACGGCTCAGGACAGGCGCCGATGCACAAGCCGCAGGCGCTGCAGTCCTCGAGATGCAAGACGACCGGCGTCAGTCCCGTCTCCGGGTCGATCTCGTGGCCCAGCTCGATGCAGTGGTGCTGGCAGGACTCGATGCAACGGCCGCAGCCCTTGCAGAATCGGGGAATCAGCAACGGTCGGGCCTTGGCATGCGCGAGGGTGCTCATCGTCGCTCTTCCCAGAAGCATCCCCGGTGCCAGGCCGGGCAGCGTAACTCCCCCGGCCGCGGTTGTTCGGCGGCAGGAACTTGCCGGGTTCCCGCCCGGTGCGGCCGCGGCTGGCCCGCACGACTTGCGGTTGCGATCGATCCAGAGCGCAGTCCGTGCGCGTCCTGCGTGGCGACATCTCCACGAGGCGGCCACGAAGGGCGGCACGCTGTTTGCCCTGGCCAGGTACCAACTGAGGAGAATCCATGGCAGCCCAACTCGCCGTTCCCGAGCCGCTCAAAGCCGCTCCGAAGGTCGCGCCGTTTCCACACCTGTATCGAGTGCGGCTGGATGCTTGCGAGACGGGAGCCGTGTTGCTGGCGCCGCCGCGTCCGCTTCTGCTCGGTGGCGCGCCCGCCGAGTTCGGAGGTAGCGACGATCGCTGGAGCCCGGAGCACCTGCTCCTGGCCTCGGCGAGCCTGTGCCTTCGGGAGACCTTCGGCGCCCTTGCCCAGCTCAAGCACCTCGCGGTCGAGAGCTACCAATCGGACGCGCACGGCCTGCTCGAGCGCGCCGCCACGGGTCCGGCGTTCTCCTGGATCAAGGTCAGCGTGGACCTGCGGGTCGCGCCCAGCGAGGTCGAGCGGGCCCGCGCGCTGCTCGAGAAGGCGAAGGAGCATTGCATCGTGACGAACAGCCTGAGGGTTCCCGTCCAGCTCGAGGCCACGGTCACCGGCATGTGACCGCGCGAGACTCAGTGCGCGAGACTCAGTGTTTGACGGAGTGCTCGAGTTCGGCCGCGGCAGTCCGGTGGTTGGCCGAGCGCCCCGTCCCGACGGCGAGACCACTGGCTCGGAGCGTCAGAACGCCGCATTCGGCTTCTCGGACCACGTGGCTGGATGTGGAGCCGAGGAATCCGTGAGCGCGGGGCCCGCGGTCGTGGTTCCCGACCACGATCAGGTCGGCGCGATGCTCCTGCGCGCTGCGCAGGATCTCGGAGGACAACGTGCCCGCCGTGAATCGCTTTTCCAGGGTCACGGCTTCGATCGGCTTCGCGTCGACGTCGACAGGTCCGCGCGTGTCGTCCTGGCGTCGCGCGCCGACCAGGTGCACAACCGTCAGGTTGGCTCGGAGCGCGTCGGCCAGTCGCCGCGCGTAGCCCACAGTTTCGGGCGAGTGCTCGGACGCGCTCGTAGCGCACAGGATCTCCGCGACGTGAACCGGCGCGGATTCCTGCCCCGGTGCGGCAAGCCCCGAGATGGTGAGGACCGGACACGACGCGGTACGCAGCACCCGCTCGGCATGCGATCCGAGGATCCAACTCTCGAAGCCGCGCCGGCCGTGGCTGCCCATCACGATCAGGTCCGGGTCGAGGGAGGCGGCCGCGCGCAGGATCTCATCCGCCGGGTCGCCCTCACGAAGCAGGTGCTCGCAGCGAATGCCCGCGGCCTGCGCTGGCGCGGCGAAGCCGCGTAGCTTGTCGAGGATCTGGAGGGTCAGAGAGGGCTCCTCGGGCATCCAGTCGGTCACATAGTCGTTGCTGACGTACGGGAGCGGCATCAGGCAGACGTGCAGAAACGTGATCTCGGCGTGCATCGGCTGCGCTATCGCGATGGCGTACTCGAGCGCCCGTCGAGAGAAGGGGCTGAAGTCGGTGGGGCAGAGGATCTTCATCGCATGCCTCCGCTCCGTTGGAGTGCAAGGAAGGTGCCGCCGGGCAGCTGCGCGTGCCGATCTCGGCATGCCGCTTGCTCCCGGTCACGGGGGAGGGCGCCAATGGGGGACCCAGTTCTCACTGAAGGCGTGTGCTCTTTCGAGACAGTGGTGTCTCTGCGCGATGGCGGGCTGATTCGGATTCGCGCGATTCGGCCGGATGACAAGGAACGGCTGCTCGATCACTTCTTGCATCTGAGCCCGGCATCGGTCTATCAGCGCTTCTTCAGCGTGAAGAAGACGCTCACGCCCGAGGAGCTGAAACGCTTCACCGAGCTCGACTTCGAGAACGAGGTCGGTCTCGCCGCGACTACCGGCGAGGGGCCAGCCGAGCGTTTCATCGGCGTGGGGCGCTACATCGTCATCGCCGACGGAGGAGCCGCGCCGCGGCGCGCGGAGGTGGCGTTCGCCGTGGCGGACCAGCAACAGGGACGCGGGATCGCCACGCAGCTCCTGGCGCAGCTCGTGCCGTTCGCGCGCCGCAACGGCATCACCGCCCTGGAGGCCGAGGTGCTCGGGGACAACATCCACATGCTCCACGTGTTCATGCGCATGGGGTTTACGGCGCGCCACCCGAGGGACGGGAGCAGCGTCCAATTGCGACTGCCGATCCTGCAGGTCGAGACGGCGCGGCCAAAACGGCCCCAGTATGGCTTTCTGGGTTGCCGGGTCGCGGATGCGATGACACGCGACGTGGTGACGATCGCTCCGGAAACCGAGCTTGGCGAGGTCGAGGCGGTCTTCGAGCGTCACCACTTCAATGGTCTCCCGGTAGTCCAAGCCGACGGAAGCCTGCTGGGGTTTCTGACCAAGCTCGACCTGCTGCGCGCCTTCGCCTTCTCGTCGCACACGATCGTGCCTCACTACGAGGAAATCTCCCACCTCACCGCCGAGCAGGTGATGAACCGCAAACCCGCCACCGTCACTCCGGATCTGCCACTGACGCGGGTGCTCGAGCAGCTCGTCGCCACGAAGTACAAGAGCCTGCCGGTGGTCGAGAACGACCGTCTCGTGGGCATCGTGTCGCGCGAAGACGTCCTCGCTGCGCTGCGACGCACGGCGGTGGATCAGCCTCCGCGCTAGGCGCGCGGACTGCGCGCTCGCCGGTGCTGGCGCGGTACAGTCTTGGATTGCCGCGCGGGCGCGTTCTTGGAGGGCTTGGCTCGGCCTGCTCCGGCTCGGGCAGGCTCGCACAGGAGCTTCAGGAGATCGAGGCTCGTCACGATCCCCACGATCTTCCCCTTCCGGCTCACCATCAGGCGATGCACGCGTCCACCGATCATCGCGCGAGCCAGCAGCGACGCAGGGGTGTCCTCGGCCACGGTGTAGACGGCGGGGGTCATGATGTCCCGCACCTGGCGGCTCGCGGCTTCGACGTGGAGGCCGCGGCGCTCGGCCGAGACGACGGCATCGTCCGGCTGCCACCCGCTGGCTTCCGCCCCCGCGCCGGCGATGTCGGTCACCGAGACGACCCCGACGAACTCTCCGGAACCATCCACGACGGGCGCGCCGGTGATTTGGTTCTCGTCGAGAAATGCGACCAGCTCGGGCACAGCCAGATCGTCTCGCACGCTCAGGATCTCGGACTTCATGATGTCCTTGGCGGTGGCGCTCTGCATCCGCGTGGGTTTTTGGTTCGCCATGGGTTCCCCTTCCGCCAAGAGGAAATGCAGACCGTGTGCCATCGGGCGATGTTGTGCCTTCATCGCATCGCACGAGCCTGAAAGCAAGAGGCGGCCTGCAATTCGAGCGTCTCGCCGAAACACTCGCCGAAAAGATTGCGGCGACACAGCGACGACGGGAACGATCGAATCCATGTAACTCGCTGACGAATAGAGAATTTGGTGAATGGGATTGGCGCTGGCGCAGGATTTGCCGCTCTGTCGTGTACGATGCTGGACTCGGTGGCTGATAAGGACGTCGCCGGAGCCTACGAAGAGCGCGTCCGCGCGCTTCAGGACGCGGTCTCCGCTCGGGACACTTGGCTCCTGGTCCTCTCGCGGATCGCAACTCGCGTTCACGCCGAGGAAGACGAGCAGAGGATTCTCGAGATCGGCCTCGAGGAGATCCTCTCGCAGCTCGGCTTGCAGACAGGCTGGTTGTTTCTCGGCGACGAAACGGGGAAGAAGCTGCGGCTGGCCGCATCGCGCGGTGTCGCGGCGAGCTATCTCGAGGACGTGGACGTCAAGGGTCTCGACGACTGCCTGTGTCCCGAGGTCTTCTGGTCGGGACATCGGATGCTGGCACGCAACACGAACCAGTGTCCGCGGATGCCCGACATCGTCGCCGGCCTCTCTGGGCCCGTGGCCCACGCCTGCATCCCGCTGCGCTTCGAAGGCGCGAGCCGAGGCGTGCTCAACATCGCGGCGCGACCCGGTCAACTGTTCTCGGAAGACGAGCTCTCCTTCTTGGAGACCGTCGGCCAGCAGCTGTGTATGGCTGTCGAGCGAGCCAAGCACCGGTCCGCCGAGAAGGCCCGGCTCCATGAGGCTCGCGCGCTGGCGGGGATCAACCGGGCGATCGGCTCCTCGCTCGACCTGCAGGAAGTGCTGCGCGTCGTGGGCGACACGGCTCGCGAGCTGACCGGCGCCGACCGGGCCGTGATCCTGTTGGGCTCCGATGCACGGCGAATCGACGTCGCTCACGTGTCGGGTAGCGCGCTTCCAGACCTCCACCCCGGAAGGCACCTCGACCTCGTGGCACGCGGCTCGCAGCTGCTGCCGCTGGCGCTCGCCGGCCGCGGCTCGTACGTGGTGGAAGACGCAAAGACCGACCCTCGCGTGAACGAGGCGCTCGGGCGCGCTTGGCAGATGCGCTCCGGCGTCGTGGCCTGCCTGCGCGCCAAGGAACATACCCTGGGTCTGCTGATACTCGCGCGTACCGACCCGTACCACTGGCCGCCCGAAGCCGTCGAGCTGGTGGAGGCGCTCGCGGACCAGGCGGCGGTGGCGATCGACAACGCGCAGCTCTACGACGAGCGACGCCGGGCCTATCAAGACCTGAAGGACACCCAGGCGCGCATGATCCAGAGCGAGAAGCTGGCGGCTGTCGGCACGTTCGCGTCCGGCCTCGCGCACGAAGTGCGCAACCCGCTGAATTCGGTGGCGCTCCAGATCTCGTTGTTGGAGCGTCGGGCGGCTCCGCTCGAGCCCAAGGTCTCCCAGGAGATCGGGGACCTGATTCGAGTGATTCGCGAGGAGGTCAAGCGCCTGGATGGTCTCGTCTCCGACTTCCTGGAGCTGTCGCGCGCCGGCCGGTTGCAGCGGCGCCCGACGGACCTCGACGCGCTGCTCGACGCCGTGGTGCGCCTGCTGCGACCCGAGGCGCGCTTGCAGAGCGTCACCTTGCGACGCCAACCGATTGGCGGGTCGCTAGCGGAATTGTCGCTCGACGGCGAGAAGCTCAAGCAGGTCGTGATCAACCTGGTCCGCAACGCCATCGAGGCGATGCCGGACGGCGGCAAGGTCACGCTGGAATCGGGCGTCGTCGACGACGCGGCCGTGGTGAGCGTTCGCGACACCGGCCCCGGGCTGCCCGAAGGCCTGGACGTCTTTCAGCTATTCGTGACCAGCAAGCCGCGCGGGACCGGTTTGGGTTTGGCGATCGCCCAGCAGATCGTCCTGGAGCACGGCGGCGAGTTGACCGCGGCCAGCGAACCCGGGAAGGGCGCGACGTTCACGATCCGGCTGCCGCTCGAGGCGGCGCTGGACAGGGAAGGAGAAAGGCAGTGAGCAGCAAAGGCCGGATCTTGGTTATCGACGACGAAGTCAACGCCGCCACCGCGCTGGAATCGCTGCTGCGCGACGATGGCTACGAGGTGGAGAAGGCGCACGAGGGCCGCGGCGGCCTGTTGCTGCTGGACAGGATGCAGCCCGACGTCGTGCTCAGCGACGTCCGGATGCCGGGGATGGACGGCGTCGAGCTCCTGGCCAAGATCAAGACGCTGCGGCCGGAGACGATGGTCGTCCTGATGACCGCGTACGGGACCGTCAAGACCGCCGTCAAGGCCATGAAGCTGGGGGCCGAGGACTTCCTCTCGAAGCCGATCGACGTCGAGGAGCTGGAGGTCGTGCTCCAGAAGACGATCGAGAAAAAGCGGCTGCTCGAGGAGACGCACATGCTCCGCGAGAGGCTCCAGCACAAGTACCGCCTCGAGAACCTGGTCGGCGAGAGTCCCGAGATGTTGTCGGTCTTCAAGACGATCCGGCAAGTGGCGCAGAGCAGCTCTTCGGTGCTGCTGCTGGGGGAGAGCGGCACCGGCAAGGAGCTGTTCGCGCAGGCGCTCCACCAGAACAGCCCGCGGCGCAGCAAGCCGTTCATCCGGGTCGCGTGCGCGTCGCTGCCCGAGACGCTGCTGGAGAGCGAGCTGTTCGGCCACGAGAAGGGCTCCTTCACGGGCGCCCTCTACACGCGCGCCGGGCGCTTCGAAGCGGCCGACGGCGGCACGCTGTTCCTCGACGAGATCGGGGACATCTCGCCGACGGTCCAGGTCAAGCTGCTGCGCTTCCTGGAAGAACGCGAGTTCGAGCGCGTCGGCGGCAACAAGACCTTCAAGGTGGACGTGCGGATCGTGGTGGCCACGCACCGCGACCTCAAGAAGAAGATCGAGGACGGCAGCTTCCGGGAAGACCTGTACTACCGGCTCAACGTGATCGAGATCAACATTCCCGCGCTGCGCCAGCGCGCCGGCGACATACCCTTGCTCGTCCAGCACTTCCTCCGGAAGTTCGCCGAGGCCAACCAGAAGTCGATCAAGGGCATCTCCGACCCGGCGCTGGCGATGATCCTCGGACACGCCTGGCCCGGCAACGTGCGCGAGCTGGAGAACGCGATGGAGCGGGCGGTGGTGCTGGCCGACGAAGAGGTGCTGCAGCCGGCGCACTTCCCGACGCTACGTGTCCTGGGAACGGTCTCGACGTCGGAAGCGAGCTCCGGGTCGTCCGGGATCTCGATCCCGGGGAGCACCCTCGCCCACATCGAGCGCGAAGCGATCCTGCGCACTCTCGAGTCGGTAGGAGGCAGCACCTCGCGGGCCGCGGACCTGCTTCAGATCAGCGCGCGCAAGATCCAATACAAGTTGAAGGAATATCACGACGGCGGAGCCCTGCAGGGCGCGCCTTCCTCAGCCGAGTCGCCCGCCGGGCACTGACCCAGAGGTTCGCATCGGCGTCAGAAGATGAGCCGGGGGATCGAGCCGCGGAAGTCCTGGGAGATCGCCGGAACGCAGAACGAGGCGATCGCCAGCCACAAGAGAATCAGAGCGAGCAAACGAGAGTGGGAGCCCATCGCGACCTCCTCGTCCCGGTGGACCGAGACTGTCCGGGGACGCAGCGCCCGGGCGCGCAGAGCGATCCCCTGCGAGTAAGCATCGCGAGTGCCGTGCCGGCGGCGCCGCCACAGACGACGCCCCTGCAAGACCTTACGCGGCCTGTTGCCGAATCTGCGGGGCGGCGGCTCGCACGAGTTGCGGGCGGCCCACCCCGCGGGCGTCTTTTTTGCGCTGACCGCGTCAATTTCGTCGCGGTGCGGCCCTGGCCCCGGTCGTGCAGCGCCGACGGCGTGGGGTTCGAGATCGCCGTGTCGGAGCTGGGCGACCCAGATCTCGTCGCGGCCGGGTCGGACGGCAGGGCCTCCGAAATCCGCGGGGCGATCGTGCTCGTCGGGAACCCCAACGTGGGGAAGAGCGCTCTCTTCGGTGCGCTGACCGGCAGCTACGTCACGGTTTCGAACTATCCCGGGACGACCGTCGAGCTGACGCGCGCGCAAGCCGCCGTCGGTTCGGCCCGCGCCGCGTTCGTCGACACGCCCGGTGTCTTGTCGCTGTTGCCGGCCTCGGAGGACGAGCGCGTGGCCCGGGACTTCCTGCTCGACGAATCGACACACGCCATCCTGGTCGTGGGCGATGCCAAGAACCTGGCTCGCACCCTCAGCCTCGCCTTCCAGGTCGCCGAGCTGGGCCGACCGTTCGTGTTGTGCCTGAACATGATCGACGAAGCTCTCGACGCCGGCGTTCGTATCGACTTCGCGGGCCTCGAACGCCGGCTCGGAGTGGCTGTCCGCGCCACGGTCGCGGTAGTTGGCCAGGGGATTCCGGAGTTGCGGCGCGCGCTCGCGGTACCGCGAGGCAGCTTCGCCCCGGTCGCCTACCCTGAGCCCTTGGAGGAGGCGCTCGCCGAGATCGAGCCGCTCCTCCGTGAAACGCCGGTCGCGCCACGGGCACTGGGCTTGATGGCGCTCGCGGGCGACCTTGCGGCCCGTGAGCTTCTGGTCGCCGCCGCCAGTGACGGCGCGCGTGTCCGGGAGATCCTGGCGCGAGCGACGGAGCGCGTCTCCGACCCCGCCTACGCGATCGCGTCGGCCCGTCACCAGGCCGCGGCCGAGCTCGCAGCGAGCGTCGCAGGCGTGGTGGCCGACTCGCCCCGGGTGCGGAATCCGTGGGCCGAGCGGCTGGACCGTCTGACGACGCATCCGCGTTGGGGCTATCCGTTGCTGGCGCTCGCCCTCTACGCGACCTATCTGTTCGTCGGCGCCTTCGGCGCGGGCACGCTCGTCGGGTGGCTGGAAGACGGGTTGTTCGGCGGTTGGATCAACCCGCTGGCGACCGCGCTCGTCTCCAGCGCCGTGCCCTGGGCCTGGGCCCGCGACCTGCTCGTCGGGCCCTACGGCTTCGTCACGATGGCGCTGACCTACTCGCTGGCGCTGGTGCTGCCGATCATCGGGACCTTCTTCATCGCCTTCAGCGCGCTCGAAGATTCCGGTTACCTGCCGCGGCTCGCCGTGATGGCGAACCGTTCGTTTCGCGCCATGGGACTGAACGGCAAGGCCGTGCTGCCCATGGTGCTCGGCCTCGGCTGCGACACGATGGCGACGCTCACCACGCGCGTCCTGGAGACGCCGCGGGAGCGGCTGCTGGTGATCCTGCTGCTGGCGCTCGGAGTCCCGTGCTCGGCGCAGCTCTCGGTGACGCTGGCGCTGCTGCAGCCGCTCCACCCGCTGGCGCTCTTCGTCTGGGCGGGAGTGGTGCTGGCCGTGATCGTCGTCGTCGGACGCATCGCCGCACGACTCATCCCGGGCCGCGCCAGTGATTTCGTGCTCGAGCTCCCGCCGCTGCGCTGGCCTCGCCCGGGAAACATGCTCGTCAAGACGCTCGCGCGAATCGAGTGGTACCTGAAGGAGGCGGTGCCACTGTTCGCCCTGGGGACGTTGCTGCTGTTCGCCGCCGACCGACTCGCGCTGCTCAGCGTCGTCGAGCGCGCGGCCGAGCCGTTGCTGACCGGCGGCCTCGGGCTGCCGAAGGAGACCGCGGAGGCCTTCGTGGTCGGCTTTCTTCGACGAGATTTCGGCGCGGCCGGGCTTTATCGGCTGGTCGCCGAAGGCAAGCTGTCGCCCGACCAGATCCTGGTGGCGGTCGTCACGATGACGCTCTTCATCCCCTGCATCGCCAATTTCTTCATGATCGTGAAGGAGCGCGGCTGGCGCACCGCCTTGGCCGTGGCCGGGTTCGTGTTCCCCCTCGCATTCGCCGTCGGCGCGGCGCTCGCGGCGTTGCTGGCGGTCTTCCCCCTGCCAATCCGATGAAGGGCGAAGCCGCGGTGCGACACGCTTCCACGACTCCGTTCCAGTGCGGGCTATGCGGCCTCGAGTTCGCGCAGGGCGAGGGGGCCTGCGGCTCCTGCGCGATCTGCCCGGGCTGCGATCTGGTGAAGTGCCCGCGCTGCGGCTACCAGTTTCCGAGTGGCAGCAGCATCGTCCGGCTGTTCCAGCGGCTCGCGCGCGCGTCGAGGTGCTGGAGATGAGCGGTCCGGCCGTGCTGTCGCTGCTGGAGCTGGCGAACGGAACGGAGGCGCGAGTGATCCGGTTGCCGCCGGGAGCGCTCCAGGTCCGTTTCGCCAGTCTGGGGCTCGTCGTCGGCGCGTCGATCGAGATGCTCCAGTCGATGCCGGCCCTGGTGGTGCGCGTCGGGGCCACGACACTCGCGCTCGAACGCGAGCTGGGCGCGCAGATCCAGGTGCAGCCGCGATCGGCGGCTTAGGGCGCTCGGTTCAGCCGCGTCGCGACGATCGGCTGAAACGCCTCGACGACGACTCGGCTGCTGACGTTCGGGGGCAGGCTGATTCCCAAGACGAAGGCCGCCGTGGCGGCGGTGTCGGTTGTGACCACGCGCACCGAGAGCAAGCCGGGCGCGATCTTGGGCCCGGCGATCAGCCACGGGATGGTCATGTCGAGCGGGTCGTTCGTGCCGTGGCCCAGACCGTGGCCGCCGTGGTCGGCGCTCAAGATCACGGTCGTCTGCGGCGAAAGCGCGCCGAGCAAGCGTCCGACCGCCGCGTCGGTCGCGCTGACCTGGGCCAGGTAGCTGGCGGACATCCAACCGCGGGCGTGCCCCATCAGATCGACGTTCGGGAAATGGACGAACATCAGGTCGACTCCGGTC
>CAZVOI010000106.1:0-1735 GCA_964628275.1 uncultured Acidobacteriota bacterium | reverse complement strand
GGTGCTCTACCAGATGGCGACCGGAGCTCTGCCGTTCCAGGGGGAGACCTCGGCCGTGGTGTTCGAAGCGATCCTGAACCGCGAGCCGCAGGCCGTCACCCAGCTCAATCCGGCGCTGCCCGCCGAGCTCGGGCGCATCCTGTCGAAGGCGCTCGAGAAAGACCGCAACCTGCGCTGCCAGACGGCGACGGAGCTGAAAACCGACCTGCTGCGCCTGAAGCGCGCCACCGACTCCGGCGGCCGGCGTGCCGCGGATCTCACGGACTCGAAGAGCGGCGCCGTGAGGGCCGCCGAGCGATCGGTGGCGGTGCTCTACTTCGAGAACCTGTCCGGCGTGAAGGAGGACGAGTATCTCCGCGACGGGGTCACCGAGGACATCATCACCGAGCTCTCCAAGATCAAGGGGCTGAAGGTCCTCTCGCGCCAGGCGGTGCTCCCGTACCGCGACAAGCCGGTGGCGACCGCGCAGGTCGGCCAGCAGCTGAAGGCCAACTCCGTCCTCGCCGGCAGCATCCGTCGCGGCGGCAGCCGGCTCCGCATCACGGCCCAGCTGGTGGACGCGGCGTCCGACTCTCTGCTCTGGTCCGAGCGCTATGACCGCGAGATGGCCGACGTGTTCGCGGTGCAGGACGAGATCGCGCGCAACATCGCCGAGGCGCTGCGGGTGACGCTCTCGCCGCAGGAGCAGGAGGCGCTCGCGGCCAAGCCGACCGAGAACCTCCAGGCCTACGACCTCTACCTCCGGGGCCGCAGCTACGCTCGCCGTCACACGCGCCAGGACCTCGAGTTCGCGCTGCAGATGTTCGAGAACGCGGTCTCCCAGGACCCGGGCTTCGCGCTGGCCTACGCGGCGATTGCGAACGTCTGCGCCCAGTACCACTACAACTACGAGCGCAAGAAGGCCTGGCTCGAGCGCTCCCGCGAAGCGTCGCGCAAGGCGGTCTCGCTCAAGCCCCAGCTGCCGGAAGTCAAGGTCGCCCAGGCCTGGATCCTCTACACACAGAGCGAGTACACGGAGGCCGTCCACGTCGCTCAGGAGGCGGTCGAGAGGAAGCGCGACACCGAGGGCGCCTACTACCTGATGCTGCGCGCGCTGTACGCGGCCGGCCGCTACCACGACGTGGCGGCGGTGGCCGACGCGGCGCTCGAGGCGAGCGGCACCGACTACAACGTCTACGTGCCGATCATGAACGCGCTCGGGGCGCTCGGCAAGAAAGACGCGCTCGACAACATGCGCCAGCGCGTGACCCTTGCGCTCGAGAGCCACCTGAAGACGGTGCCGGAGGACGCCCGCGCCCGCGGCCTCCTCGCCAGCGAATACGCCGCCAGTGCCCGCATCGAAGACGCGATTCGCGAAGCCAACCTCTCGATCACGCTTCGCCCGAACGAGGCGACCGTGCTCTACAACGCCGCCTGCGTCTTCTGTCAGCTCGAGAGGAAGCCCGACGCCCTCGCGGCCCTGGGCAAGGCCTGGGAGGCGGGCTTCAAGGATTCGAGCTGGGCGCGCCGCGACCCGGACCTCGCGAGCCTGCACGGCGACCCCGAGTTCGAGCGGCTCTACCCTGCCGGGGCGATGGAGGGCGGGGCGCCGCCGGCGGAGGGCGAGAAGCGATGATCGGGCAGTCCGTCTCGCACTACCGCATCGCGTCGAAGCTGGGCAGCGGCGGGATGGGAGTCGTCTACCAGGCCGAGGACACGAAGCTCGGGCGCCACGTGGCGCTCAAGTTCCTGCCCG
>CAZVOI010000105.1:0-1530 GCA_964628275.1 uncultured Acidobacteriota bacterium | reverse complement strand
GAGCGACAGCTCCTTCTCCTCCGCGAGCGCCGCGAGTGTTCGCCCTTCGACGTACTCCATCACGATGAAGGGGATGCCTTCGACGGTGTGTCCGACGTCGAAGATCGTCACGATGCCCTGGTGCAGGAGCTTGCCCGCCGCCCGAGCCTCGCGATAGAAGCGCTCCTTGTACTTCTCCCACTCGGGCGGAGTGAGCTGCACCGAGGTCTGGATCAGCTTGACGGCGACGTGTCGGTCGATCGCGGGGTCGCGGGCCAGCAGCACAGCCCCCATCGAGCCGCGGCCGATCGCCTGCTCGACGACGTACCTCCCGAGCGCCTGGGGCAGCCGGAAAGACGAGCGTGTCGACTGGCCGCCGAAGCCGCCCGTGTCCGCGCGCTCGGCCTCCAGGGCCGCCCAGAGATTCGTACCCGCGCCCTTCTCCGCGCTAGGGCCGTCGGGTGCACGCGCGACGGTGGCAGAGGCCGGCGGCGGGCCCGCCTCGAAGACTCCCGCCAGGAAGAGCCCGCAGATCGAGCGCAACGCCTCGTCTTCACCTATCGGACACCGGGCTGCGATCTGCGCGGCGGAGGAAACGCCGTTGGCCTGCTCGAGAACCCACTCCTCGCGGGGAGTCAGCCGCAGCGCCGGCAGGGTGCCCGGCGCGTGCTGCGGGCGATGGAAGACCGCCTTGCCCTCGCCGAGCAGGAGGCGGACCACGTTATCGCTTCGAACGCCGCGCATCCCCTCGAGCAGGGCCTCCGGCACGGAGATCTGCGACAGCAGCTCGCCTTCGAGTCGCTCTTCACGCTCGTCGAACGCGTAGTCTCCGGAATCCCAATCCAGCACCGACTCGACGAGAAGCCTCGTGCGCCGAGCGGCCTCGCTCTGGACCTGCTCGGGACGGAGCAGGCCCATCTCGACGATCGTCTCGCCCAGGGTCTTGCTGGTGGTCTCCACGATGGCCAGGGCGCGCTCGAGGTCGGCCTCCTGGATCATCCTGGCCCGCACCAGAGCCTGACCCAGCCTGTCCTCGGGCCGGTCGGATCCGGCCAGGATGATCGACCCAGCCTTGAAATAGAGCCGCTTCGAGACTTCCGCGCGCGTCAGGTGCAGGACACCGCTCTTGCGGCCCGCATGGATCTCCCGGATCAAGCCCGCCGCGGTGACCTGGCTCAGGCTGCCGCGTGCGAGAGACCCGCCAGGAGCGTGCGCCATCCGAGCGACAGGATGGCATCAGAGGCCGCGGCTCGCAAACACGCCCGCCGCCGCGAGGTGCGGGCCGACTACCGGCCTTCGGCCGCGACGCGCGTCCAGGCGCCGTCCATCAGGACGACGTCGCTCGTTCCCATCCCGCTTCCCCGGACGAGGAGGAAGCGTCGGCCATCGGGGCCGACCGCGTAGAGAGCATCGATCGCGGCCGGCCGAGTCAGCCTCGTACCTATAGCCTCTGCGGCAAACAGCCGACGCGGCGGACCGACCCGGACGTCGGCTCCGGCCGTCACAGCCACCGCTATCAGGTCGTCTCCCGAGACGTAGAACAGCTCCCCG
>CAZVOI010000104.1:0-3329 GCA_964628275.1 uncultured Acidobacteriota bacterium | reverse complement strand
TAGCTCAGCGCGTCGGTGAGGAACACTTTGCAGTGGAAGCGCTGGAACGTCGGGTAGAGCTGGAAGAAGAGCATCCGCGAGAAGCACAGTACCGACGATGCCGTCTGGGCCAGGCGCTCGACTCCCGAGAGCTTGACCTTGTGCGGAGAGGTGTCGTGCTGCTGCTCTTGGCCGGGCTCGAAGTGGTACCGCCCCACGGGCGTCTTGGGCTCCTGGCCGATTCCTTCGCGGCGACAAAACGCGGTCAGGGTGGAGTAGGACAGCGCGACGTTGCCGGCCACGAGCTCCTCATGGACTCGGACCAGGTTCCCCTCGCAGATCGTGAGCAGCTCCAGGATCTCCTGGCGGTGCGGGTCGGCCTTCTCGGCCCGGGCGATCTCGGGGACGGCGGCCGACTTCGACCCGATCACCCTCCTCACCGCGCCCCGGGACACCCGCAGCAAGTCCGCGATCTTCCGTCTCCCCACTCCCTTCCCGTGCAGCTCCAGGATTGCCGTCCTCTGGTCTTGTTTCAGCATGTGGCAGCCTCTCCTGCTCCATCCGTTTGCGGAGCCGGGTGAGATCGGCGATGGCCTGATCGACGCAGCGCTTCGCCTCTTCCCGCTCCGGCTCGTCCATGAACGAAGCGCCCTCGCACCACCCTCGTTCGACACGCCGAGCGAGGGCCCCCACCATATCGAGATCCCGCAAGATGCTCCGGGCGGGATTCGCCGACACCGGCTCTTGCGCGAGCTCACGTCTCGCCTTCAGGAACAACAGCGGCTCCTCGATCAGCCGGCGCCGCCGCGGGGGCGGGGCGTCTCTCCACGCGGCGTAGAGGTCAGAGACCTCGCGTGTCGTCAGTTTCTCTTTCGCCACCGTGGCCGCCAGGGCTTCGCAGTCGCTCCGATTGGCGCGCGCCATCGGCAGCAGGTACTTCATCGCCGCGTGGGACGAGATGCGGCCCTCGCGCACCCACTCCTGCACCGAGAGAGGCAGCTCACCCACCAGGCCCAGCCGCCGCGATACCCAGCTCGCGCTCCGGCAGAACCGCAACGACAGCTCCGCCGGGGGCATACCCCCCTCGTGCAGGGCCAGCAGGAGCCAGGCCTGCTCAATGGCGGTCTCCGCCTCGTCCGCCCGTTGCGAATGCAGAAGCAGTAGTGCCTCCGCCTCGCTCAGCTCCCACACCGTGGCCCGCACCGTGTCCAGACGAAGCCGGCGCAGGGCGCGCAGACGCTTGTGGCCATCGATGACCAGGTACCGCCCCGGCTTCGCCGCCGGCACCACCACGATCGGGACTTGCTGCCCCACCTCCGACAAGGAGCCGAGTAGCCGCCGCTCCTTCTCCAGCCGGCGCACACGCAGCCCCTCGTGCCGCAGATCCAACTGGTGGAACTCCAGATCCAAGCCGCCCTCCCGCTGTCGGAGGCCAGCTTGGCGCCGCCCGGGATCTGGTCTTGACGACAGTCCGGGAGGTCTGTTCTCTAACGAGGCGTCAGCACAAGGCTTTTTCCGATTATCTGGTCTTGACGCGGCCGCGTGAGATCTGTCGCGTAACCCCTCGTCAGCACTGGCTGTTTCCGGTTCTCTGGTCTTGCGCGACCTTGACGAGGAGTCGGGCGGTCACCGCCAGAAAATCCGTGGCCGACACCCCGATCTCGTCCTGCGCGAGGTCCCAGGGAATCCGCGCCAGAACCCTCGGGATCCTCAGTGGCTCCGGGCGTCGGACCTCCCCCTCGCCTTCCGATGCCCGGAGCTGCTTGGGGTCCTCGACGGCTTCCTCCGCCGCTCGCGCGGCGTTGGCCCTCCGCTGAAGACGACGCCTCAGGAAGTACTCAGGATTCTCCGAGCGCCACACCGCCTGCGTCTTCTCGCGGCGCTTCTTCTGGCACCCTCGCTTCCCGCACGCTCGCTGGCGCGAGCCCACTCGAGGGTCCGGATGAAACCACCTACCGCAGATCCGACAAGGACGCCGCTTGATCACAGGCCATGGTGCCCTTCCACCCCACGGCCCGGCTCAACCGCGTCCAGACACCTCTTTCACCCACCGTCCTCGAACGCCACCTGGTCCCCTTTTCGTTAGCAGACCCGGGTCCGTTCTCGATAGCGCCTGGGTTCAATCCCGACTCGGCCACGAATAGCGTGCGTCCGTCGGGTGAGAGGGCGAGGCCGAAGGGCAACACGCCACGGAGCCCTCTGAGGTACGGCGCGGGCGCCAGCAGGGTCGTCCACCGGCGCGCGCCGGTGGCGCGATCCCAGGCCTCGACGGTGTCGTTGGTGGCGTTGGCCACGAACAGGGTGTCCGCCGAGGCCGCGAGACCGGCCGGGCTGCTTCCTCCCAGGGACTGACCAACGGGCAGCCCGGTCTTGAGGCGGGACGCGATCATCGGAACCTCGGGACGACTGAGGTCCACGGTCCAGACCGAGCAGGCCTCGTCCACGTTCGGGTCGCCGATGCCCGGGACGTGGCGACCCTCGACCACCGTGCCTTCGCGCGCTTCTTTCGACGGATAGCCCGTGGGCGGAAAGGGCAGGCCACGCGGGTCGTCCAGGGGATCGCGCGTCTCCACGAAGGAGTATTGGAAGGTGCCCATGTTCGCCACGAAGGCCTGCTTCCCGTCCGCCGCGAGCTGTAGCGCGAACGGGTTGCGGCCCACGCCGACCTCCCCCACCGCCTCGCGCTTCAGGGTGTCGATGGTGACCAGTCGGTAGTTCCCGAGGTCGAGGGCGTAGAGGTGCCGGCCGTCTGGGGACAGGGCGAGGTCGGTGGTGTAAGCGTCGGGATGCTCGGGGGTCGAGAGGTCGATCTGGGCGATGCGTCCGCCATTCGAGAGACGGAAAACGAAGACCGTGCCGTTGTCGCCTCCGGATGCGTAGACGAGGCCGCGGGCGGTGTCCACCGCCGCGCCGAGGAAGGCCGAGCTGATGACCCGCTTGTCGGTCTCCTCCCCGGGCGGAATCTGGGTCACCCGAGGCGACAGGGAAGCGGGATCGCGCACGACGGTCAGGGAGAAGGGACCGACGCCGCCGTTGACGGTCACCAGAACGGACCCGTCGGGCGAGAGGGCGAGGCCGAAGGGATGAGGCGCCGTGTCGACCTGCCGGCCCAAGGGGGTCAGCAGGCGGCCGATGGGAAGGACGGTCACTCCCGCGCGGTCGATGCGCGCGTAGCGCTCGCCCGCGGGCGCCTCCAGGAGGACGGCCTCGGGCGGCGCACCCTCGAGGGCGGCGGCATACTCGGAGATCGGCGAGGGCGACGGGCCGAAGCCCGCCGCCCCCAGCAGGGTTGTCGCGACGACGACGAGGCGTTTGTTCACGCTCCGGATTAGAACGTGACCCGCCCCCCG
>CAZVOI010000103.1:0-6389 GCA_964628275.1 uncultured Acidobacteriota bacterium | reverse complement strand
TGCAGCTTCAGGTCGCCCGCCAGCTCGGGCACCGTTTGCTGGTTCGAGGTCAGGCACACCTCGACGGTGACGCGCTTGTCGGCGATGAACTGCGCCAGGCCTTCGACGTAGGCCTTGGGATCCGCGATCCGCTTGTCGCGGATCTTGGTCTCGTCGAACAGCCATGTGCCGTGGCCGATCCGGTCGGCGTGAAGGTCGCCGATCGCTTGGAAGATCGATTCCGGCCCGTAGTCCTCGCCGGCGTGGACGGTCTTGCCGAGAAAGGCTTCGTGAGCGACCTGGTAGCCGTGGCGATGATCCTCGGCGGGATAGCCGCGCTCCTGGCCCGCGAGATCGATGCCGACCACGAGCAAGCCCTCCTGCTTGAGCCGCGCGGCGGCGCGCGCGACCTCGGTGCTGGCCGCTGAGTACACCTCGTGCGAGGGAGCCTCGGGCAACGTCTCGAAGAAACGCCGAAAACCGGGCGAGAACTCCGGCGTGAAGAAGCGCATCGCGCACAGGATCATGCCGGCCAGGAATCGCGGCTCGCGACCCGAAACCACCTCGGGACGCGCGTTGAGCGTGGCGGTGGCCTTGCGGATGCCGCGGTCGACCGCGAGCACGACGTCGTTGATCTCGAAACCGGGCCGCACGTGGAGCTGGGGCGCGAAGCGGATCTCGACGTAGCGCACGCCTTCTCGCTGGCAGTCCTCGCACAGCTCGAAAGCGGCGCGCTCCAGCGCCTCGGCGTCCTGCAGCACCGCGACCGTGTAGCGGAAGCCCTCGAGGTACTCCTGGAGGTTCTTGTAGTGTGGCGGGTAGACGCTCTCGCGCAAGCCCGCTTCGCTCTCGGAAGGCAGCGCGATCTTGCGCTCCTTGGCCATCTCGATCAGTGACGGGACGCGCAACGAGCCGTCGAGGTGGACGTGGAGGTCGGTCTTGGGCAGGCGGCGGATGACGTCGGGGTTCATGACGCCTGATTATCCCACTGCCTTAGAGTAGGAGCGATTCATGAGGTCCTTGCTCGGCGCCATGCTCTCGAGTTTCGCCACGATCGCCGCTGCCGCCGACTCGGACCTGGCCTCGGCGCCGTCCCGTTTCGCGACCCTCGACGGCGCCAAGGTCCACTACAAGGTCCTGGGCCAGGGCGAGCCGACGCTGGTCCTGGTTCATGGCTGGACCTGCAATCTGGGTTTCTGGAAGGGCCAGGCTGGCCCGCTATCGACGGCGATGCGGATCGTGGCGATCGATCTCCCCGGCCATGGCGAGAGCGACAGGCCGGAGATCGCGTACACGATGCCGTTGTTCGCGCGTGCCGTCGACGCCGTGCTCCGCCACGCCAAGATCGAGCAAGCGGTTCTCGCCGGACACAGCATGGGGACAGCCGTGGTGTGGCAGTTCGCGCGGCTCGTCCCGGCGAAGACGCTGGCGCTGATCGCGGTGGATGGCAGCTTCCGCGCCTTCGTGACCACCGAGGCCGACCGTCAAAAATGGGCGGCGCGCTACAAGGGCCAGGACTACAAGACCGCGATGGCCGGCGTCATCGACAACCTGATCGGCAAGCTCGAGGATCCGTCGCTGGCGCGCGAGATCAAGACCGAGATGCTGAAGACGCCGCAGCACGTGGCCTCCTCGGCCGCCTACGAGATGAGCGATCCGAGAATCTTCACGACCGAGCCAAAGCTCGGCGTGCCGGTGCTCGCGATCTATGCCGATGCGCCGCATTGGTCGGCAAACTACAAGAAGGCAATCGAGGCGTTCATCCCGAAGCTCGACTATCAGACGATGAGCGGCGTGGGGCACTTCCTGATGATGGAGAAGCCCGCCGACTTCAACCGGCGCGTGCTCACGTTCCTGCGCGCGCAAGGGTTGCTCCGGGAATGATCGTCGAGACGTTCCCGGTCGGACTCTTGCAGTGCAACTGCACGGTCATCGGTGATCCGGTCTCCAGGGAGGCCATCGTCGTCGATCCCGGCGACGACGCACCGAAGGTCCTCGCTGCTCTCGAGAAGCACGGCCTCACTTGCCGCGCGATATTGATCACGCACACGCACATCGACCACGTCGGCGCGAACCTGGCCGTTCGAGACGCCACCGGCGCCAGGCTGATGCTCCACGAGGCGGACCTGCCTCTCTACGACAACCTGCGCGTCCAGGCCGAGTGGATGGGCGGCATGATGCTGGAGCCGCCGCGCGCGCCGATCGACGAGCACGTCCATCAAGGCGACGTCGTGAAGGCGGGCTCTCTCAACGCCGAGGTGCTGCACACGCCCGGCCACACGCCCGGCTCGATTTGCTTTCACCTCGGCGGCGACGCGCCGCTGCTGCTCGCCGGCGACACGCTCTTCGCCGGCTCGATCGGCCGGACGGATCTCTGGGGCGGCGATCAGGACCAGGAGCTGCATTCGATCAAGACGCGGCTCTTGGCGCTCGACGACCGCACCCGCGTCATCTGCGGCCACGGCCCCGAGACCACGATCGGCCGCGAGCGAAAACGGAACCCGTTCCTGGTCGGGCTCTAGAAGGTGATAGACTAGTCAACAACTAGTCGAATCACGGGGGGCGAGATGGCCAAGGTGAGCGCGTTCGAGGCCAAGACCCGCTTCGGAGAGCTGCTCGAACGGGTGGCGGCAGGCGAGGAGATCGTCATCACCCGCCACGACCGACCGGTGGCGCGAGTGATCCCGGAGGGCCTCCCGCGCCGGGACCGCGTGCGCGACGCCGTCGCCGGGCTTCGCGAGCTCCGGCGGCGGATCCTGCGACGCGCCAAGGGCAGCCGCGCCCGACTGTCGGACCGCGAGGCGCGCGCCGCCATCGACGACGGCCGGCTGTGACGGCGTTCGTCGCGGATGCCTCGGTCGCTGTTGCGTGGATCCACCCCGGTCAGGCCACACCCCAGACCGACGAGATGCTGGACGCGATCGCCGAGGGCACGGTCATCGAAGTCCCGGCGCTGTGGCCGCTGGAGGTGGCCAACGCGCTCGCTGTGCTGGTTCGTCGCGGGAAGCTGACCGACGCCGAACGCCAGACCGCCCTGGCCTGGCTCCGCGTGCTGCCGCTTCGTGTGGACCACGAGATGGCGGGGCTGGCGTTCTCGACGTTGTCGTCGCTAGCGGCGAAATACCAGCTCTCGGTGTACGACGCGGCGTACCTCGAGTTGGCGCACCGCCGCAAGCTCTCCTTGTGCTGCAAGGACGGGCCGCTGCGCAAGGCAGCCGTTCGGCATGGTGTCGCCGTTTCGGATTGAACGGGCTCGGCCTGCTGAAGCGTTGACCGGGCCGCCGCGCCGGGTGTAGCTTGGCTCGTCTTCGAGCGTCTGAACGCTGTCCCATTGAGGAGCCAGAAATCATGTTCCGCAAGCTTGCGCTGACGTGCTGTGTCGGCCTCGGGGCCCTGAACCTGGCCGCGAACGGGAACGAAGAGGTCGTGGACTGGGGAATGATGACCCGGATCCGCGACGAAGGCTTTTCCAACTCGAAGGTGATGCAAACGCTGCAAATGCTCACCGACTTGCACGGCCCGCGGCTCACCGGCTCGCCTGGGACGAAGCGGGCCGCCGAGTGGGCGCGCGGCGAGATGGAAGGCTGGGGCCTGCAGAACGCGCATCTCGAGAGCTGGGGACCGTTCGGCCGCGGCTGGTCGTTCGATCGCTCGTCGATCGTGATGACCGCTCCCAACACGGCGGTTCTCAACGGTTATCCCAAGGCGTGGACGCCGGGAACCGACGGGGCGGTGAAGGCCAAGGTTGTGAAAGCCAAGATCGAAGCCGAATCCGACCTCGAGAAGTGGAAGGGCAAGCTCACGGGTGCGATCGTGATGCTCGGCGAGCCGCGCGAGCTGAAGGCGCCCGATGCGGTGGCGTTCCAGCGCTACAACGACAAGACGCTCGACGACCTGTCGCTCTTCCAGATCCCGGGTCCGCGCGGAGCCGGAAGAAACGCGGCGCCTGGCGCGCCGCCCTTCAACCCCCAGGACATCGCCCGCCGGACGCGGTTCGCCCGGGTGCTCCGCGATTGGCTGACGGGCGAGAAGGCGCTGGCGACGATCGAGTCGTCCTCGCGCGACGGCGGCCTGGTGTTCGTACAGGGCGGTGGCTCGCGCGTGCAGGGTGAGAACCCTGGCGTGCCGTCGATCGTGCTGGCGGCCGAGCACTTCAACCGAATCGCGCGGCTGATCGACCTGAAGCAGGAGGTCGAGCTGGAGCTGGACGTGCGCGCCCGTTTCCACGAGGAAGACCTCAACTCCTACAACGTGATCGCCGAGCTGCCGGGTACGGACAAGAAGGGCGAGCTGGTGATGGTCGGGGCGCATTTCGACTCGTGGCACTCGGGAACCGGAGCGACCGACAATGCGGCCGGTAGCGCGGTCGCGATGGAAGCGATCCGCATCTTGAAATCGCTCGACGTCAAGCCGCGGCGCACGATCCGGATCGGCCTCTGGACCGGCGAGGAGCAGGGTCTCTTGGGCTCGCGCGCCTACGTCAAGGAGCATTTCGGGTCGCGCCCCGACCCGAGCCCGGAGGAGCGCGACGTGCCGGCCGGACTGCGAAGTCCCCAAGGACCGCTGACGCTGAAGCCGGCGCACACGAAGCTCAGCGCCTACTTCAACCTCGACAACGGCACCGGCAAGGTCCGCGGCGTCTACCTTCAACAGAACGCCGCCGCCAAGCCGATCTTCGAGGCGTGGCTCGAGCCCTTCGAGGACCTCGGCGCCAAGGCGCTCACGATGCGCAACACCGGCGGCACCGACCATCTCTCCTTCGACGCCGTCGGCTTGCCCGGCTTCCAGTTCATCCAGGACGAAGCCGACTACAGCACCCGCACCCACCACAGCAACATGGACGTCTACGACCGGATCCAGCGCGAAGACATGATGCAGGCGTCGGTGATCATCGCGGCGTTCGCCTACAACGCGGCGACGCGGCCGGAGCTGTTTCCGAGAAAGCCGCTGCCGAAAGAAGCCGTGCCTGTGCCGAGCGCAACGCCGGCGGCCGCCGCCAAGACCGCCCCTGCCAAGGGCGAACCAGCGCGCCCGTAGCAGGGGATCAGTTCGCCAGCCCGAACGCACCAAACGCCCAGCACACCAGAGCGTTTCCGGTTTGACCTTGAGATGACGAGCATACGTCGCACGCGGGGAGGCGACGCAGTCCCGCGCTATGCTCACCGGCCATGAAGTCTCGGACTCTGCTGGCGAGCCTGCTCGCGACCTGGACGCTGACGCTGCAAGGCCAATCGCCGGCGTCCAGCAAGCTCAACGTCCTGTTCATCGTCTCCGACGATCTGAACGTGGATCTCGGCGCGTATCGGGCGAGCGTCCAGAGCCCGAACATCGACGCGCTCGCCGCGCGCGGGGTGCGCTTCGAGCGCGCCTACACGCAGTATCCCTTGTGCAGCCCGAGCCGTTCGTCGCTGTTGACGGGGCGGCGACCCGATGCGACGGGGGTACTGACGAACCCGAGCCCGGCGCGCCCCGTGTCGCCGCACTTCCGCGAGCGCCTTCCCGAGACCGTGACGCTGCCTCAGCTCTTCAAGAACAACGGCTGGTTCTCCGCGCGCATCGGCAAGCTGTATCACTATGGCGTGCCCAACAACATCGGCACCGCCAGCCTCGACGACTACCTGTCCTGGGACCTCGCGATCAACCCGCGCGGCCACGACCGCGAGATCCACGACCGCATCTTCGGCATCGGTCCGCCGGGCCAGTTCGGCGGGACGCTCTCCTGGTTTGCCGACGACGCGCCCGACGAGGAGCAGACCGACGGCATCGGCGCCAGCGAGGCGGTGCGGCTGCTGGAGCGCTTCGCCCGCGAGCGGCGGCCGTTCTTCCTCGGCGTCGGGCTGTATCGGCCGCACACGCCCTACGTCGCGCCGAAGAAGTACTTCGATCTCTACCCGGCCGATCGCATCGAGCTGCCAACCCAGAGCGACGACGACCGCGCCCGGACTCCGGCGGCGGCGTACGCGAGCGCGCAGAAGCTTCAAGACGAGATCGAGGACCGGCTCCGGCGCGAGGCGATCCAGGCATATCGGGCGTCGACGACCTTCATGGACGCGCAGGTCGGAGTGGTGCTGAAGGCGCTCGACCGGCTCGGACTGGCGCAGAACACACTGGTGGTCTTCACGAGCGACCACGGCTACCACCTGGGAGACCACGGCCTCTGGCAGAAGATGAGCCTGGTCGAGAAGAGCGCCCGTGTGCCGCTCGTGATCCTGGCGCCGGGCGCCCGCGGCAACGGCCAGCCTGCGAGCGGGGTCGTCGAGCTACTCGACCTCTACCGCACCCTGGCCGACCTGGCGGGCTTGACGCCGGCCGCGGAGATCGAGGGTGCGAGCTTGCGGCCGATGCTGGACGATCCGCGCGCCACGGTGAAGCAGCACGCCTTCACCAAGGTGCGCGACGGATACGCCGTG
>CAZVOI010000102.1:0-3847 GCA_964628275.1 uncultured Acidobacteriota bacterium | reverse complement strand
CCAGACGATCCCGGACAACCTGCGCGGCCGGCTCGCGGGCATCGAGATGGTCAGCTACATGAGCGGCCCGCTGCTCGGTCACACCGAAGCCGGCGTGGTGGCCGCGCTCTTCAGCGTGCGCACCTCGGTCATCTCGGGCGGCGTGCTGTGCGTGATCGGTGTTCTCGTCTGCGGCGCGCTGTTGCCGCGCTTCGTCAGCTACGACGCGCGCTCCGTGCGTGACGAGCGGGGATGACCGGCCGCGTCTTGAAGGCTCACAGATGGCGGAGCCTCATGTCTTGGGCCTCAGGAAGTGGATCGGGTAGGCGAAAGGATCATTGCGAGCTGCCAGTTCGTCGAAGGCGTCGAGGATCTGGCCCACGCTGTAGCGCTCGTCGTCAGGCTTCTCCCAGAAGACCATGCGGAAGGGCCGGCCTGCTTCGAGCCACGCAATCGCAAGCGCCAGCAGCGGAGCGTCGTTGGTGACGAAGACGCGGTCGAGCGCGGCAGCGTGCTCGAAGAGAGGCGGGTCCCGTGGAGGTCCACAGCTCGCACGCAATCCCAGCCGCGGCGTCGCAGGCCCTCGGCCACCGGTCCTCGGACGCAGGCGTCGAGGAAGAGAAGGAAGGGCCGAATCACTCCCTGGCCGGGCGCTTCGCGAACAATTCCTGTTGGGTGCGCTCGGCGCGTTGGGCGATCTTGTGATCTTCTTCGAGCGCCGCTTCGATCTCGGCCTGGTTCTCGTGGGCGTAGGAGAGCGCGGCGTACACCTGCGCCAGCGTGAGCGGGTACTCATCGAGCATCTGCTCGGGAGTCAGGCCACGCCGCTTCAGGCTCCAGATGTCGAGGACGCGGATGCGCGTTCCGTCGATGGTGGCGCGCCCGCCGCACACCTCGGAGTGTTTGGTGATGTGGGAGTAGATCGTCTTCGCCACGGTCGCCATGACGTCCTTCATTGTACGCGCCTCCCTTTGTGCTTCGCGCCGTGGTCTTCAGCCGCGGGTGGCGCGGACAGGTCGCTTCTTGCGCGCGGCCGGCTCGGCAGCTCGCCGCAACTCCTCTTCGCCCTCGGCGAGCGACTGCGCGGCTCGCTCCAAGGCGGCGATCGACTGGCCGAGCGGCATCGAGAGCTTGGGCACTTCGTGGAGCCACTCGGTGAGCGACGGTGACACTGAAGCGATCGTCCGGAGCTGCTCGGCGACGGCGCGGTACTCCGGGTCGCGCGGCAGTGACGCGAGCGCCTCGCGGATTCCGTGCTGCGCCTCCGCCATGCGCGTCGCGGCGGCTTCGAGGGCCGCTCCGTCACCGGCCGTGTGCTGCGGGCGAGCCTTCATCTCGTCTGCGGTAGTGCGGAGCTGGCTGACGGCGTCGCGCAGCGGAGCCACGCTCTTCATCACGATCGCGAGCTGCTCGGCCAGCGCCGGCGCGACGCGCGCGAACTCGCCCATCGGCTCGACCAGCGAGTCGTAGTCTTCGGGTCGTGGCAGGCCGCGCAGCGCGTCGACGAGCTGCGGCGTCGTTTGCGCGAACTCGTAGAGGTGGTCCGCTAGCGGTTGAAAATCGTCGGCCTTGGGCGTGTCCGAGAGTGCCTCGGCCAGGAGCTTGGCGCTCTCGCGCAGCCGGTCGGCGAGAGAGGACAGGTCGCCGGCGCCGTGGAGGCTCCGCCGTAGCTCGGCGACCTCATGCCGCAGAGCTTCGAGCGCGGCTTCGGGTCCGGTTGAGGGCGGATTCTCGGTCTCGGCGCTGGGTGGCGCCGGCTGCTTGCGTCGCGGGGGCATGGTCGCCGAGCGCCCTAGCGCTCGACCTTGTCTCCCTCGATCTCCACCACGACCACGGTGGCCGTCGGGTCCCAGATCGGGCGGGGGATGATGAGCAGAGTCTTCCCGCCCTCCGACTTCGTCTCGACGGCGACGCCGTCGGCGAGCCGATACGCGCGCTTGACCGTGTTCTTCATCCCCGGCAGCTCGAAGGCCACGCGCGGCTCCTCGAAGAAGGTGAAGAACAGCTTGCCCGGCTTGGTCGTGACGCGCCATTCGCGCCGCGGCAGCATCAGCGGCTGGCCGCGCAGGTCCTTGGACCCGCGCGCGCTGGGTTCGCCCAGCTCTTCGCCGAAGGGCGTCTTGCCGGCGCCGTAGACGGCCTCGCCGTTCTTCTCGAGCCAGCTCCCGACGGCGCGCAGCGTGTCCTGGCTGGCCTGCGGGATGATGCCGTCGGCCATCGGCCCGACGTTGAGGAGGTAGTTGCCGCCCTTGCTGACGATGTCGACGAGCTTGAAGGTGATGTCGCCCGGCGACTTCCAGTCGGGATCGTCTTTGCGATAACCCCAGGTGTGGTTGATCGTCGCCGGCACTTCCCAGGGGACGCTCTGGGCGTCGGCCGGGATGACGTTGTCGCCGGTCGTCACGTAGTCGCCCTCGACTCCGAGCCGCCCGTCGATCAGCGTGTCGGGCGAGACCGAGCGAACCAGACGCGTGAAGCGGTGGGCGCGGTCGCCGGTCATCCGTTGCGGCGTGTCGAACCACAACAGCGCAACGGGCCCGTAGCTCGTCAACAGCTCGCGCACTTGTGGTTCGGCCTTCTCTTGAAGGTACTTGTCGTAGTCCTTCTTGTCGTCCGGCCCGAAGTCCCAGGAGTTGCCGGCGCCGTTCGGCTCGTACCAGTCTTGAGACTGGGAGTAGTAGTAACCGAGGCGGATGCCGCCCTTCTGGCAGGCCGCCGCCAGCTCCTTCAGGATGTCGCGCTTGGACGGCGTCGCGTCGACGACGTCGTAGGCGCTGACCTTGGAGTCGTACAGCGCGAAGCCGTCGTGATGCTTCGAGGTGATCACGATGTACTTCATCCCCGCGTCCTTCGCCATCTGGACCCAGGCATCGGCATCGAACTTGACCGGGTTCCACTGCTTGGCGAGCTGCGAGTACTCGCTAACCGGGATCTTGGCGCGGTTCATGATCCACTCGCCGATCCCGGGGATGCGCTGGCCCTTCCACTCGCCGGCGGGGATAGCGTAGAGGCCCCAGTGGATGAAGAGCCCGTACTTCGCCTCGTGGAACCACTTGATCCGCGCCTGCTTCGCTTCGGGCGTGTCCTGGGCGGCCTGAGCCTCGGCGCGCGACGGCAGCAGCGCCGAGACCAGTGCGACAAGTCCGAGACAGAGCCAGCGAGCGGTCGTGAGCATGAATTTCTCCTATTCGTACCGAAGGGCTTGCATCGGGTCGATGCGCGACGCGCGAAGAGCCGGGACGAAGCCCGCGGCGAACGCCACCAGGCCGAGCAGCACGGCCGCGCCGACCAACACCAACGGGTCATGCCCCTTCACTTCGAACAGCAGCGAGCGAGCCAGGCTGCCGATTGCGAGCGCGATCGCCAGGCCGATGCCGCCTCCAACCAGCGTCAGCAGCGTGACAGTCCGGAGCACCATGCCACGCACATGCTGTCCGTCCGCCCCGAGCGCCATCCGCAGGCCGAACTCGCGCGTGCGTTGGGCCACGGTGTAGGCGAGGACGCCGTAAAGTCCGACCGCCGCCAGGATCGTCGCGAGCGAGGCGAACGCGGTTGCGAGCGTGCTGAGGAAGCGGTCCATGAACACGTTCTCGCGAACCTGCTGCGGCATCGTGCGCAGGTCTTCGACCGGCAAGCCGGGCTCCAGCCGCGACATCACGCCCTTGAGGGTCGTCAGGAACCTGTCAGGCTCCAGGCTGGTCCGTATGTAGAAGGACATCGCGCCGAGCTGGTCGTCCTGGCGATACGGCCGGAAGAAGAGCGGCGGCACCGCGTCCTTGACCCGGCTGTATTTGGCGTTCTGGGCGACGCCCACGATCTCGATGTCCAGACCGGCCTTGCGCTCGCCGCCCTGTCTCATGCCTTTGCC
>CAZVOI010000101.1:0-1531 GCA_964628275.1 uncultured Acidobacteriota bacterium | reverse complement strand
AGCCGTCGAAGGTCAGGTTGTCGGCCGACTTCAGCAGGAACTTCTTGTCGTAGTCGAGCATGTGGAAGCGGCCCTCGAGGTCGGTGAAGCAGACGGTCACCGCCTTGATGCGCTTCTCGTCGGTCAGGTACTTCATCCGGGCCTCGCGGATCCGGCCCGGGTCCTTCCCGGCCACGCGATCGGCCTTGGCCTGGAGGTTCATCTCCTCCAGCTTGTCGTACGGGATCTCCAGAAAGTCGCGCAGCGGCGTGTCCATGGCTCTCTTCTCCTTCATGAGAAGCCCAATTCATCACATCTGTGGCTTAATTGCAAGGTTTCTATACTAATAATCTGCCGAATAGGGCTTATGAGACGCTCGGGAGGGCTTAAGTCGCGGGTTCGAGGCCATCACCGGCCCGAAAGGGGTGACAGGGGCCTGGCGGGAGACTTCGCGGAATGGAACGCACCAACGGACAGGAAGGGAACAGGAACGGAGCAGAAACGAAAACGGAAAGGACACGGGCAGGATCTTGTGGACTGGCTTTCGGGGGCGCTGAGCGCCCCCCGAGCCCCCCGCTAGCGTAGAATCCCCGCCCGTAGGGCCACCGACGCTCGAAGGAGGATCCCATGCCCACGCATCGCTCGAGAGCCCGCCAGCTCGCCGCCACGGCTCTGGCCTTGGCGCTTGCCCTGTCACTAGCGAGCCCTGGAACGGCCGAGGCCCAGGCACCCCTGCGCATCATCGTCTTCGGCGCGCACCCCGACGACTGCGACCTGGACGCCGGCGGCACCGCCGCGCTGTGGGCGGCCAAGGGGCACGCCGTCAAGTTCGTCGCCCTGACGAACGGCGACGCCGGGCACCAGTCGGAAGGCGGCGGCGCGCTCGCGAAGCGCCGGCGCGCGGAAGCGCGGGAGGCGGGGCGCCGCTTCGGCATCGCCGAGTACGAGGTGCTCGACAACCACGACGGGGAGCTCGAGCCGACGCTCGCGGTGCGCCAGCAGGTGATCCGGCGCATCCGGCAGTGGCAAGCCGACGTCGTGATCGCGCCACGGCCCAACGACTACCACCCCGACCACCGCTGCACGGGTGTCGTGGTACAGGACAGCGCGTACATGGTCGTGGTGCCGAACGTCACGCCCGACACCGAGCCGCTGCGCAAGAACCCCGTCTTCCTCTACTCTCACGACCACTTCCAGCGGCCGAACCCGTTCCGGCCCGACGTGGCGGTCGCGATCGACTCGGTGATCGAGAAGAAGATCCACGCGCTCGACGCCCACGTCTCGCAGGTCGACGAGTGGCTGCCCTGGGTAGACGGGGCACTCGAGTCCGTGCCGAAGGAGCCGGCCGCGCGGCTCGCCTGGCTGCGCCAGCAGCGCAGCGGCCGGCCGATCGCCGACGACGTGCGCGCCGCGCTGCGCAAGTGGTACGGGGCCAAGGCCGACAGCGTGAAGGACGCCGAGGCCTTCGAAGTGTGCGAGTACGGCCGCCGCCCGAGCGAGGCCGACCTGCGCCGGCTGTTCCCGTTCTTCGACTGACGCACCGCCCAGGGGG
>CAZVOI010000100.1:0-1868 GCA_964628275.1 uncultured Acidobacteriota bacterium | reverse complement strand
TCTCTCGGCGGCCGACTCGAACAGCTCGAATCCGGCGGTGCGGACCTGCGTCTTCAATACCCGCGATTTCGACTTCGAGTACGGACTCGGCACCGCCCAGATCTTCCGCAACGAGATGGCGGCCCTCTCCTGGAACCTGATGATGTTCCTGGTCACCGCCGGGTCGTGCGACCAGAAGGAGCGCGCCATCGACCTGGATCCGGAGTGTTTCAATCCGGGCGATCCCTGGCGGAACGACAAGTGCAGCTTCGCGGCGCCCCAGTTCTGCGGCTCCGTGAAGGGCTTCCTCGGCGTGGGCAGCCCGAACCGCAACACGGTTCGGGCAGGGGGCAACGGCCAATACGGCCGTCGCGACTTCCTCTGGCACAGCGGCGGCGAGCTGGCGCTGCGCTACGCCAAGCGCAACGTCTTCGGCATCTCGACGGACTTCGCCGAGGATGTCTCGAAAACCAACTGGAGCATGGAGTTCACCTGGATCGGCGCCACGCCCTATCAGGACGCCGATGACTTCGAGAACGGCCTCACCGATTCCGACTCCTTGAACCTGACGGTCTCGGTCGACCGGCCGACCTTCATCAACTTCCTGAACGCGAACCGCACCTTCTTCTTCAACAGCCAGTGGTTCTTCCAGTACCTGACGGGGTACGAGAAGAGCTTCTCGGCCAATGGTCCCGTCAACGTGCTCTTCACGTTTGCGATGTTCACCGGCTACTACCAGGACCGGCTGCTGCCGACCCTGGTGTCGGTCTACGACTTCAACTCCCGCTCCGGCGGCCTGCTCCCGTCGATCACCTATCGCTTCAACGAGGCGTTCTCGATCACGACGGGCGTCAACTTGTTCTGGGGCCGCGGCCAGTACAAGGACATGCCGGTGCGCGCCTTCGCGCCGACGGGAAACCGGACGGGCCCGCACGCCTATGAGGACGGCGTCGAGAACGTGCTCTCGGCGATCAACCGCCGCGACGAGGTCTTCCTCCGGCTCCGCTACACGTTCTAGCAAGCGAAGCGCGCAGCGAGCCGAAGGCGAGCGGAGTTCGGGTGGCGCGGGCCGTCCCGCGCCGGGACCCGAAAACTAGCGACCGCGCATCAGGAAATCGGTCGAGGTGAAGCGGCGCTGCACGGCGTCCTCGCTGGGCACGGATTTCACGTCCCAGGATTCGCGGTGCCAGCCGCTGTCGTCGGCCATCACGTAGAACACCTCGGCAACCGGATCGAAGACGTTCGCCTTGACGCCTTCCTTGAACTCCGGGTATCCGGCTACGTCGCCGCTGAAGCGGTGGACGGCGATGCCGACGTCGAGGATCCGGCCGCGGTCGGCCCGTAGCACGAAATACAGCGGCTGCTGGGTCTGGTAGTCGAGATAGATCGTCAGCGTCTTGAATTGATCCCGGAAGCGGGCGAGCCCCTCGATCACCACGCGCTGCCGCATGCCCCCCGACAATTCATGCGGGTACTGCCGCAATCGCCGTTCGGGCGACGTAATCTGGACGTGCCGAAGCAGGTTCAGGGCCTCCATCTCGGCATCGGCGCGGCTTACGTTTTGATGCCGCCTGATCACCTCGACGATCTGGTTGCCGACGGTCATCAGAGGATTGAGCGCGGTCATCGGCTCCTGAAACACCATCCCGATATGCCGCCCCCGCACCGCGCTCCATTGCCCCGGGCGCAGCTCCGTCAGTTCCTGGCCCTTGAGCTTGATGCTGCCGGCGGTCACCCGAAGCGACCGGGTGTCGAGCAACCCGGCAAGGGCGAGTGCGGTGATGCTTTTCCCGCAGCCTGACTCGCCGACCAACGCCAGCAATTCTCCCTCTACTATGGAAAACGAAATGTCGTCCACCAGTCTTGTCGGGCGGCTGCGATGAACGGCC
>CAZVOI010000099.1:0-4777 GCA_964628275.1 uncultured Acidobacteriota bacterium | reverse complement strand
ACGGCCTGCTGCTGTGGCTGGCATCGACCGTGGTTCCGGGCTATCGCGTCTCCGGCCTGATCGCCGGGATCCTGGGCAGCCTCGTCGTCTCGGTCGTGAGCTGGGCTTTCCATGCCCTCACGGGCGGCGGCAAGGACTAGTTTCCGGGTGAGTTGATGCCGCTTGCGCCCGGCGCGAAGCTCGGGCCGTACGACGTTCACGCCCCACTCGGCGCGGGCGGGATGGGTGAGGTGTACCGCGCCCGCGACACGCGGCTCGGACGCGACATCGCGATCAAGCTGCTGCCGGCCGAGGTCGCACAAGATCCCGAACGACTCGCCCGCTTCCGGCGTGAAGCCCACCTGCTCGCGTCCCTGAATCATCCCCACATCGCCGCGGTCCATGGCCTCGAAGAGCTGGACGGCAAGCTGCTGCTCGTCCTCGAGCTGGTCGAGGGCGAGGATCTGGCGGAGCGGCTGAAGCGTGGCGCAATCCCGGTGGACGAAGCGCTCAGCATCGCGAAGCAGATCGCTGAGGCCCTGGAGGAAGCCCACGAGAAGGGCATCGTGCACCGCGACCTCAAGCCCGCGAACATCAAGCTGACGCCGGAGGGGAAGGCGAAGGTGCTGGACTTCGGCCTGGCCAAAGCCTACGCCGGGGACCAGGCGGCGAACGCGAGCGATGCCTCGCACTCGCCGACCTTGACGCGGGCGGGGTCGGAGTCCGGGGTGATTCTGGGGACGGCAGCCTACATGTCTCCGGAGCAGGCGCGCGGAAAGCCGGTGGACAGGCGCGCAGACATCTGGGCCTTCGGTGTCGTGCTCTTCGAGATGCTCACCGGCAAGCGTCTCTTCCATGGCGAGACCCCGTCGGACACGCTGGCGGCGGTCCTCACGCGGGAACCGGACTGGAGTGCGTTGCCCGCGACGCTCCCGGGGGTCGTTGGCACACTCCTGCGCGACTGTCTCGTCCGCGATCCGAAACAGCGTCTGCGTGACATCGGCGACGCTCGACGAGCCCTCGAGCGAATCGGAGCCGGCGCAACGGAGCCTGCCGCCGTCGCGCCGCCGAGCTGGCATCGTGCCTTGCCGTGGACGCTGGGCGCGTTGGGGCTGGCGTTTGGCGTCCTCACACTTTGGGCGCCCTTGCGACGCCCCATGGCTCCGGGACCCCCGCTGCGAATGAGCGTCGAGCTGGGCGCAGACGTCTCGCTGGACGTGACGGACGAGGGTCCCGCTGCGATCCTCTCGCCTGACGGGAGCCTCCTCGCCTTCGTGGCGCGCAAGAAGGAAGCTGAGCGACCGCAGCTCTTCCTGCGCCGGCTGGATCAGTTGCAGGCCGCTCCGATGCCGGGGACCGACGGGGCGCACAGCCCGTTCTTCTCGCCCGACGGGCAGTCGATCGCCTTTTTCGCAGGCGGGCAGCTCAAGCGCGTCGCGGTCAGTGGAGGAGCCACGGTCGTGCTGGCCGACACGCCAACCGATCGCGGCGGAAGCTGGAGCGAGGATGGGACGATCTTCTTCACCCCGAACTTCATGGCCGGCGTGGGTCTGTCTCGCGTGTCCGCGTCGGGAGGGCGGAGCGAGGTTGCGACCAGGCCCGACCCGGACGCGGGTGAAGCGACGCATCGCTGGCCGCAAGTGTTGCCCGGAGGCAAGGCCGTGCTGTTCACGACGCACCGGACCGCGGGGGGCTACGACGACGCGAGCATCGTGGTGCAGCGGCTTCCCGATGGCCCGAGGAAGGTCGTCGTCCAAGGTGGCTACCACGGCCGATACTTGCCGAGCGGCCACGTGGTGTACATGCATGACGGGACGCTGTTTGCCATTCCCTTCAATGCTGAGCGGCTCGAGGCGGCAGGTACAGCCGTGCCGGTCATCGAAGAAGTCATTGCCGCGCCCTTGAGCGCGGGGGCGCAGTTTGCGTTCTCGAACCGAGGATCGCTCGTCTACTCACCTGGCCGCGACGCTCCGATGCTGATGTCGATCCAATGGCTGGACCGGAACGGCAGGCTGTCCCCGCTGCGCGCGGTGCCCGGTACATACCGCAACCTCCTGTTCTCGCCGGACGGGACCAGGTTGGCGATCCACCTCATCGAGGGCAAGGTCCCGGACATCTGGGTGTACGAGTGGGGACGGGACACGATGTCCCGGCTCACTTTCGACGCCACCAGGGGCGCTTACCCCGTATGGTGCCCGGACCGAGGCTGCGTCGCCTACATGTCTGCGCGGGACGGGCAAATCTACTGGCAGCACGCGGACGGCACAAGGAGCGCGCAAGCCTTGGTGAGGGGCAGGGGTTTTCACGTCCCCAATTCTTGGCACCCGAGCGGAAAGTACCTCGTGTTTTATGAACTCAGCACACAGACCGGTTTCGACCTGATGATTCTGCCGATCGAACGAGACGAGGTGTCGGGCCTGAAGCCCGGCCAGCCGACTCCGTTCCTGAAGAGTCCCTTCAACGAATGGCAGGCAGCCTTCTCGGCCGACGGACGGTGGTTGGCGTACGCGTCGAACGAGTCGGGTCGGGACGAGGTCTACGTGCGTCCCTTCCCCGGCCCCGGCGGCCCGTGGCAGATTTCGACTGAGGGTGGTTCCTGGCCTACGTGGTCCCCAAACGGTAGGGAGCTTTTCTACGAAGCCCTCGACGAGAGGCTGATGGTCTCTACGTACGAGGGGCCCGGCAGCTCTTTCAATGCCGACAAGCCGCGCTTGTGGAGCGAGACGCGACTTCCAGGTCTGAAGGGCTTCCGGAACTTCGACCTGCACCCGGACGGTCAGCGCTTCGCTGTGCTCCAGCCGGTCGCGGGTGAGGCGAGGCGTGGCCACGTGGTGCTGATCGAGAACTTCTTCGACGAGCTGCGGCGCCTCGCTCCGACAAAGTGACGTGATTCTTGGCTCTCAACACTGGCACCAAACTCGGACCTTACGAGATTCAGTCTCCCTTGGGCGCGGGCGGGATGGGCGAGGTGTACCGCGCGAAGGACACGCGGCTGGACCGCAGCGTCGCGATAAAGGTGCTGCCGTCGCACCTGTCGTCCAATCCTGACCTGCGTACGCGCTTCGAGCGCGAGGCCCGTGCCGTCTCCTCGCTGAACCATCCCCACATCTGCGTGCTGCACGACGTCGGGCATCAGGACGGGACCGATTACATCGTGATGGAGCTGGTGGAAGGCGAGACGCTCCTGGACCGCCTGAAGAAAGGCCCACTGCCTCTGGATCAGACGCTGCGCTACGGGATCGAGATCGCGGACGCCTTGGACAAGGCCCACCGCCATAACGTGATCCACCGCGACCTGAAGCCGGGCAACGTGATGCTGACGAAGGCCGGGTCGAAGCTGATGGACTTCGGCCTGGCGAAGCGCGGGCTGACGGGCGAGAGCGGCGGTGGCGTGTCGGCGTTGCCGACGCGGGAGAAGCCGCTGACCGAAACGGGCTCGCTGCTGGGCACGTATCAGTACATGTCCCCGGAGCAGCTCGAGGGCAAGGACGCGGACGCGCGCGCGGATATCTGGGCCTTGGGCTGTGTGCTGTACGAGATGGCGACTGGGAGGCGTGCCTTCGAGGGTAAGAGCCAGGCGAGCCTGATCAGCGCGATCATGAAGGAAGACCCGCAGCCGATCGCGCAGTTTCAGCCGACGGCGCCGCCGGCCTTCGACCGGCTCGTCAAGACCTGCCTCGCGAAGGACCCGGACGAGCGCTGGCAGAGCGCTCATGACGTCGTGGCGGAGCTGCGGTGGGTCCTCGAAGGGGGTTCTGGCGCTGCAGCGCCGGAGGCCGCGGATAAGTTGAAGAGGCGAGTGAAGCGGCACGCGCGCAGCATGGAGGACGAGGTGCGTCACATCCTGCGAAATGCCGTGCAGGACGGGCCCAAAGAGGTCCGCAAGCTCGGCTCCCGCATTGCACAGCGCTTTCAGCGTGCGGGGCTCGCTTCGGAGCTGCCGGAATGGCGTGGTCAGGTGCTCAGCGCTGCCGACTTCGACTCGTGATCATTCTCGATACGAACGTGCTGTCCGCGCTCATGCGGACCAGCCCGGACGTGGCCGTCGTGAGCTGGTTGGACCGGACGGATTGTACTCAGCGCCGAATGCAGGCGCTACCGCGTCGCAGACTCTTCTCCCCGCTGCCGTCTGGGACTCTCTTTCGTCTCGTCGAACAGCGCCTCGAGTTCCTGCCCTAGTCGTAGTGCTTGAGCCGCGGCCAGAGTGCTTCGAGCGGTAGTTTCGAGCCTCGGCACAGAAACACCGGGCGGTGGTTCTCGTAGGGCATGCAGTAGCCGCACTCAAGCGTGCCCACCTGCTCTACGCTCTCGAAGGCCTGCTCGAGCCGGGGGCGCGCAGCCGCCGGCACTAGGTCTCTGACCGCTTAGAGAGATTCGGTTTGTAGCCAAACTTGCGTCGGGCATCCCTGCGTGTGAAGCGCCAGTTGATCCGTGTCTTCCGCCGATTAGCCCGGGCCGTCCACGCCCGCGTTTCGGTCTGCAGCGCTCGGAGGGCGGCTATCCGACGGCGACCGAGACACTGGCGGGAGACCAGGCTGAGTTCTATCTCCGCCTGATTCAACCACGAGCCATGCTTCGGCGTGTAGTGGACCGTGAGACGCCGCCAGACCGCCGGACCGGCGCGCGGACCGAAGTGGTCGATCAGCGACTTCTCGCAATGCGTGTTGAGGTTGTCCATCACCAAATGGATGGTGTGCGCACGCGGATAGGCGGCCACCACGGCGTGGATCCGCCGCGCGAACGCGCGGCCCGAGCGATCGCGCGTCGCACACGTGAGGTGCCGCCCGCCCTTGGGCTC
>CAZVOI010000098.1:0-16488 GCA_964628275.1 uncultured Acidobacteriota bacterium | reverse complement strand
CAAGGGCTACGGCGACCGGCCGAGCTTCGATCCGTATCTCGCCGAGCAGGTCGTCGAGAAGCTGTTGACGGAGACCGTCGGCGCCGATCGCGGCGACGGTCTTCAGGTGTTTCGCGGCGACGAAGCAACCTGGAACCAGGTCCTCGACGCCGCGCGTACCCGTTCGCTCTTCGCCTCGGCGAAGGCGGTGCTGGTACGGCAGGCTGAGGGTTTGAAGGGCGAGGACGACCGGCTCGCTGGCTACCTGGCCGACCCCACGCCGGGAGTGACGTTGATCTTCGTTTGCGCGAAGCCTGACAAGCGCAAAGCAGCTTGGAAGAAGATCTTCGACGCGGCGGCCGTCACGCTCGCTGAGCCGCTCAAAGGACAAGCCCTCAAGGCTTACGTCGCGGCCGAGCTGAAACGGAGGCATCTCTCGCTGGCTACAGACGCGGTCGAGCAACTGATCGAACGCGTTGGCGCCGACCTTCGCCGCTTGATGGGCGAGGTCGAGAAGCTCGAGGCCTACGCCGCCGGGAAGCCAGTGTCCGCCGAAGACGTTGGCGCGGTCCTGGGCAAGAGCTTTGGCCCACCGCTGTGGAAGCTATCGGACGCGTTTTGTGACCGCAGTGTCCGAGTGGCACTCGAGAATCTGGAACTTGCGCTCGACGATGGGGAGGCGCCGTTGCGGCTGCTGGCCACCCTGCACCGGGCCTTACGCCAGGTGCGTGCCGCGCGCGGCCTGCAAGGCGATCGGGCTCCGCGTCAGACGATGCTCGCCTCGTTGGGTCTGTTCGGGAAGATGGAGTTCAAGCTGGACGGCCTGTTGAAGGCCGCGCGCGGCTGGGATGAGCCGGCGCTGGTCCGCGCCTTCGCGTCGCTGGATCGCGCCGACCGCGCGCTGAAGACCAGCGCCGAGCCGCAGGCCACGCTAGTAGCGGCTGTGGCGGAGGCGCTTGGAAGGGGAGAGGCTAGGCCTTCGCTTGCAAGGCCATGACGCGTTGCGACAACCGGCTCTTGTATCGCCCGGCGGCGTTGTCGTGGATGACGCCTTTCTTGGCCGCCTTGTCGATCTCCGCGACCGTTTCCGGGAGGAGCTTCGTAGCACTCGCCTTGTCGCCGCTCGCCAGCGCCGCGCGCAGCTTCTTGACTTGGGTCTTGAGCCCGGAAATGTTGCGGCGATTGCGGGCCCGCCGCTTCACGCTCTGTCGAGCGTGCTTCAGGGCCGATGCATGACGAGCCAAATCAAACCTCCTCGGACGGCAAAGAACGTAGTCTAAAGAGCTTGGCAGAAGAGGTCAAGGGTGGCGCCGCGGGGCGCTCGATGCTGCGCGCTGCCGGGCTCGTCTCGGGTCTGACGCTGGTCTCGCGGTTCCTGGGCCTGGCTCGCGAGCAGGTCTTCGCCGCGCTGCTCGGCGCGGGGGCCCAGGCGGACGCCTTCCAGATCGCGTTCCGGATCCCCAACCTGCTGCGTGACCTGTTTGCCGAAGGCGCGCTCTCGGCCGCGTTCGTCCCCACGTACGCCGCGGCGCTGCAGCGCGGACGCGAAGACGCGCACCGGCTGGCCTCGCGGGTCTTTTCGGTGTTGGCGGTGATCGTGGCTTCGATGGTGCTCCTGGGCTTGATGGGCGCGGGGGAGATCGTCGCGGTCCTCGCGCCGGGTTACGCGCAAGTCCCGGGAAAGACCGAGCTGACGGTCCTGCTGACCCGCATCATGTCGCCCTTCCTGTTGTTGGTGGCTCTCGCGGCGGTGGCCATGGGCATGCTGAACGCTGCCGAACGCTTCGCGGCTCCGGCTTTCGCGCCCGCGATGTTCAACGTCCTGGCCGTCCTGGTCGGGATCACGCTGGCGGTCGCCGGGTTTCCCCCGGAGAAGGCCGTTCTGGGATGGGCGGTCGGCACGCTGCTCGGCGGGCTGGCCCAGTTCCTGATCCAGACGCCGGCGCTGCGCGCGGAGGGCTATCGGTTCCGGTGGGACTGGGCGCCGAAGGACCCCGGGATCGCGCGCATCGCCGCGCTGATGGCGCCGGCCACGATCGGCTTGGCGGCAGTGCAGCTCAACATCTTCATCAGCTCGCGCTTCGCCTCCGACGAACCGGGGGCCGTTTCCTGGCTCACTTACGCCTTCCGCATCCTGTATCTACCGATCGGCATCTTCGGCGTCGCGCTCGGCACCCTGGCGACGGTCGGGCTCGCGAAGAGCGCCGCGAGCGGCGACATGACGGGGCTGCGGGCGACTCTGCTCCGAAGCATCCGGCTGCTGCTGTTCCTGGCGATCCCCTCGACGGCGGGGCTGTTGGCGCTTAGCGTGCCGATCGTGAGGCTCCTGTACGAACGCGGGCGCTTCGGCGCTGCGGACACTGCCAGCACCGCGACGGCGGTTTCCTTTTATGCGGTCGGCTTGGTGGCGTATACCGGCGTGAAGATCCTGGCGCCCGCCTTCTATGCGCTCGGCACGCCGCGGATACCGCTGCTGGGCAGCGTGCTGGCCATCGTCACCAACCTGGCGGTCATCGCGTGCCTGAACCCGACGCTCGGCTTCCGGGCCGTCGCCCTGGGCACGAGCCTGGGCTCGCTCGTCAACGCCCTGTGCCTCGGCGTCGCCCTCCAGAAGCGGCTGGGCGGGCTCGCCGACCAGAGCCTGTGGCTCGACGCCTGCCGCATGACGCTCGCCGCAGTGACGATGGCAGGTGCTGTGTGGGCGGCGGCGCGCGGTCTAGAGTCGGTCTTCGGATCTCAAGGCCTGGTCGCGCAACTCGTGACGGCGCTCGGGCCGGTCGCGATCGGTGTGGCCGCGTACGCGGGCGCGGCCCGGCTGCTGAGCATCCCCGAATTGGACCAGATGTTGCAAGCTGCCAGGAGAGGCTGATGCCGAAGCCAGCGGTCGAGCGCGACTACCTCGAACACTTGAAGGTCGAGCGCGGTCTGGCCGTCAACACGCTGCTCGCCTACGACGGCGACTTCGCAAAGCTCCGGGCATTCGCCGAGGCCCGCCGCAAGGACATCCTCGATCTCGCGCAAGCCGACATGTCGGCGTTCATCGCCGGCCTCCGGGACGGCGGGCTCGGCGCGCGCTCGACCGCGCGGGCGGTCCACGCGGTGCGAGGCCTCTTCAAGTTCGCAGTTCGCGAGGGGCGGCTCGAGATCGACCCGATGGAAAACCTGCGGGCGCCCAAGGCGTTCAACGCGCTGCCTCGATACCTGACTCCAGCCCAGGTGGAAGCGTTCCTGGAGGCGCCCGACGTGGGGACGCCGCTGGGTCTGCGCGATCGGGCGATGCTGGAAGTCCTCTACGCGAGCGGGCTCCGGGTCTCGGAACTGACTGGGCTCAGCGTCGGCGACGTCGACCTGGAGCTGGGCGTTCTGACCTGCATGGGCAAGGGTCGCAAAGAGCGCCTGGTGCCCGTCGGCAGGACCGCGTGCGATCTGGTGCGGAGCTACCTGAAAGCCGCACGAGGAGCGCTCTCGAAGGGCCGGCCCGGCGCGTGGCTGTTCCTGAGCCGGCGCGGCAAGCTGTCGCGCATGACGGTGTGGCGGGTCGTGCGGCGTTACGCGGTCGCGGCCGGCATCCGACAGATCCTGACGCCGCACGTGCTGCGCCATTCCTTCGCCACGCACCTGCTCGAGCACGGCGCCGATCTACGCTCGCTCCAAGCGATGCTGGGCCACGCCGACATCTCGACGACCCAGATCTACACGCACGTGAGCCGGGAGCGGCTACGCAAGATCTACGATCAGTTCCACCCGCGCGCATGAGGGTGATAAGCTCCCGCGGTTTTTCGTCCTTTCGCGCGCCGCACGCGTGCCGTCATTACTCGAGGACATTTGCATGGGCTTGAGCGGACGCCATCTCTTCACCTCGGAATCCGTCACCGAGGGCCACCCGGACAAGATCGCCGACCAGATCTCGGACGCCGTGCTCGACACGCTCTTGGCGCAGGATCCGATGAGCCGCGTCGCCTGCGAGACGATGGTCACCACCGGCCTGGCGTTCATCGCCGGCGAGATCTCGACCAAGGCCTACGCCGACCTGCCTTCGATCGTGCGCGAGACGATCAAGGGCGTCGGCTACACCCGCGCCAAGTACGGCTTCGACTTCGAGACCTGCGCCGTGATCTCGGCGATCCACGAGCAGTCGCCAGACATCGCGATGGGAGTCGACCCGGGCGGCGCCGGCGACCAGGGCCTGATGTTCGGCTTCGCGTGCCGCGAGAGCGAAGAGCTGATGCCGCTCCCGATCATGCTGGCGCACAAGCTGGCGCAGCAGCTCGCGCAGGTGCGCAAGGACGACGTGGTCGACTACCTGCGGCCCGATGGCAAGAGCCAGGTGACGGTCGAGTACGACGGCGCCAAACCGGTGCGCGTGGAGGCGGTCGTGATCTCCGCCCAGCACTCGAACCTGGTCAAGATCGAGACGATCCGCGAAGACATCCTGCAGAAAGTGATCCGGCCGGTGATTCCGGTGGCGCTGATGGACAAGGCCACCAAGATCTTCATCAATCCGACCGGCCGCTTCGTGGTGGGCGGGCCGCAAGGCGACGCCGGCCTCACCGGGCGAAAGATCATCGTCGACACTTACGGCGGCTACGGCCGACACGGCGGCGGCGCATTCTCCGGCAAGGACCCGACGAAGGTCGACCGCTCGGCCTGCTACATGGCCCGCCACATCGCGAAGAACGTGGTCGCCGCCGGTCTTGCTGAACGCGTCGAGATCCAGGTGGCGTACGCGATCGGCGTCGCGGAGCCGGTCTCAGTGCGCGCCGACATGATGGGCACGGGCACGGTTCCCGAGGAGAAACTGGTGAAGGCGATCCGCGAGATCTTCCCGCTGACGCCGAAGGGGATCATCGAGAACCTCAACCTGCGCCGGCCGATCTTCAAGAAGACCGCGGCCTACGGACACTTCGGCCGGACCGACCCTGACTTCACCTGGGAACTCATCACCAAAGCCGACGCACTGAAGGCAGCCGCGAGCAAGTAGCCCTCTGAGCAGACGCCGGCTGGCTTCGCTGTTCGCGGCGGCGGTCGCCGGCTTCGGTGTTTTCGTCGTGCTGCAGAGGCCGCTTCCGGTCACGGGGGAGAAGCCGAACGACGGCTATACCCGCGTGGCTGGCGTGGTCCACGTCCACACCACCAAGTCCGACGGCGGCGGAACGCCCGATGAGGTCGTGACCGCCGCGAAGCACGCCGGCCTCGGTTTCGTTGCGATCACCGACCACAACAACCTGGATGCAAAGCCGGTCGAGGGCTATCGCGACGGCGTTCTGACGCTGGTCGGCACCGAGATCTCGACGACCGTTGGTCACATCGTGGCGCTGGATCTTCCGGATCCGGCCTTTCGTTTCTCGGGCGATGGTCAAGACGCGCTCGACGACGTGCGGGACTTCGGAGCGGCGGCTTTCGCGGCCCACCCGCTTTCCTCGCGTGCGGATTTTCGGTTCAGTGGCTGGAAGCTCCCGGGTCCCTGGGGCCTCGAGTTGCTCAACGGCGACAGCCAGTGGCGGGAAGCCGGATGGAGTCGGCTGGCGCGGACCGCGCTCCTGTACCGTTTCAACGCCCGGTATGCGCTGGTGCGCAGCCTGAGTGCTCCGGACGCGACACTGCGGGAATGGGACCGGATGCTCCAGGAGCGAGACGTGGCCGGCATCGTCGGCGCCGACGCCCACAACCGCATGCCGATCCGCAAGGGTTTTGCGCCACGGCTTCCGTCGTACGAGTCCGTGTTCGGCCTAGCGCAGAACCACGTGGTACTGGATCAGCCGCTGACGCTCGATGCGAAGAACGACGCACGTTCGATCGTGAACGCACTGGCCCACGGCCGGAGCTACGTCGGAATCGACGCTTTGGCTTCGGCGGCCGACTTCTCGTTCGTTGCCGAAGCCGAGGGCCGGCGGTTCACGATGGGGGAGCGGGCGCCCGCCTCAGCATCGCTGCTATTTCGGACCGGAGGACGAGTGCCGGCGGGAACTCGGATCGTGCTCTTGAAGAATGGGCGGGCCATGACAGAGGGCCGAGACTGGATCGAGGCGCCGGCGGCTGGATCGGGCGTCTATCGCGTCGAAGCGTTCGTGCCCGGCTCCAGCTTGCCCTGGATCGTGACGAACCCGATCTACGTCTTCGACGAGGGAGAATCCGCCGCTCGAGCCGGCCGTGCGGCTTGGCCGAAGCCGTTGGAAGCGCCAACCGCAACCACGATGCTCGACGATTTCGAGGGCCGCACGGCCTTCGAGCCCGGGCACGATCCCGTCTCCAAGCTGAGCCTGCCGATTCTCGATCCTCGCGCCGGCCACGACGGGCACGGCGCGGCCCGGCTCGAGTTCGAGCTTGCCGAGGCGAGCAAAGTAAACCAGAGCCCGTTCGTCGCGATCGTTCGCTGGGGTCAGCGCGATCTGACCGGCCGCAAGGGTCTCGTTTTCTGGCTGCGATCGGACGGTGTGTATCGGGTCTCGATCCAGGTCCGCGACGAGAACCCGGCCTCATCCGACGAGGGCACGGAGTGGTGGTTCGCTTCCGCCAAGAGCACCACCGAGTGGCGCCGCGTCGCTGTGCCGTTCGCGCGGCTCCGCTCGATCAACCCGAAGAGCGACGGCCGGCTCGATCTCGACAAGGTCCATGCGATCGTCTTCGTCATCGACCGCGGCGCGATGAAACTCGGCAGCCGTGGCACGCTTTGGATCGATGACGTCGGCTTCTACTGAGACGAACCGCGCCAGGCTGCGCCGCGCGGTCCAGGCCGCGGGACTGATGCCTCTCGTCTACCAGGCTCGCGAGATCGCCGCAGCTTCAGTGGCGTGGCGTCGCAACCGCGAGCATCGGCGGGCAGAGACCAGCGGCTGGCCGCTGCCGCCCGGGCGGCTCGTTTACCGCATCGCCGGGACGGCCGATCTCGGCTGGCATCTCGAGTCGGGGCGGCGGGCAGCCACGAGCCTCGAGGAGTGCCTGCGCCGCCAAGGCGTGGAGATCGGCGCGCTCAGCGCGATCCTCGATTTCGGCTGCGGCTGCGGCCGCTTGCTGCGCCAGTGGTCGCGACTGCCGACGCGCCTTCACGGCTGCGATTACGATCGCCAGCAGATCGCGTGGGACAGGTCCCAACTCCGCTTCGCTGCCTTCGAGCCAAACTCGCTCTCGCCGCCGCTGCCGTATCCGGACAAGGCGTTCGATCTCGTGACCGCGCTATCGGTCTTCACTCACCTGCCCGAGTCGCTCCAGATCGCCTGGTTCCGCGAGCTCAGGCGAGTGCTGGTCCCTGGCGGCTTTCTCGCCGTGTCGCTGCACGGCCGTGCGTACCTGGAGCAGCTCACGCCCGACGAACGGGAAGCCTTTCTCGCGGGGCGCCTGGTGATCCGGCAGGCCCAGCAAGCCGGCTCGAATCGCTGCGCCGCCTACCACCCGCCTGGCAGTCTCGAAGGACTCCTTGCAGGCCAGTTCGTCGTCCTCGAGTCCCGGACCGAGGGCGCCGCCGGCAACCCCAGCCAAGACCTGATCCTGTTGCGGTCCGCGCTCTAAGCGGCGTTCCTGTTGACACGCGACCGGCTTCGCGACTATCCTCTCATCCGGATAGACGGATGGACTCGAGACCCAAGCAAAGCCCGATCGAAGCGCTGCTAGCCAAGATGGCCGGCTTCGCCGACCCGACGCGGCTGCGGCTGCTGCGGCTCCTCGAGAAGAGCGAGCTGGGAGTCGCCGACCTGGTTCAGGTGGTACAGCTCCCCCAGTCGACGGTCAGCCGGCACCTGAAAGTGCTGCTCGACCAGTCGCTGGTGCGAAGCCGCGCCGAAGGCGCGAACCGGCTCTACCGGATGCCGCCACTCGACGAAGCGGCGGCTCGCCGGCTGTGGACGCTGGCGAAAGAACAGACCGAAACCTGGGCCACCGCACGGCAGGACTTGCTGCGGCTAGAGCGCCGGCGGGCGCAGCTTCGGCCCGCCTCGCTGCGTTTCTTCGCGGGCGCGGCCGGGCGCTGGGATCAGTTGCGAAGCGAGCTGTACGGCGAGCGCTTCACCGACGCGGCGCTACTGGCGCTCCTGCCTCGAAACTGGGTCGTGGCCGACCTCGGCTGCGGCTCCGGACAAACTGCGGCCGTGCTCGCGAAGCACGTGCGTCGCGTCGTGGGCGTCGACCAGTCGCAGGCGATGCTGAAGGCAGCCCGCAGGCGTACGGCGAGGCTCCCGAACGTCGAGTTGAAGCGGGGAACGCTCGAGGCGCTGCCGCTCGGCGACGCGTCCGTGGATGCGGCACTGCTGCTGCTGGCATTGACCTACGTAGAAGAGCCGCGACGCGTTCTTCAAGAAGCGGCGCGAGTCGTGCGGCCGGGCGGGCGCGTGGCGGTGGTCGACCTGCTGCGGCACGACCGGGAGGAGTTCCGGCGTCAGCTTGGACAGGAAAGGCTCGGCTTCGAGGCCGAGGAGCTGCAGCAACTGGTGGCCGAGGCCGGTTTTGGCGACGTGGCGTGCCGGGGGCTGCCGCTCGAACCGGGCGCCAAGGGCCCGGCGCTGCTGCTGGCGGACGGCACCCGGCCGGCTGAAGTGATCCCGATGGAGACGAAACGCGAGAAACGCGAGAAACGAGAGGCAAGACGATGACGACGACGATGGCGAAGCCGGAGAAGACCGCGCAGGCCGCGGCCGTGGAGTTCCAGGTCGCGGACTTGAAGCTGGCCGAGTGGGGCCGCAAGGAGATCGTGCTCGCGGAGCAGGAGATGCCCGGGCTGATGGCCGTGCGCAAGCAGTTCGCGGCGAAGCAGCCGCTCGCGGGGCAGCGCGTGATGGGCAGCCTGCACATGACGATCCAGACCGCGGTCTTGATCGAGACGTTGAAGGCTCTTGGCGCCGAGGTGCGCTGGGTGTCGTGCAACATCTTCTCGACGCAGGATCACGCTGCGGCGGCCGTAGCGGTCGGACCGGCGGGCACGCTCGACAGGCCGGCCGGCGTTCCGGTGTTCGCCTACAAGGGCGAATCGCTCCAGGATTACTGGGACTTCACGGCGCGCGCGCTCGATTTCGGCGACGGACGCGGGCCGACGCAGATCGTGGACGACGGCGGCGATGCGACGCTCTTGATCCACAAGGGTCTCGAGTTCGAGAGGGCCGGCAAGGTCCCCGCCGCCGATACCGCGGACAGCGAGGAGTACGCGTTCGTGTTGAAGCTCTTGGCGCGCCTCGCCAAGGAACAGCCGGGCCGCTGGGCGAAGGTCGCGGTCGAGTGCAAGGGCGTCAGCGAAGAGACGACCACCGGCGTCCACCGCCTCTACGAGATGCAGAAGAACGGCACGCTGCTGTTCCCGGCCATCAACGTGAACGACAGCGTCACCAAGAGCAAGTTCGACAACCTGTACGGCTGCCGGCACTCGCTGGTGGACGGGCTGATGCGCGCCAGCGACGTGATGCTCGCGGGCAAGGTCGCGGTGGTGTGCGGCTACGGCGACGTGGGGAAGGGCTGCGCCCAGTCGCTCCGGGGCCAGGGCGCTCGCGTCGTGATCACCGAGATCGACCCGATCTGCGCGCTGCAGGCAGCGATGGAGGGGTATCAGGTGCTGACCCTCGACGACGTGCTCGCGACGGCCGACGTCTTCATCACCGCGACCGGAAACCGCAACATCATCACCGCCGAGCACATGGCGCGGATGAAGGACAAGGCCGTCGTCGGCAACATCGGACACTTCGACAACGAGATCGACATGGCCGGCCTGAAGAAGGTGCCGGGAATCCAGCGCATCAACATCAAGCCGCAGTACGACCAGTGGCAGTTCGCGGACGGCCACAGCGTTCTGGTGCTGGCCGAAGGCCGGCTCCTGAACCTCGGCTGCGCCACCGGCCACCCGAGCTTCGTGATGTCCACGAGCTTCACCAACCAGGTGCTCGCCCAGATCGAGCTGGCGCAGAACCGCAAGAGCTACGAGAAGAAGGTCTACACGCTGCCCAAGAAGCTCGACGAGCAGGTGGCGCGGCTGCACCTCGACAAGCTGGGCGTGAAGCTCACGGAGCTCACCAAGGACCAGGCCGACTACATCGGCGTCGCGGTGGAGGGCCCCTACAAGACCGACCGGTACCGGTACTAACGTCAGCGGGTGTACGGGCGAGCGGGGGATAGTAGAAAGGGGGCGCGGCGAAGCGCCCCCTTCTTCAATCAGGTTTCCAGGGTCAGCATCAGGTACAGGCCGGCCGCGCCGAACAGCACGTTCGGCGCCCAGGCCGCCAACAGCGCCGGCAACAGCGCGTTGCTGCCGAGCGCCTCGAAGATGCCGAGGCAACCCCAGTAGACGATCGCGATCAGGATGCTGACCCCGATCCCGTAGAGGGCGCCCTTCTTTCCGACCACGAACGCGAACGGCACGCCGATCAGCGTCATCACCAGGCACACCATCGGGAACGCCAGCTTGCGCTCGAGCTGGACCTTCAGTTTGGTCACGTCCAGGGCCCGAGCCTCGAGCGAAGCGATGTGGGCCCGCAGCTCCTCGTAGCGCATCGTGTCGGACTCGGGAGACTCCTGTCGGAAGTACGCGGGCGGCTCGATCTCGCGCGTGCGGGCGAGGTCGAAGCTCTTGAAGGTCCCTTTGGGCCCGAACGAGCGCCGCCAGCCCCGCTCCAGCTCGTAATAGCCCGCCGGCTCCTTGCCAGGCAGCGGCGCCCAGCGAGCCCGCGCCGCGAAGATGCGGTCGCGGAGCGCCCAGCCCTTGACGTCGAGGTCGAAAACCGAGAGGCCGTAGAGCGCCGTCTCCTCGCTGCGGGCGGCGCGGGCGGTGGAGCCCGTCATGTAGTCGTAGTTGTAGACGCGCTGGTCGCTGCCCAGGATCCAGCGCCGCTCGGTCAACGACGAGCTCTGCGGTGGGCGGCCCTTGATCACGTTGAAGTCGCGATCCGCGATCTTGTTGGTATACGGGAGCAGGTACTCGCCGAACAGGAACAGCATCAGGCTCGCCAGCGCGCCGAGCATCAGCACCGGCAGCACGGTGCGATACAGGCTGACGCCGCCGGCTTTCATCGCAGTGATCTCGTTGCGCCGTGTCAGGATCCCGAACGTGGCGAGCGGCGCAACCAGCGTAGCGACCGGCATCACCAGGTAGATGACGGCTGCGCTGAAGAACGTGTAGAAGTGCATGACGACGGCGCCCTTCACGTGGTTCTGCTGGATGTCGTCGAAGATGTCCATGAAGTGGGCGAGCAGGAAGATCGAGAAGAAGGCCAACAGCACCAGCGCCAGGTGTCCGAGGAAGGTCCGCCCGATGTAGCGGTCGAGGATTCCCGGCAGCGGCAGTCGCAAGGGCGGGAGGCGCAGCACCACCACCGGCCGCCGCCCGGCGTGCTTCGTGCCTGAATCGGCCCGCTCCGTGGACTTGCGGTGCCGCAGCTTGGGCAACCAGGCCAGATACTGACCCGGGTCGAGCGGATCGAAGGCGGCTTGGCGCTGGTTGAGCGCCAACAGCCCGAGCGCCAGCAGGCCGAGCACGCTGTTGGCGCCCCACATCGCCACGATCGGCGGCACCATATGCGTATCGCCGGCCTGCTCCCCGAGACGGATCAGGACGTAGTAGACGAAGATCACGCCGATCGAGAGACCGAACGCCGCCGAGCGCGCTTCGCGCCGGCTGCCGAGCGACAGGCCCACTCCGAGGATGCCGAACACGAAGCACGCGCCCGCGATCGCGAACTTCTTGTGCCACTCGACCGCGTACGGGTCGGCCTCGCGCGGCCTGCCCAGCGCGCCTAGCTCGTCGATCCGGGCCTGCAGCTCGCTGAGCGTCATCTCGCGGTCGCCCTTGGCTAGAGGCAGCTTCGGGAACAGCGTGCTGAAGTCGAGCGGAGAGATCAGCTGGGCGAAACGCTGCTCTTGATAAGACGTCGTGTCCTCGATCGAGAAGACGTGCGACGTGCCGCGCCGCAGATCCAGCTCGACGCGCTGTTGAGCGCGGTCGATCCGCAAGCGCCCGGTCTGGGCGGTGATCACTCGCGGCTTCTTCGGATCGCGCGCGTCGTGGATGAATACGTTCTCCCACTCGCCGGTTTCGGCCGGGACATCGGCGACGTAGAGGACCAGGCCGGGGATGAAGTCGTCCATGAACACGCGGGGCTTGACGCCCGAGCGTGCCTTGCTCACCAGCAGCGCGTAGAACAGCTCGCGGAACGTCTGGTTCGCGGCGGGCAACGCCACCGCCATCACGTAGAAGGTCACGGCTCCCGCCAGCAACGACAGCGCCACCACGGGTTTCAGGAGCTGCATCGCGCTGACGCCGCTGGCGCGAAACGCCACGATCTCGCTGTCGCTCGCCAGGCGCCCGAACGCGAGCAGCACGCCGAGCAGGAACGCCATCGGGATGGTGGTCGCCAGGATGCTGGGCATCAGGTTCATGAAGATGCGCAGGATCGTCGAAAAGTCCGCGCCGCGCGCGATCAAGATGCCGGTGAGCTGGGTGATATGGTTCAGCAGCAGGATGAAGCTGAACAGCAGCAAGCCGAGGCCGGTGGGCGGGAGCACCTCGGCGACCACGTAGCGATCGATCAAAGTGGGACGAAGAATCCGCGCCGCGGTCAATGTTTGAATCGTAGCACGCGCTTCCGGAGCGACCGGTAATGACGCGTTTGGCGCTCGTCTGGCACATGCACCAGCCGAGTTACCGCGATCCGCTGGACGGCGGCTTCGCGATGCCCTGGGTGCGTCTCCACGCGCTCAAGGACTATCTCGGGATGGTCGAGATCCTGCGCCAAACCCCCGGCATGCGGCTCACCTTCAATCTGGTGCCGTCGCTCTTGGATCAGGTCGAATCGTACGCGCGCGGCGAGGCCAAGGAGGCGCTGCTCGACGCCTCGCTGAAGCCGGCCGTCGAGCTGAGTGACGACGAAAAGGTCGTGGCGATGCGCGGCTTCTTCATGGCGCACCGCGAGAACCTGATCCGGCGTTCGGCCCGCTTCCAGGAGCTTCTGGAGGCGCGCGGCGAGGCAAGCGACGAAACCGCGCTGCGTGCCGCTGCCGCGCGCTTCACTGCCCAGGAGTTTCGCGACCTTCAAGTGGTTGCCAAGCTGGCCTGGTTCGATCTCGAGTGGCAGCGCGACGACGCGGTGGTGCGAACGCTGATCGCCAAGGGACGCGGGTACACCGAGGACGACAAGCAAAGCCTCGCCGAAAGAGAGTGTGCGTTGTTGTCGGCGATCGTGCCGGCCTACCGTCGCGCCGCCGAGAGCGGCCAGGTCGAGCTCTCGACCTCGCCCTACTACCATCCGATCTTGCCGCTGTTGTGCGATAGCGCAGCCCATCATGAAGCGCATCCCGGAGCGCCGCTGCCAAGAAGCTACCGCCATCCCGAAGACGCCGCGGACCAGATCGAGCGCGCGATGGCGCGCCACGCGTCCCTCTTCGGCTCGCCGCCGCGAGGCATGTGGCCGTCCGAGGGGTCGGTCTCGGATGCCGTCGCGGAGCTGGCAGCGCGGGCCGGGCTTGCCTGGCTGGCCTCCGACGAAGGCGTGCTGGGGCGAAGTCTCGATCGCGGAATTCATCGCGACAGCCGCGGCACCGGTTACCCGCTCGAACTCCTGTATCGACCGTGGCGGCGGCGCACCGCGAGCGGCGACGTGACGCTGGCCTTCCGCGACCGCGCGCTCTCGGACCTGATCGGGTTTTCCTATGCCGGCGTGGCTCCGGAGCGGGCCGCGCAGGACATGCTCGAGCGCTTGAGCCACATCGGCGAGCGTTGGAGCCAACAGGGCCTGCCGGGGGAGCCGCTGGTCTGCGTGATCCTCGACGGCGAGAACTGCTGGGAGCACTATCCCGACGGCGGCCGTGTGTTTCTGCGGGCCCTCTACCGCGGCCTCCAGGACGACCCGGGGATCGAGCCCCAAACGCTCAGCGACGCCATCGCGAGCCAGGAGCCAGGCGAGTTGCCGCGCGTCTTCGCCGGGAGCTGGATCAACGCCGATTTCTCGGTCTGGATCGGGCACGCCGACGATCGCCGCGCCTGGGACCGGCTCGGCGAGGCGCGCGAGGCGCTGGAGACGGCGGCGAGCGGCGGAGGCGTCGCAGCCGAGGCGATCGCTCGCGCCCGCGAGGTCTACCGCGCCGCGTCTGGCAGCGATTGGTGCTGGTGGTATGGCGAGGATCACTCTTCCGAGAACGACTTCGAGTTCGACCGGCTGTTCCGGCGCCACCTGATCGCGATCTATACCCTGATCGGCCTGCCGGCGCCGGAAACGCTGCGCCAGACGTTGATCACGACGCGGCGCCCGACGCAGCGGCACAGCCGACCCACCGGCGTCGTGCGCCCGGAGCTGGACGGCCGCCTCACGACGCCGGCCGAATGGGTGGCCGCCGGAGTGCACTGGGTCGGCGCTGGCGGGTCCATGCACCGCGGATTGCCCAGCTTGCGCGCGGTGCGCTTCGGCGTCGGCGACGATCACGTGCACGTGCTGGTGGAGGCCAGCGCGCCGATGCGCGAGCTGCTCCTTGATTCAGAACTGACGCTGGATTTCCCGGGCCCAACGACTTTGAGCTATCGTCTGCAGTCCGCGAACGGGGGCGTAGCCGTGCGGCGCGCCGAGCAGACCGGGCTGGGCTGGGTCGCCTCGCCGAGCGCGGCGCGCGCGGCCGCCGACGAGGTTCTGGAGGTTGCGATCCCGGTGCCTGAGCTGCGGCCGGGACCCGACCGCAACGTGGCGTTCAGCGTGCTGATCGTGCAGGCGGGCGTCGAGCTGGAGCGCCATCCGGACGGCGGCCCGATCGAAGTCGACTTGGAGGAGGTCGCGCGTGAGTGAGATCGACTCGATCCTGCGGGAGAACCGGGTGTTCCAGCCGCCGGAGGCGTTTCGCGCCAAGGCCAACCTGCGCTCGCTCGACCACTACCACGCGCTCTACAAGAGGAGCATCGAGGATCCCGAAGGCTTCTGGGGCGAGCAGGCCGAGACGCTGCTGTGGCGGAAGCCTTGGGGCAAGGTCCTCGAGTGGAAGCCACCGTTCGCCAGGTGGTTCCTGGGCGGCGAGCTGAACCTCTCGGAGAACTGCCTCGACCGCCACGTGGCGACGTGGCGCAAGAACAAGGCCGCCATCATCTGGGAAGGCGAGCCCGGCGAAACGCGCACGCTGACCTATTCGGAGCTGTTGCGCGAGGTCTGCCGCTGCGCCAATGCTTTGAAGGCGCTCGGCATCGCGAAGGGCGACCGCGTCGGCATCTACATGCCGCTGATCCCCGAGGCCGCGATCGCGATGCTGGCCTGCGCGCGCATCGGCGCGACTCACAGCGTCGTCTTCGGCGGCTTCTCGGCCGAGGCGGTGCGCGATCGCATGGACGACGCGCAGGCGAAAGCCGTGATCACCGCCGACGGCGGATACCGCCGCGGCAGCCTGGTACCGCTGAAGGCCAGCGTGGACCAGGCGCTCTCGGGAAGCTCCAGCGTCAAGCACGTGCTGGTGGTGAAAAGGACCGGCCAGGAGGTCGCGATGCACGCCGGGCGGGACCATTGGTGGCATGAACTGATCGAAGCCGCCTCGCCCGTGTGTCCGCCCGAGCCACTCGATTCCGAGCATCCGCTCTTCATCCTCTACACCAGCGGCACCACCGGCAAACCGAAGGGCGTCGTGCACTCGACCGGCGGCTACCTGCTGCAGACGGCGCTCACCTGCAAATACGTCTTCGACCTGAAGGACGAAGACACCTACTGGTGTACCGCCGACATTGGCTGGGTCACCGGCCACAGCTACGTGGTCTACGGCCCGCTCGCCAACGGCGCGACGACGCTCATGTACGAAGGCGCCCCCAACCACCCAGAGCCGGACCGCTTCTGGCGCATGATCGAACGCCACAAGGTGAACGTCTTCTACACGGCGCCCACCGCGATCCGCGCCTTCGTGCGCTGGGGTGAGCAGTGGCCTCGCAAGCACGACCTGTCGAGCCTGCGTTTGCTCGGAACGGTGGGGGAGCCGATCAACCCGGAAGCCTGGATGTGGTACCACGCGGTGATCGGCGGCGAGCGTTGCCCGATCGTGGATACCTGGTGGCAGACCGAGACCGGCGCGATCATGATCACGCCGCTGCCGGGCGTCACGCCGACGAAACCCGGCTCGGGCACGCTGCCCTTCTTCGGCGTCGTCCCGGACGTCGTGGACAGGGAAGGCAATTCCGTGCCGCCTGGAGAAGGCGGCCTCTTGGTCCTGAAGAAGCCCTGGCCCTCGATGTTGCGCACGATCTACGGGGACTCGGATCGCTACGTTTCGCAGTACTGGTCCAAGTTCCCGGGCATCTATTTCACCGGCGACGGGGCGCGGCGCGACCGCGATGGGTACTTCTGGATCATGGGCCGCGTCGACGACGTGATCAACGTCGCCGGTCACCGGCTCGGCACGATGGAGATCGAAAGCGCCCTCGTCTCCCACCCGATGGTGGCCGAGGCGGCCGTGGTGGGCCGGCCCGACGATTTGAAGGGCCAGGCGATCTCGGCGTTCGTCACCGTCCAGGGTGGCATCGAGGCAAGCGAGGCGCTGCGCGCGGAGCTGAAGGCGCACGTCGTCAAGGAAATCGGCGCCATCGCG
>CAZVOI010000097.1:0-13660 GCA_964628275.1 uncultured Acidobacteriota bacterium | reverse complement strand
GCCGACTATCCCGAGCTGCGCAACGACAAGTTCGCCTTCAGCATGCGGCTCCCGGCTTCCTGGAAGGAGACCCGCAATTTTTCCGGCGGCTCGAACCTGCTGGTGCAGTACTTGAGCCCGCCGCTCGCCGCCGACAAGGAGCGCGACCCCGTCCACGCCTCCCTCACGATGACGGTCGAGCCCGCATCGGACGAGGGCGGCATCGAGCAGTACTACGCGGCGGCCCGGGCCAGGCTCGGAGACGCCTTCCCGCTGTTGTCCCACGCGAAATGGGGCGCGGGCTACGCCGACATGATGCGCACCGAGACCTCGGTCACCGTCTCGCGGGTGAAGCGCTTCTATCGCGTGGGCGGCGGCCGCGGCTACACGCTGGCGTTCGAAGCCCGCGAGGACGTGTTTCCACGAGTCTCCAAGTGGTGTGACATGATCGCGGGGACGCTCAGGACGGGCGAGGAGACGAAGTCACCGTGAGCACGGCGTTCCAGAGAATCGGCGAAGCGGCGTGGCGCTTGTTTGGCGCGAGCGAGAGCGTCGCGCTGCGCGTCGGTCCAGAGGGGCCACAGGGCGAGATCCGCGTCCCGAGCGACGGCGATGGTCGCTGGGAGATCGGCACGGAGGCCGGGCGGTCCTATCTGACGCCGGACGACAGCTCCTACTACCTCTACTTCGTGCTTCCGGATGCCTTCCGCGCGAGCGCAACACCTGCCCTTTGGATCGAGGTCGAATACCTCGGCGACAGCTTCGGGCAGTTCCGGCTGCAGTACGCGTCGAGCGACCCGTCCGAGCCGCACGCAGGCCTCTACAAAGCCGCGGAACAGCGCTTCTCGGGCGATGCGCTCGGCCTGCGGCGCGTGCGGCGCGCGCTCTTCAGGCTCGGCGACTTCGACTCGTCTCGCACGCAGAATCACGGCGCATCTTTCCGCTTCGAGTTCCGCCGCGAGCTGCGCGTCGTCTCGCTGCGCGCCAGCACGTCTCCCCCGCCCGACGCCACGGCTTTCGATCGGATCGCTCCGGTGCCGGAGCTCAAGAAGATGCCGGGCCGCTTCTACCCGATCAACTACCTCTTCCTCGAGATCACCAACGCCTGCAACTTCAAGTGCAGCTGGTGCCCGGACGACATCATGGACCGGCGCCGCGGCTTCATGGCCAAACAGGACGCGTTCAAGGTCTTCGACGAGATCGCGGAGAAGCGCAGCCGGATCGGGCCGCTGTATCCGGTCAAGCTCCACCAGATGGGCGAGCCGATGCTTCACCCGGACCTGGCGGAGATGGTGGCCCACGCCGAATCGCGCGACGTGCCGATCGAGCTCAACACCAACTGCGGCCTGATCACCGAAGAGAAGATCAACGCGCTCTACCGCGCCGGCCTCACCAACCTGATCCTGTCCTACCAGACGCCCGACATCGAGTCCTTCAAGACCCGCAAAGCGCCGCGTATCGCCTTCGCCGAGTACCGCGACAAGGTCCGGCTGGCGGTGGAGCGCAAGGCCGCCACAGGGGCCAGCACCCGCATCGAGATCGACATCATGAACACCAAGCACGCCGACGGCGTGCGCATCGTCAGCGAGGACGATCAGGCGGTCGCGTTCTTGGAAGACTGGATCGGCTTCTGCCAATCGCTCGAGACGAAGTACGGGCTCCAGCCGCGCCTTCACGATCTCGCAGCGCTACGCGCCAAGCGCTACCTGGACCAGGACGAAAACGGTAGCCGCTACGAGCTTCTCGACGGCGTGACCCTGATCTGGAAGCGCGTCCACTCATGGGGCAACGTGATCGGCGACCATCAGGTCACCGCCATTCCCGACACCTATTGCCCGGCGCCGTACGACCAGTTCGTGATCCACTGGAACGGCGACGTCGTCGCCTGCTGCACCGACTACGAAGGCCGCACCAAGCACGCCAACGTCTTCGCCGAGTCGATCGAATCCGTGTGGATGGGCGACCTGCTGAAACGCCGCAAGCGCGACATGCTCGAAGGCCGGCTGCTCGACGTGTGCGCGAAGTGCATCGGGGTGAAGTAGGCGGTTGCGCTCTTGGCGAACTGCGTTATCTGCAAGAGCGGCGATGTCGGGCCCGGAACGAACGTCCCTGACGATCGAGCGCGACGAGATGACCCTCGTCCTCAAGGAGATCCCGGCGCCGTTTGCTCGGTCATTTCTCAACGCGTCCCGGGAACCCCACCTGCCGCAACAGGCTCTGAAAGCGTGGCTCGGAGCGGAGGCCGTCCCAGTAGGGATCGACGTTCAGGAAGGCGAGCGCCTCCCGCTCCTCGAGCGCGCGTTCTAGCCATGCGAGGGCCTGTTCTCTTTCTCCCAGGCCGGCATACAGGATGGCGATGCGATACCGGGGTACGTAGCGGTGCTTGGAGAGCTCGGTGAGCTCGCCGAGGATGCTACGCGCCTCGGCGGTCCTTCCCGAGACCGCATATGCGTAGCCGAGGGCTTGCAGGGGCCCGCTGCTGCGGCTCGTGAGCGATACCGCCTTCTGGAGCTCGGCCACAGCTTCCGGGTACTTGTGTTTCTGCGCGTAGGCCTGCCCGAGGGAAAGGTGCGCCACCGGGAAGTTCGGGTCCAGCTCGAGGACCTTGCCGTACTGAAGGATCGCCTCGTCGTACCGCCGGGCCCAGTACAACTGCCATCCGACGTTGTGACCGATGATCAGAGACAGAGGATCGAGCTCCTCGGCCCGCTTGATCTCGGCCAAGGCCTCATTGTGCCTTCCCGCGATCCCGAGAGCGTAGGAAAAGGTCTGGTGGACGATCGCTTCCCCTGGGCTCAGCTCGAGGGCTCTCCTATACTCCGCCTCGGCGGCTGGACGCTCCCAGTCGTAGTAGTAGAGGACGTTCGCCAGCCGGGCGTGGGCAATGCCCAGCGTGTCGTCGAGTCGGATCGCGTGCAGCGCGGCCGCCTTGGCCTTGGGCATGGCCTCGCGGGGCGCCTCGAAGCCGTAGCCGATGAATCCCAGCTGGAAGTAGCTGTCCGCTAGCCCGGCGTAGGCGGCCGCGTAGCCGGGGTCCAAGGCGATCGCCCGGTTGAAGTATTCGATGCCTTTCCTGATGTTGTCCTCCGTCCTCCGGTTCCAGTGGTACCGGCCCCTGAGATAGGCCTCGTAGGCGGCGGGGTCGACCGCGCGCGCGCTGCCGAGGCGCGCCTGTTCCTCCGGCGTCACCTTCGCGCGGATCTGACCCGCGATCGCCCGCGCTACCTCGCTCTGCAGTCTCAAGACGTCTCGCGCTTCCCGCTCGTAGCTCTCGGTCCAGATCGTGCTCTCCGTGGCCGCGCGTACGAGCTGTACCGTGATCCGGACTCTTTCGCCGGACCGCAGCACGGAGCCCTCCACGATCCCCTCGACCCGCAGCGTCCGTGCGATTTCGGGCAGGAGCTTCTTCGCCCCCTTGAAGTCCATCACCGACGTCCGCGAAATCACCCGCAGTGCGCCGATCCTGGCCAACTCCGAGATCAGCGCGTCGGTCATGCCGTCGGCGAAGTACTCCTGCTCTGGGTCGCCCGAGAGGTTGCGGAGCGGCAGGACAGCCACGGACGCGATGCGAGGGGGACTGCCGGACCCGAACAGCCGCTCTTTGACGCCCCCGACGTTGCCCCCGAGCAGCAGCGCGAAGGCAGCGACAAGGAGGCTGGCCGCGATCGCGCCCCACCTCGAACGGAGCGGCGAGAAGCCCGGCAACGGGCCGGCGCCGGTCGCCCCTGGCGTGCCCGGCTCGGCCAGAGCCTCCTCGATCTGGATGCGGGCGTCGGCGATGTCGTGCAATCGGCGGGATCTGTCCTTGTTGAGGCAGCGCCGCAGCAGGGAGCGCACGGCCTCCGGTGTCTTCCCTGGAAGTGCCGTCCAATCGGGCTCCGCGGTCAGGATCGCGGAGATCGAGTCCGAAGCCGTCGCACCGCTGAAGGCGCGCCGGCCAGTCAGCAACTCGTACAGCACGCAACCAAACGACCAGACGTCCGTCCGCTTGTCGAGCGTTTCGCCCCGCGCCTGCTCGGGGCTCATGTAGGCCGGCGTACCGAAGACCGTGCCCTCGTTCGTTCCCGTGACCGTTGGAGACTTCGAGTCGGAGCCGTCGAGGTCGAACGCCTTGGCGAGACCGAAGTCGAGCAGCTTGACGCGCCCTTCGGGCGTGAGCTTGATGTTCGCGGGCTTCAGGTCGCGATGGACGATGCCTTTCTGATGGGCGGCTTCCAATGCCTCTGCGATCTGCTTGCCGAGGTCGAGGGCCTCCTTGAGCGGGAGCGCGCCGCGCGTGAGACGTGCGTCGAGCGTCACACCCTCGACCAGCTCGAGGACGAGAACGGGGGCGCCGTCGGACTCCGCGAGGCCGTATATCGCGGCGATGCCTGCGTGATTGAGCGTCGCGAGCAACTTCGCCTCGCGCTCGAAGCGGCGCAGGCGCCCAGGATCGTCCGCGTAGCGCGCGGGCAGGACCTTGACCGCCACGTCGCGCTCGAGGCGCGCTTCGCGAGCGCGGTACACCTCGCCCATGCCGCCCGCCCCGAGCACGCCCAAGACCTCATAAGGGCCTAAGCGCTGCCCAACTCTCAATGTCACGATTCCGCGAAGAATACACCCGCTGCTAGAGATACAGTCGGCGGCCATTCCTTCGTCACTCGAATGATCGGCCCGTACCGCAAGCCCGCTATCGGAGCGCCTCCTCCAGCGCCGTCGCCGCGTCCGTCTTGGCGTCGCGGTACTTCACGATGACCGGCGTGTAGAGGCTCAGGCCGCTCTTTTCGGCGAAGGGATCGAGCAAGCGGCGCGACCCCGGGACGACGACGGCACCCGGCGGGATGCGGAGCGGGTCGCTGCCGGTGCGACGGTAGGTCGTCTTCTTCGGCACGTCGTAGACCGTCACGGAGCCGGTGAGCAGCACTCCTGAGCCGAGCACGGCGCGCTCGCCCACGATCGTGCCCTCGTAGACGCCGCAGTTGCCGCCGACGAGAACGTCGTCTTCGATGATCACCGGCAGGGCGCCGACCGGCTCCAGGACGCCGCCGATCTGGGCGGCGGCCGAGAGGTGGACGCGCTTGCCGATCTGGGCGCAGGAGCCGACGAGGGCGTGCGAGTCGACCATCGTGCCCTCTCCGACGTAGGCGCCCACGTTGATGTAGGCCGGAGGCATCACGACGACTCCGGGGGCCAGGTAGGCGCCCGAGCGCACCGCGCTGCCGCCGGGGACGATGCGAACGCCTTTCTCCAACGAGAACTGCTGCGGTGGGAAGGTGTCCTTGTCGAAGAACTGCAGCGGGCCAGCCGGCCCCATCTCGGCGACGCGGCCGAGGCGGAAGCCGAGCAGGATGCCCTTCTTCACCCACGCGTTGACGACCCAGCCTTCGGGGCCGGGCTCGGCGGCGCGAACCTGGCCGGCTTCGAGGGCGTCCCGGAGCGTGTCGAAGGCAGCGCGCGCTTCGTCGCCCAGGGCTTCCGCCGGCAGCGAGAAGAAGCCCTCGATCTGCGAGATCAGCTCCGCGCGAAAGCTCAAGCCAGGAGCCCGAGCTCTTCGAGGGCCGAGCGCAACTGTGTCCGCGTCGACTCCAGGGGCGGTGCCAGCGGCGATCGGAACACCTCTTCGCAGAGCCCCAGCATCGCCAGCGACGCCTTCACCGGGACCGGGCTCGACTCCACGAAGTTGAGGTTCATCAGCTTCAGCACCCGGTTGTGGATTCGCCTCGCTTCCTTGAAGTCCCCGCGTCCACAGGCCGCGGTGAGGTCGTGCATCTCCTTCGGAATCTGATTCGCGCACACCGAGATGATGCCTTCGCCGCCGAGGGCCATCATCGGGAGCGTGACCGCGTCGTCGCCGGAGAGCACCTCGAAACCCGCCGGCCGGTCGCGCAGGATGTCCATGATCTGGCCCATGCTTCCCGAGGCTTCCTTGACGGCGGTGACGTTCGGGTGCGCGGCCAGCCGCAACAGCGTCTTGGTGTCGATGTTGCTGCCGGTGCGGCCCGGCACGTTGTAGACCACGACAGGCACCGTGCTTGCGTCCGCGATCGCGCTGAAGTGCCGCACGAAGCCGTCCGGCGTCGGCTTGTTGTAGTACGGCCCCACCGACAGGATTCCGTCGGCGCCCAGCGCGCAAGCGCGCTTCGTCTTCTCGATCGCGACCTTGGTGTCGTTGCTGCCGGCACCGGCCAGCACTGGGACCTGGCGAGCGCGCTTGGCTTCCTCGATCGTGATCTCGATGACGCGGTCGTGCTCGGCCGCGTTCAGCGTCACGCTCTCGCCGGTCGTCCCGCACGGCACCAGCACGTCGATCTCGCCGTCGATCTGGCGGCGCACTAGCTTCCGCAGCGCGGCCTCGTCGAGCGTCTCGTCCTTCTTGAAGGGCGTCACCAGCGCCACGCCCGCACCCGCGAATGATCGAGCCATCCTCTCCCTCTTTCCCGTTGCGCGTTGGATCTCAGCCGCAATTCTGCACGTATCCGAGCGCCTTCAGTTGCTCGCAAGCGGCCGGCGTCATCTTTCCTTCTCCCGGCTTCCCTTCCACGAGGCGCCGCGTCCCAACCCACTCCTTGTCCATGCGTTCGAAGTAGAGATCGATCTCGCGTCGCTGGATGCGAAACTCGTCCAACCGTTCCTGCCGCAGATTGCGGTTCTCGCCCGGCTGGGACGTGCGGTCGTAGAGGCTCCACTGATCGTTATCGCCGATCGGCGTCGCGACCAGCTTGTAGCGCCGGTCGAAAGTCGCGCGCAGATTGAGGTCGTTCTGCGCGTAGAGACGCTCACGCGATGGCGCCGGTCGTCCTTCGGCGTGCGCCAAGAGGCTCTGGCCCGCGAGCTCCGGCGGATACGAGACCTTCGCCGCGTCGAGCAGTGTGGGCAGAACGTCGAGCGTAGACGCGAAGCCGTCGCTCCTCTGCTCGCGCCGACCGCCAGGCAGCGCCATGATCATCGGTATCCGCAGCGAAGGGTCGAAGAGATCCTCGCCGTGGTCGAAGTAGTATTCGTGCTCGCCCAGGCTCTCGCCGTGATCCGACGTGACCATCACTACTGTGCGCTGGAACTGGCCGGCTTCACGCAGGGCGTCGATCACGCGGCCGATCTCCCGGTCCGCCGCTGCGATCTCGCCGTCGTACTGCGCCACGTAGTACCCGAGGCTCTTTCCCGCCACGGCGAGCTGTTCGTGTACGCCCTGTTTGTAGCCCCTGCTGACGGGCAGGATCGAACCGCCGCGCGCGGCAGCGTCGACGAACATCTTGTCGAAGGGCGCATCGGGTGTGTACGGCGTGTGCGGGTTCACGTAGTGAAGCCACAAGAAGTACGGCTGGGTCGCGCTCTTGGCAAAGGCGATCCCGCCGTCGCTGATGGCGCGGGTGCGGTCCATCTCGGTCTTCAGCGCAGGTTCCTGCCAAGTCTCGCGGTACGAGTCGAAGCCCTTGGCGTAGCCATGCTGCGCCGCGACGTTCGCATTGTCGACGAGCGCGGCGGTGGCATAGCCGGCGCCCTTCAAGACGCTCGCCAGCGTCGCGTTGAAGTCCAGTAGCACCGCGTGGGTCTTGCTGTAGCCGTTCTGGGAGGGACGGCGGCCGGTCATCATCATGATGAAGCTGGCGCGCGTCTTCGGCCAGTACGTGTAGGCGTTCGTAAACGTAGTGCCCTCGAGCGCCAACGTGTCGATGTTGGGGCTGGTCTTGCGCTGGTAGCCGTAGACACCCAGATGGTCGGCCCGCAGCGTGTCGATCGTGATCAGGACGACGTTCCAGCCGGTCCCAGAGGCGGGCGTGGCTCGAGCCACCACGGATGGCGCAGGCGTGCCCTGGCACGCGCCAAGGGCCAGCAACAACCCGGCCGTGCCTCTCTTCACTCATCGCTCCGAGTGATCCGAAGCCGGCGCCGGTCGTCGCCTGCGTGATCGAGGAACGCCTCGATTGCTTTCTTCCACGGCCGCCACGACAGCCGCTCGGCCCATTCGATCGCCAGCACGCCCTCTGCGCCCGGCAGTTCGTCGAGGCCCAGCTCGCGATCGTCGCCGTTGCCGGCGAGGCGATACAGGTCCGCGTGATGCAAGCGCAGCCGCCCTGGATGTTCCGTCAGAAGCACGAACGTCGGGCTCGTGACTTGCTCCGCGTCGGCGCCGACGCCCCGCGCCAGGCCGCGCACGAACGCGGTCTTGCCCGCTCCCAGCTCGCCGTGAAGCAGCACGACCTCGCCGCCCACGAACGAGCGCGCGAGCTTCGACGCCACATCCTCGGTCTCTCGTTCCGACGCCGTGGTCGTGTCGAGGATCGAGGCGTGAGCGCTCGGCGTCATGCGCCGGCCTGGAGGAGCTGGATCGCACGCCCCAGGCCCTCGGCCACGTCTCCCGCCATCAGCGTCTCTTGACCGTGCTCGGCGGCCACCTGGTCGCCCGCGAGGCCGTGGGCGAATACGCCCGCCGTAGCGGAGAGCCAAGCGCTCTGCTTCCGAGCCAGCAGCGCGCCGACGATTCCCGAAAGAACGTCCCCCGATCCCGCGGTGGCTAGGCCCGGGTTGCCGGTTGGATTGACCGCAGTCCAAGCGTTCCACTCGGCGACCAGCGTGCGCTGGCCCTTCAGGATGGCGATCGCTCTCGAGATCTCCGCGAGCCGGCGCGCGGCATCGACGCGATGCGCTTGGATCTCGGCGCTCGAGGTGCCCAGGAGTCGAGCCATCTCACCCGGATGCGGCGTAAGAACCGTCGCTGCCGAGCGCGCGAATCCAGTCAGCGCTTCGCCGGCGGCCAACGCATTCAACGCATCCGCGTCTACGACCAGCGGTCCCTGGTACCGCGCCAGAAAGCCCGCGACGAAATGGCGCACGGCTGCGCCCTGGCCAAGGCCGGGACCGAGGACCACCGCGTCACGGGCGCTCGCGAGTTCGAACGCGCGCTCGACCGACTCGGGCCCGAGTGTGTCCTGGTCCGACGGCAATGGCTCGGTCATCAACTCGGCTCGGCCGGACGCGACGGCCGCGAGAGCGCTCGCAGGCGTTGCGATCGTCACGAGACCTGCGCCGGCGCGGAGCGCGCCACAACCCGAGAGAACAGCGGCGCCAGTCTTGCCGAGCGAACCGGCGATGACCAGGACATGACCGTGATCGCCCTTGTGCGCGCCGGGGGCGCGCGCCGGGAACGCCGACGCGACGTCGGCGGCCTGCAGCAGGCCGAGGCGCGTGCCGGTCTCGAGCAGCGCGAAGCGCGGGATGCCGATGTCCGCGATCTCCAGCGTCCCCATCGCATCGCACCACGGCGGGAGCACGTGCGCCCATTTGGGCGCTGCGAACGTCACTGTGGCGTCGGATTCAATGAACGGCCACGCCGGGACCGTGGCGTCGGAGGGGATCCCGGACGGGATATCCACGGCGACGACGCGGGCGCCGAAGCTGCGGGCCTCTCGCACACGCGCGATCGCCGCGGCCGCTACGCCACGAGGAGCTTCGCGCAGGCCGGTACCAAGGATGGCGTCCACGATCAGATCGCCGGCGCCGGCGCTCCACGCTTGGGCCAAGGCCGCCTCGTTCGCCGCCTCTCGAATCCGGCCACCCGACCGCTCGTAGGCCTGTGCGTGGAGCGCTGCGTCGCCGCCGAGCTCTGCCCGGCGGCCGAGCAGCAGAACTATCGGCCGCTGGTCCAGAAGCCGCCGCGCCAAGACGAAACCGTCGCCGCCGTTGTTGCCCTTGCCACAGAGAACGATCAGCGCGGAACCGGCCTGAAGCCGCTGGCGCACCGCGCCCTCGACGGCTGCGCCAGCATTCTCCATCAGCACCGCGCCCGGCAGCCCGATCTCCTCGATGGCGCGCCGGTCGGCGCCGCGCATCTCTTCGGCCGTCAGAACCGGGACCATCTGATAAATCTATCGCGGGGCCGCGGAACGCACCAAGAAGACGACCACGATCAGCGTCGCGAAAGCGAAGCGATACAGCACGAAGGGCCGATAATTTCGAGTTCGAACATACCTGAGCAGCAGCTTGATGCTCAGAAAGCCGAAGACGGCCGCGGTCGCAACGCCCAGAATCACGCCCTCGGTCGCGCCTGAACTCAGGAGTTTCGGCACCTTGAGCAGGGCGGCTCCCGCCGTGATCGGTGTGGCCAGCAAGAAGCTGAAGCGTGCCGCTGCTTCGCGACGGCAGCCCAGGAACAGCGCCGTGCTGATCGTAACGCCCGAACGCGACACGCCGGGAAGGATGGCGAGCGCCTGCGCGGCGCCGATGATGAACGCGTGCCCGACCGTTACCGGGCCGCCTGTTTCATCGTCCGCGCGCCGATCCGCTCGCCATAGCACGGCGCCCATCGCCGCCATGGTGGCGGCGACCAGCAGCGGCGACCGGAACGTCGTCTCCGCCCACTGGTCGAGCAGCAGGCCCGCGAATGCGCCCGGCACGCTCGCGAGCGCGATCGACCACAAGAGCCGGGCGTCCGGCTCCGCAAATGGCGCACCGCGAAGCAGGCATCGGAGTCCGGAGCCCAGCAGGCGGACCCAGTCGCCGGCAAACGCCGCCAGCACCGCGCCCAGGGTGCCGAGATGGAGCGCCACGTCGAAGGCCAGCGAATGCTCGGGCCAGCTCAAGAGCCATGGCACCACGATCAGGTGCGCCGAACTGCTGATCGGCAGGAACTCGCCGAGGCCCTGAACGATGCCGAGCACGACCGCTTGGAGCGAGCTCATGCTAGTGTCTGCCGCCGAATGCCATGGGTATCTGGGCCTCCATCGATGGTCGCGTGGTTCCTCAAGAAGACGCCAAGGTCTCCGCGTTCGACAACGGCTTCGCCTTCGGCGACAGCGTCTACGAGACGCTGCGCACGTACGCGGGCCGGCCGTTCGTGCTCGGCCGGCACCTGGCACGACTGCGCCGCTCGACGAGCCGCCTCGCCTTCACGCTCCCTCTCTCGGATCAGGAGTTGCGTAGTCGCGTGGCCGCGGTGCTGGACCGGGCGCAGAACCCGGACTCCTACATTCGCGTGATCGTGAGTCGCGGCGTGGGCGACCTCAGCTACCGCTTCGATCGCGTGCTGGGGCCAACCGTGGTGGTGCTGGTGAAGCCGCTCGAACCGTTCGTCGAGACGCACTTCAGCGAAGGCATCCCGGTTTCGCTGGTGTCGGTGCGCCGCAACTCGCCGCGCGCGGTGGACCCGGCGATCAAGGCCTCGAACCTGCTGAACAACGTCCTCGCCACGCTCGAGGCCCAGCGCACGGGCGCCTTCGAGGCAATCCTGCTGAACGAGCGCGAGCAGATTGCCGAGGGCGCAGGGTCGAACGTGTTCATCGTGAAGGACGGCACGCTGCGCACCCCGCCGCTCGATGCCGGGATCCTGCCCGGCATCACCCGCGAGCTGGTGCTCGAGCTCGCCGCGAACATGAATGTTCCGATGCGACAGGATCCGCTGCGTGCCGAGGACCTGCTCGGTGCGGACGAGGCCTTCATCACCTCGACGCTCAAGGAAATCATGGCAATCGCCCGCGTGGGCGAGCGGCCGATCGGCGGCGGACGCCAGGGGCCGATCACCGCGCGACTGCATGCCGCCTACCGCGAGAAGACACGCGCTCACGAGGACTGACCTCCGCGCGGGTCGTTCCGCGCGAGCAGCCAGCCCGGGATGAAGAAGCACACGCCCACCAGCATCATCCGTAGCATCGCGATCGTACTAGGCGTCCCGAAGAACGCCGTCGCCGAAACGAGCGTGACCATCAGGCCGGTCACCTGCAGGAGTCTCCCGAGGCCATAGCGGAACCACGCGCCGCGCTTCGACTCCGGGCGCGGCCTGAGCCCCGGTCTCACTGGCGCCGCCATCCCGTGCGGCCGAACCAGCGCGTGACGTCCCCGCGCGGAATCCGCGCCAGCGTCGGCCGTCCGTGCGGGCACTGCAGCGGATGCTCGGTCTTCATCAGATCGCCCACGATGGCGCTCATCCGCTCGCGCGACAGCCCTTCTCCCGCCTTCACCGAGGAATGGCAGGCGAGCGTCGCGGCGAGCCGGTCGCGCGCGCTCGACACGGCCCAGTCGGCGGCCTCCCTTTCGACCAGCTCGCGCAGCAACGCTTCGAGGGCGGCTCCTGGATCGCGAGTCCCCAGCAGGGCCGGAACCGAAGCAATGTGTATCGACCCGCCTCCGAAAGCTTCGACGTCGAAGCCGAGGGCCGAGAGCGCGTCGGCGTGCTCTTCGATCAGCGGTCGGATGCGTGGCGCGATCTCGTACACGACGGGAACCAGCAGCCTCTGGGAGTCCACGCTGCGCGCGGCCAGGCTCGACTGCAAGCGCTCGAAGCGCACGCGTTCGTGAGCCGTGTGCTGGTCCACCAGCAGCAGCTCTTCTCCGTCCGTCGCCACGAGGTAGGTGTTGCGATGCTGCCCGAGCACGACCGGACCCGCGTCCTCGACGAGGGGCGACGAGCCGGCGGAGCTCCGATCGGTCACGTCCGGGAGCACGCGGTTCCAATCAGCTTCGGGCCGCGGCTCGGCGGCTCGCTGCGGCGGCTCCCGCTTGACCTCCGCCCGACCGCCCGCCGACAACGAAGCGCTGACTGCCCGCGTCACCGCTTCCCAGATCACGCGCGCGTCGGCGAACCGAACCTCGCTCTTTGCCGGGTGCACGTTCACGTCCACCAGATGCAGCGGCGCTTCGACGAACAGGAACGCGTCGCCGCGCGGATCGCCCTGCCCTGAACGGCGATAGCCCTCCGTTACCGCCTTGGCGATGCCGCGGTCGCGCACCGGACGGCCGTTGACGAAGAGCCGCAACGACAGCCGCCTGCCGGCCCTCGCCCGCGGCACGAACCCGCTCACGCGCGCCCAGTCGGCGCCGCCGGCGACTGCTTGAAGATCTCGAAGGGCTTCCGCCCCGAAGAGCTGATAGATGCGAGCGCCGCGCTCGGCGACAGCCGGTGTTTCGATCAGCTTACGGCCGCGGGTGCTGAGCGTGAAGCCTACGTCGGGATGCGCTAGCGCCAGGAGTGTGAGCGCCTCGGCCAGATGACCCAGCTCGGTCGCATCCGAGCGCAGGAATTTCTTGCGCGCCGGGATGGCGCCGAAGAGGTCGCGGATCTCGACCGAGGTGCCACGGGGATGGCCGGCTTCCTTGACCTCGAGCACGCGGCCGTGGCGGACCTCGACCTCGGTGCCGACGCCGCTCTCGGCTTCACGCGTGATCAGGCGCAGCTCGCAGACGCTGCCGATCGCCGCCAAGGCCTCGCCACGAAAACCATTGGTGGCGATCGCTTGGAGGTCCGCCAGCGCGCGCAGCTTGGAGGTGGCGTGGCGCTCCACGGCTAGCGTCGCGTCCTCGCGGGGCATCCCGACGCCGTCGTCGCGGACGCGCACCAGCGCCTTGCCGCCGGCCTCGACCTCGACCGAGATGTTGCGCGCGCCGGCGTCGAGCGCGTTCTCGACCAGCTCCTTCACCAGCGAGGCTGGCCGCTCCACGACCTCCCCAGCCGCGATCTGGCTGACGAGCTCGTCCGAAAGTCTCTGGATGCGCGGCACGCGTCGATCTAGATCCAACCGCGGCGCCGCATCCACAGCACCAGGGCGCTGGGCAACGCCACCATCAACAGCATGGCCCAGACGTACCCGTAACGCCATTTCAGCTCGGGCATGTGCTCGAAGTTCATGCCGTAGATGCCAGTGATCACCGTCAGGCATGCCAGGACGGCCGTCACCACGGTCATCCGCTTCATCGTTTCGTTGAGCCGGTTGTT
>CAZVOI010000096.1:0-3779 GCA_964628275.1 uncultured Acidobacteriota bacterium | reverse complement strand
CCTGGCAGAGGTCGAAGCGCTCGCTGCTTCTCATCGTCCCGAGTGTCGTGGCGCGCATCGAAAACAACATCCTCATCAACCCGGAACACTCCGAATTCCACCGGATCACCCATGGTCTTCACCAGCCGGTGTGGTGGGATCTTCGCCTGTTCCAGTCGGTACCCTCAACTCCGCCGTCGCCGCGGTGATCGGCCATCCTCAAGCGGCGGGGCGCGGACCTCGACTTCCAACGGATTAGCGAGTACGCCCTGAAGCTCGACGCGGCCGCGGCCGAGCTGAATCCGCGAATTGGTGAAAAGCTGGAGGAGTTCGAGCCACGCGAGGTACGCCGGATTCTCGTGGGACATTACGAGATGCGCTACGAGATTCGAGAATCCATCATCTACGTGCTGCGGCTGTGGCATTCGCGCGAAGACCGATAAAGTTCCGCCACCGGCGAGGCCCCAGGCGATCATCCCGCAAGGCAAGGGCCGGGGCGCCCGCTCGGGTTCGCGGACAGGAATGACGACGCGATGCCGTCGCACGCGCGCGAGTCGCCCGGGCTGAGGGCCGTGCTTCTCACGGAGCGGCCCAGGGATCGAGGGTCGGAACGCCGGTGGGCGCGAAGTCGGTCACGTTGCGCGTGACGACCGTCATGCCGTGCACGAGTGCGGTCGCCGCGATGAGCCCGTCGCGCAAGGGGCGGGGATCCGGCACGTGGAGTCGTGCGCTCCGCTGGGCGACGACGGCATCGACGACCAGGATGCGGCCAGCGAATGCCGGCAGGACGTGGCCGTTCAGCCAAGCTCGAAGCACGGCTCCCTGCGCCGGATCACGGCGTTCGGCCAGCAAGACGCCGATCTCCAGCTCCTGGAGGCCAATCACCGACAGGTATAGATCGGCGGCATCCACGCTGTCAGCCCAGGCGGCGACGTGAGGGTCCGCCTTGCCCGAGCGGATCTTCCGTAGCTCGGACACGACGTTGGTGTCGAGCAGGAACATCAGGGAAGGTCCGCCGGCTGCGCGAGGTCGGACGAGCGCGGGATGTCGATCTCGACGTCCTCGATACCGGGCATCGCCAGTAAGTCCGCGATCTTGGTGCGCCCGCCCGTGATCCTCCGGTACTCATCGAACGTCAGCAGCACGTGCGCCGGCCGGCCGCGGTCCGTGATGATCACGGGCCCGGCTTCGGCGGCCTTCTTGGCTTTGCTGGCGTCTTGGTTGAACTGGCGGCTGGACAGGGTCGTGATCGGCATAGTCCACCCCCGCAAGGAGCTGCTTGACGTAGGTACGTTACCACGGAACGCGCCAGAGATGTAGTTACATATCTACACCGATCTGGAGGGGCTCGGTGAGCTGGCCACCGGGTCCAGCCCAGGGGTCCTTCACGTGGACCTTCGCGGCCCCACCCGAGGCTCACGGAGTAGCGCGCGCCGGCGGTGAGGTGGTGGCGGCCGCGTGAGCCCAACTCCTCGATGTCCCAGCACCCAAACCCCGATCTCGACGCCTCTGACGGGACACGGCCGCGATCCCCCTGGCTCATCTCGGACGGCGATCAAGCCGACGTTCCGGTAGGCTAGGCTTGTCCGATATAACTCGTTGTCCGCTTTTTGCGGACGTGCTAGTATTCCGGACGTGAAGGCTCGTTCGACTCCGGATCTCGACCCGTACCTCGAGCGTCTCAGGGGACTCGCTTTCGTCAGGAATGTCGAAGTGCGGCTCTCGGGCCGGCATCCCGATCGGGAGGAGGATGCCCGCATTTCGCTTCGCACACCCAAGGGACGCCATGACCTCGCGGTCCAGGCCATGGGCATGCCCCTCAGCAGGAGCGCCGCGCAGAGCCTTGTCGCCCGTGCCTTGCGCAACCCCGGCCGGCCCTGGGTGGCCTTCGCGCCCTACGTATCTGCGCCAGTCGGGCACCTTCTCGCGTCCCAGGACATCGGCTTCGTCGATCAAGCCGGCAACTGCCACATCGCCGTTGGCCAGGACTACTTCGCCCACGTCGAGGGTCGAAGGCCACCGGTGCCGTCTCGACACGGCCGAGGCCTGGGCGCAAAGAGCTACCAGGTTCTCTTCGCCCTTCTCGCCCGCCCCGAGCTCGTCACCGCTCCGGTCCGGTCCTTGGCTGAAGCGGCGGGCGTGCGAAAAACGGCCGCCGCCGACCTGTTGCAGCGACTGACAGACGAAGGGCTCATCCTCCGGGACAAGGCAGGCAGGCGGCTGGCCCGTCCCAGCGCCCTCCTGGATCGGTGGGTAGCCGGATACGCGGACAAGCTAAGACCGCGACTCCTCGTCGGGCGATACCGTGCCGCTGCCAGAGAACCTCTCGCCTTCGAGAAGCACGTCGAGGCCACGCTAGGCGATCATCAGAGTTGGGCCTGGGGCGGCGCGACCGCCGGCTACCGCCTCACCCAGCACTATCGAAGCGAACTGACGACCCTGCACGTGGCGAACCAGCCTGCCTTGCAGCGGCAACTCAACCTCCTGCCGGCGAAGGACGGCCCAATTGTCGTGTTGGGCGTACCGGGTCCGTTGGGTCTTGAAGGACCGGCTCCGCACGTCGCACATCCGTTGCTCGTCTACACCGAGCTTCTCGTCGAGGGCGACGAGCGGGCGCGAGAGGCAGCCGCGGAGATCCGCAGCCGATACCTCGGCCAGATCGAGTGAGCGCCTTCACGACGGGCCAGTGTCAGGCCCTTCGGCAGCTCGCCGAGCTCTGGAGAGATACCAGGTTCTGCCTGATCGGGGCGAGCGCCCTGGCCTGTCAGATCGACCTTCGGCGCCGAACGGACGATCTCGACATCTCTGTGTCCGTGTCGCTCGACGAGCTCGCAGCTGGCCTCCCGCGCCTCGCGGGATGGAAAGGAAACCCAAAGAAAGAGCACGAGTGGCTGTCGCCGGCCGGCATCAAGGTCGACGTCTTGCCCGCCGGCCCATCGTTGCTTGCTGCGGGCGAGATCATCTGGCCCGGCACCGGAGTGCGGATGAACCTCACCGGAATCCGGCTCGCGCTGGGGACAGGCACGACGTTCGAAGTCGAGCCGGGGCTCTCGATTCCCGTAGCGCCCGTAGCAGTCATCGCAGTCCTGAAGATGATCTCGTACCTGGATCGGCCCGGGGAGCGCGAGCGCGACCTCCACGACCTGGCCCAGATCCTCGAGAGCCACGTGCCACCGGACGCTGACCGTCGTTTCACCCCAGAGGTGCTTGACGCCCGAGTTCCGTATGAGCACGTCAGCGCCTATCTCCTGGGTCACGATCTCCGGCAGCTGGTGGACGACGCGGAACGCCAGGCAGTCGACGATTTCGTGGCACGCGTTCGTGATGAGCGGCATCCTTCAGCCGCGCAAGGAAGGATGGCCCGGCTGGGACCCTCCTCGTGGAACAAGGACCCGGATGAACTGCTGGGACGTGTCGAGGCGTTCATCCTGGGATTCGGCGGGGACAGCATGAAGCGGTAGCGCGACCGGATTGACCGGCCGCTGGGGCGTCGCCACAATGGCGGAATGCGGGGCGCGGCGGCACGCTGGTTCGTCGGGGCGTGGGTGCTGCTGGGCGTCGCGGTGGCTGGCTTCGCTCAGGGCGCGCGGCCGGGGGACTACGAGATCGGCGCCGGCGACGTGCTGAAGGTCATCGTGATCGGGCAGGCCGAGATGACCGGCAGCTTCTCGGTCGATACCGAAGGCATGGTGAACTTCCCGATCCTCGGGAAGATCAAAGCGTCGCAGCACACGACCATGGAGCTCGAACGGAAGCTCACGACGCTGCTCGCGGACGGGATCCTCAGAAGGCCGCAGGTG
>CAZVOI010000095.1:0-1510 GCA_964628275.1 uncultured Acidobacteriota bacterium | reverse complement strand
CGAGACCTCCTCGACCGCGGCGCGCGCCTCCTCGGCCGAAGCCGCGTCCAGCTCCACCTCGAAGAACTTGCCCTGGCGGACGTCCTGGAACTGGGCGTAGCCCATCGAGTGGAGCGCGTCGTGGATCGTCTTGCCCTGCGGGTCGAAGACGGACTTCTTGAGCGTCACGTACACGCGCGCCTTGATCATCAGCCTTTCACCCCCGTGGTCATCGCAGCCGGTTTGCCTTCGAAAACTCGCGCGAACAGCGCGTCGACATGGGTCAGGTAGCGGTCGAGCCGAAACACCGCTTCGATCTCGGCCGCGCTGAGCGCCGCGCGCACTTCGGGATCTTCCAAGACGCGCCGCTTGAAGTCGCCCTCGCTGCGCCAGGCCTCCATCGCGTGGCCCTGAACGATCCGGTAGGCGTCCTCGCGGCGCATCCCGCGCGCGGTCAGCTCGAGCAGCAGTTGTCCGGAGAAGACGAGCCCCTTGGAAGAGTCGAGATTACGCCGCATCCGCTCGGTGTTCACGACCAGGCCGCGCACGATGTCGGTCATCCGCCGCAGCATGTGGTCGAGCGCCAGGAAGCTGTCCGGCACGATCACGCGCTCCACCGAAGAATGCGAGATGTCGCGCTCGTGCCAGAGCGCCACGTTCTCGAGCGCGGCGAGCGCATTCGTGCGCACCAGCCGCGCCAGCCCGGTCACCTGCTCGCAGCCCACGGGGTTCCGCTTGTGGGGCATCGCCGACGAGCCCTTCTGCTTCGAGCCGAACGGCTCTTCGACCTCGCGGACCTCGGTCTTCTGGAGCGCGCGGATCTCGGTCGCCATCTTCTCGAGCGTGGCCGCCAGGATCGCCAAGGTCGTCATCACCTGGGCGTGGCGGTCGCGCTGCAGCACCTGCGAGGCGATCGGCGCCGGCGTGAGCGCGAGCCGCGCGCAGACGTCCTCCTCCACGTCGGGCCCGAGATGCGAGAACGTGCCGACGGCGCCCGACAATTTGCCTACCGAGATCTGCGCAGCCGCGGCCGTCAGCCGTTCACGGTTGCGCTGTAACTCGGCGTACCAGAGCGCGAGCTTCAGGCCGAACGTCATCGGCTCGGCATGCACGCCGTGGGTGCGCCCGATCATCGGCGTGTCCTTGTGCTCGAAGGCGCGCGCCTTGACGACCTCCGCCAGCGCGACCAGGTCCTGCGCGATCAACGCGAGCGCGTCGCGGATCAGCATCGCGAGAGCAGTGTCGACCACGTCCGACGAGGTGAGGCCGTAGTGGACCCAGCGGCCTTCGGGCCCGACGTTCTCGGCCACGTTCGAGACGAACGCGATCACGTCGTGCTGGACGTCCTTCTCGATCGCCTCGATCCGCGCGACGTCGAAGCGCGCCTTGTCCTGGATCGCGCGCAACGCTTCTTTGGGAACCACGCCCCGGTCGGCGAGCGCTTCCGTGGTGGCGATCTCGACCTTGAGCCAGGTCGCGAACTTGTTCTCCTCGGACCAAAGCCTCGCCATCTCCGGCCGCGAGTAGCGCG
>CAZVOI010000094.1:0-4526 GCA_964628275.1 uncultured Acidobacteriota bacterium | reverse complement strand
TAGTAGAAGAGGCTGAACGCCTCCCACGCGACGAGCGGCAGCAGTCCCAAGGCCAGTTGTCGTAGCCGGCGCGGTCCAGGCTCGCGCCACGCCGCGAAGCCGAGCGCCGGCATATAGAAGAGGATGCAGTCGAGCCGGTTCGTGGCTCCGAGCGCGGCAATCAGGGCGAGGTGGGCGAGCGACGCCGGCCGGCCCTGGTCCAGAAAGGCCGCCGTGAATAGCGCCAGGAACAGCAGCGTCAGCGGCGTTTCGAGCCCGGAGGTCGCGAACTCGGTGAAGGCCTTGGAGGAAACGAGCGGCACCAGCAGGACGAGCACGGGCAGAGGGTGGCCGGGCGCGCCCAGACCGATCCGAAACGCCGCCAGCGTCAGGACCAGGGAGATCGCGATCGTCGTGAAGAAGGCCTCGCGCGTCAGCCAGTAGAACGGGATGTGGACGAGGACCCAGAGCGGATGGGTGAAGGCCTGGACGCGCTCGTCCACGTTCCAGCGCAGCCCGTAGCCGTTCACGAAGTTGTCGACGCTCCGAAAGCTGATGTAGGCGTCTTCGGTGACCCAGGCGCGCTCGGCGATCACCAGCAGCAGCAACGCCATCGCGACGCTGCTCGCCAGCGACGCAGCGGTTCGGGCAGTCGCTTCCGGGCTCGGCGGGTCTTGGCTCGATGAAGTTGCGGCGAGGTCGAGTGCCGAGGACAACGCGGAGATCCTATATCAGGCGCGGATCGCCGCGAGCCACGACGACGCGTCGAGATCCTTGCCCTGGACCTCCCACAGCTTCTGCGCACCTGCCAGGAAGGCGCCGCGGTCGAGCTCGCGAATCGTCATGCCCAGCGACCTGAGCTTCTCGGTCGCGCGTTCGTCCTCGACGGGCCCCATCGCGCGCTGCGTCTCTGCGGCTTCCTCCGCCGACTCCTGAAGCGCGCGCCGCGCGTTCGCCGGCAGGCGAGCCAGCGTCGCTGTCGAGACGAAGAGCCCGAGCACGCCGGCGATGTGGCGGGTGCGCGCCATGAAGCGCGCGACCTCGAAGAAGCGCATCTGCAGCGTGGTGCTGGCGTCGTGCTCGAAGCCGTCGATCACGCCGGTCTGGAGCGAGGTGTAGATCTCGCCGAACGCCATCGGCGTCGGGCTGGCACCCATCAGCTCGACCGCGCGCAGGTAGATCGGCGACTGGATCGTGCGCAGCTTCAGTCCGGCCAGTTGCGCGGGCTGGCTGACGTCCTTGGAGCGCGTGACCACGTGGCGGAAGCCGAAGGAGTCGCACCACGCGAGCGGCCGGATCTGCGCCGTCCTCTCGAGGTAGTCGGCGGCCTCGATGCCAACCGGACCGCGCAGCGTCGCGTGCACGTGATCGTAGTCGCGCCACAGGAACGGAAAGTCGAGCACCTGGATCTTGGGCGCGACGCTGCCCCAGATCGCCGTGCCCGACACCATCAGGTCCACGAGGCCCGCCTGGATCTGCTGGATGATCTCGCGCTCCTGCCCCAGCGTCCCGTTCGGGAAGACCTCGATCTTGACGGCGCCAGCGGCCTTCCGTTCCACGATCTCGCGGAACTTCTGCGCCATCGTGTCGAGCGACGTGGCGCCGGCGGCCATCGAATGCGACAGCCGCAGCACGGTCTGGCCGGCCGTGGCCTTCGAGCGGCAGCCGAAACCGAGCCCGGCTGCGGCGGCGCCGAGGAACGCGCGACGCTGAAGATTGTTGCGCAAGCCCGAGAGCGTGCCAGTTTGCCGCGCGCCGCGCAAATGCCGGGCGCGGAGACACACGGCTCTCGTTTTGGAGTAGCTTCGGGAAGCGGCGTCGCAGGATACCGCCGAGGTGAGCACACGGATGCTTCGATCGATCACGAGGTTCTTCCTGACCGGGCCCGACAAGCCCCGCGTCCTGGGCGGTCCATCGGTCATCGATCGCCTCTACGCCCGGAAACGCCTCTCGGTGTTCATCTCCGTGACCCTCGGCTACGGGCTCTTCTATACGACCCGAATCAACTTCTCCGTGGTCAAGAAGCCGCTGCTCGAAGCCGGGATCCTGACGCCGATGCAGATGGGGCTGGTGGGATCGGCGCTCTTGTTCGTGTATTCGTTCGGCAAGCTGATCAACGGCTTCCTCGCCGACCGCTGCAACATCGCGCGCTTCATGTCTACGGCGCTGTTGCTGTCGGCGCTCGTGAACATCGCGCTCGGTTTCAACTCGCTGTTCGTGGTCTTCCTGGCGCTCTGGGCATGCAATGGCTGGTTCCAGTCGATCGGGTCGGCTCCGAGTGTGGTGGCGCTCTCGCACTGGTTCGGACGCAAGGAGCGCGGCACCCGCTACGGCATCTGGAGCGCGAGCCACAGCATCGGCGAAGGCATCACGTTCGCGGGAACGGCCTATCTCGTCTCCGTCTGGGGCTGGCGCTGGGGCTTTCTGGGACCCGGGCTGGTTTGCCTGATCGCCGCGCTGGTGCTCTACCGCACGATCGCCGATCGGCCGCAGACCTTCGGGCTCCCGTCGATCAGCGAGTACAAGAACGAGCCGGAGCCCGAGGCCGGCGAGTCGATCGGCACATTCCAGATGCAGGTGATCAAGCACCCGGGCGTCTGGATGCTGGCGTGCGCCAACAGCTTCCTGAGCGTCGCGCGCTACGGGATGAGCAACTGGGGGCCGCTGTACCTGTCGATGGCCAAGGACTACTCGGGGGCCGCCGCGGGCTCGCTGCTCGCCATCTACCCGCTGGCGGAGATCGCCGGCTCGGTGACTTCGGGGTACGTCTCGGACAAGTTCTTCAAGGCCAAGCGAAACGCGCCCGCGCTGATCTACGGCATCCTGGAGATCGGCTCGCTGCTCGCCCTGTACATGATCCCGCCCGGCCACCGCTGGCTCGACGCCATGGCGCTCGCGGTGTTCGGCTTCGCGTTGGGAGGGCTCCTGGTCTACCTGGGCGGGTTGATGGCGATCGACCTGGTCTCACGCAAGGCCGCGGGCGCGGCGATGGGGCTCGTTGGTTTGCTGACCTACTTGGCGGCAGCCGTGCAGGACACCCTGAGCGGATATCTTCTCGACGCCTCCAAGACCGTGGTCGACGGCGTGACGACCTACTCCTTCCGGCTGGTGTTCGCGGTGTGGATCGGCGCGTTGGTGCTGTCGACGCTGTTCACGGCATCGCTTTGGATCTTCTCCCACCTCAGTAAGTCGAAGGCGGAGGGTGAGCCGGCGTGAAGATCACCTTCGTCGGCCATGTGTGCGTCGACAAGAACCTGATACGGGGCGAGCTCGAGACCTTCCATGGCGGCGGCGTCGTCCACGGCGCGGTGACCGCCAAGCGGCTCGGCGCCGAGGTGTCGGTGCTGACCAAGTGCGCCGAGGCCGACCGCGAGCACTTCACCAGCTTCCGCGACGCGGGCGTCGATGCGACCTTCTTGCCGAGCCGGTCCAGCACTTCGATACGCAACGAGTATCCGACGGAGAACCCGGATGACCGCCGCAGCTTTCTGATCGCGCGGGCCGATCCGTTCGCTTCGACGGACATCGCCTCGCTTCGAGCCGACGTGGTGCACCTGAATCCACTCTGGCTCGGGGAGCTCCCCTTCGGCCTGCTTCCACAACTGAAGCGCTCTGCAACGGTCCTCGGAGCTGATGCCCAGGGGTTCCTTCGGCACGCCGATGCTGATGGCGCCATGTTCTATCGGGACCTGGCCGAGAAGCGCGACGTGCTCCCCTTGTTGGATGTCTTCAAGGTCGATACCCGGGAAGCCCTGATCCTGACAGGACTCGAGGATGTCCGGCCTGCCGCGAAGGCAGTCCACGACCTCGGGCCGGGATTCTGGTGCTCACCCACCGAGGCGGCGTGTGTGTCTACGACGGGCGCGAGTTCTACGAGAGCCCCTTCACGGGATTCACGGTCGAGGGACGCACCGGACGCGGCGACACCTGCACCTCGGCGTTCCTGGTCGGAATGCAGCGGACGGGGTTGCGTGAAGCCACCGCTCTCGCGGCGGAGGTCACCTCCAAGAAGATGCAGTATCGCGGCGCCTATCGTGGCTGAACCGGTTCGTGGAAAGATTGGAGCGGCTTGAACGTCACATCGGTTGAAGGAGGCGAAACATGAGCACGGAGCGGTCGTCGAGCGAGCCCCAGGGCGGGACGCCGGCCACGCGAGTGCGCGACCTGATGACGTCCGAGGTGGTCTGCGTATCGCCGGACGCGCCGGTGAGCCGGATCGCCCTGCTGATGCACGACAAGGCGATCAGCGGAATCCCGGTGGTCGACGAGGAGCGGCGCGTCGTCGGCATGGTGACCGACCTCGACCTGATCGTCCGCAACACGCGCCTGGAGCCGCCGGCGTTCTTCCAGATCCTCGACGGCCGGATCCCGCTCGAGACGCCGGGGCATTACAAGAAGCGCCTCCAGCACATGCTGGGAACGCACGCGCGGGACGTGATGACCGAGGAGGTCGTGACGATCGGTCCCGACGAGGAGGTCGAGGCGCTGGCGGCCCTGATGGTCAAGCGGCGCGTGAACCCAGTGCCGGTCGTCGAGGCCGGGGTTCT
>CAZVOI010000093.1:0-2049 GCA_964628275.1 uncultured Acidobacteriota bacterium | reverse complement strand
CGGCCCTGGCACGCCTCCACATACCAGTGGAAGTCCAGCGGGCCCCAGTGGAACGCCGTCACCGTCGGCGGCACGAGCGACGCGTCCTGCCACGCCGCGAAGAGCGTGCGCGCATCGGCCGCGGGGAAACGCTCCTGCAGCAGCGCGATCAGGCGCGTGTTGTCGAGTTCCGGCTCGTAGCCCAGCCGGCCCCAGAGCCGCCAGTGCCAGGCGTGTTTCTCCAGCTCGAGCGGACGCGGTGCAGCCTCGGGGCGGTTGGCGTCGAGGAAGTCCCGCCCCCACACGAACCCGTCTGAGCCGTAGTAGTAGCCCCGCGTCGGCCCCTCCGGCAGACCCCGGATGAAGTCGCGCACGAAGTCCGGCGCGTGCCAACGGAAGTGATAGACGTCGTCGTTTCGCAGGGTCCAGATGGTCTCCCGCGCGCCGAGGTCCGGCAGGAACTTCTCGTGGAACTTCGGCCGCGTCACCGCCAGCGCGTGGGCCTCCGCGTACTTGAAGCTGTAGACGAAATCCACCCGCGGGTGCCCGAGTAGCTCGCCGAAGTGCCGAGCGATCTCCGCCGCTCCCGCCTCGTGTTGCCGGTGCACGAAGAGCACGCGCCGCTCGGGCTCGTCCGCCAGCACATCCAGGACGCCCTGCCCGTAGCTGCGCGCCAGCCACGCTTCCTTTTCGGGTGCCGTCGCCCCCACCATGTTCTCCCCCGCCGTGACGCCCACGCCGGCCAGGTCCGGATACGTCCGCAGCAGCGCCGCCACACTGCGGCGGAAATAGTCGGCCGTCGCCGCGTCTTTCCAGTCCGGCGGGAGTCCACGTGCGGGGTCGATGCCGTTGGTGAAGACGTTCCACGTCACGAACGCGAACCGCACGTTGCGCGCGCGACCGTGCCGCAGCACTTCGCGCCAGAATGCCACCTTGTCCTCGATCGTCATGCGGACGAGCGTCTCGGTGCGCCCCAGGATATCCGGCGTGTCGAGCCCGATGGCCTGCAGCGGGTAGTGCTCCGCCCACGCCGTGGTCGACCGCCGCACATCCGCCAATGCCACGTCCGGGTATTCCGGCACACGCACGAGCGAAGGAAACGGATGCAGGCTCCACAGCGTGATGAGATTGAACCGCTCCCGCGCCAGCCGGTCGATCAGCTCGCGCCAGAACGTCAGGTCCCACATCGTCGCGATGTTCTTCTGCGCCGCGTCCGATGCATCCGAGTAGCTTGGCGTTCGGGCGTCGAGGGGCGCATTGAGTTTCATGCCACGCACCCGCAGGTGCGGCGCCCGCTCCAGGTCCTGCACGGCCGCCGGTCCGCCCAGCCGGATCGTCTCCGCCACCTCCATCGCGCCATACATTGCCCCGGCCGCATCCGCACCCTCGATCCGGATTTCGCGCCCGGCTCCGCCACTGCTCACGCGCACCCGAAAGCCCTCTGGCGCGCCAGTCCCGGCCACCGTCAGCACGACGCGCGTCCCCCCGGCCCGTCCGCGCAGGGCCGTCTCGAGCTCGGCCGCGCCGAACTCCACCGGTCCGCCGTCGCGCGCGTGCTCCACCGCGGCGCCGTCGAGCCCCGCCGCCCCGAGCGCCGGCATCGCCGCCGCCAGCACCATCCACCCGCACCAGAGGATGGAGGTCCTACCGGATCGCCGGGGAGACGTCGTCACGGTCGCTTCCGGACAACGGCGAGCCAGTCGTCGGTGGGGTCGGCGGGCGGCGTCCCGATGCCGGCCATCCCGCCGCCCGGGACCTCCTTCACGGAGCCGGCCTGCAGCGGGCCGGGCTTCCGCGGGTCGAGCCAGTAGACGGTGAACGGACCGGTCGCCCCCGAGAGGTCGAGCTCGGCCGTGCCGCCTCTCGGCAGGTAGACGAGGTAGAGCTCGCCGCGCTTCGCGAAGGCGTAGCGGCTGTCGTCCTCGGCCAGGTTGCCGACGAGCGCGTCCGCCGGCTCCATCTCGTCGACCGGGATGCGTTCGTCCGCGAAGAAGCGGAGCGCCACCGCGGCGTAGTCCCACGAGCGCTCGCGGCTGCGCCAGTCCTCGCACCGCAGGTCGTTCTGGGGCA
>CAZVOI010000092.1:0-4287 GCA_964628275.1 uncultured Acidobacteriota bacterium | reverse complement strand
GTGGAGCGAGATCTCACAGCCGCCGCCAAGCGCGAGACCGAACGGCGCCGCGACGACCGGGACGTCGCAGTACTTGAGCGCCATGTTGGCGTTCTGGAATTGGCGGATCGAGAGGTCGATCTCGTCCCACTCTTCTTCCTGGGCGGCCAAGAGCGCCAGCATCAGGTTCGCGCCGACGGTGAACTGCTCGCCCTGGTTGCCGACGACGACCGCGTCGAAGTTGGTCTTGGCTCCCTTGGTCGCCGAGAGCAGCATCGAGAACGTGTCGTTGCCGAGCGCGTTCATTTTGGAGTGGAACTCGACGAGAGCGCAGCCGTCGCCCAGGTCCACCAGGCTCGCGCCGGGGTTCTTCTTGCGCACGCCGCCCTTGGTCTTGAGGGCAGAGACGTCGATGACACCGGGACGCTCGGGCAGCGGTGCGATGCCCTTGGCGCCGAACATGGTGGCGTGGCCGGCATCTTCTTCGTAGAAGCGCTTCCGGTCTGAGGCCAGGAGCGCCTCGATTAGCGGCGGGATCGCTCGACCCTCAGCCTTCGCGCGCGACACCACGGCCTCGACGCCGAGGGCGTCGAGCAGGCGGAAAGGCCCGAGGCCCCAGCCGTAGCCCCATTCCATCGCGCGGTCGATCGAGGCGACGTCGTCGGAGATCTCGGGCACGCGCGCGGCCGCGTAGAGGCTCGTCGCGGAGAGGACGCGCCACAGAAACTGTCCGGCCTTGTCTTCTCTTGGTCCCGCCATGACCTGGTTGATTCGGGCGCCGATGTCGGCGACGTTCTGGGCGGCGTCGACCGAGGCGAAGCGGGCCTTCTGGCGCTCGCGGTGCTCGAGCTTCTTCCAGTCGAGGGTCAGGATCTCCTTGCCGTCGCGCTTGTAGAAACCGGCGCCGGTTTTCTCTCCCAGCCACTTTTTCTCGACCATCGCCCTCATGAGCGCGGGAACCTGGAAGACTGCCCGCTCCGGGTCATTCGGCACGGCGTCGTAGAGATTGGAAGCGACCTTCACGCAGACGTCGACGCCGGCGATGTCGGCGGTGCGGAAGGTGGCGCTCTTGGCGCGGCCGATCGCTGGGCCGGTCAGGAGGTCGACCTCCTCGATGGTGAGGTCGAGATCCTGCATCGCCTGGAGCACGAGGCCGAAGCCGTAGGAGCCGATGCGGTTGCCGATGAAGTTGGGGGTGTCCTTGCAGCGCACGACGCCCTTGCCCAAGACCTCGTCGCAGAACGCTTCCACGCTGGCCAGAACCGTGGCATCGGTCTCCGGGCCTGGGATCGTCTCGAGGAGCTTCAGGTAGCGCGGCGGGTTGAAGAAGTGCGTGCCCAGGAAGCGTTTCTTGAAGTCCGCCGGAAGGTCGGCCGCCATCAGGGCGATGCCGAGGCCAGAGGTGTTGCTCGAAACGATCGCGGTTTTCTTGACAGCTGGAGCCACCTTGGCGAAGAGCTGCTTCTTGACGGCGAGATCCTCGACCACGGCCTCGAAGACCCAGTCGGCGTCCTTCAACTCTTTCCAGTCGTCATCGAAGTTGCCGGGGCGGATCATGCCGGCGTGCTCGGGCAGGGGGAGCGGGCTCGGCTTCAGCTTCTTCAAGCCTTCGACCGCCTTCCGGGCCAAGGCACTCTTGTCGGTGGCGCCCGCGGGCACGATGTCGAGAAGGACCACCTCCAGGCCGCGCGCCGCGACGTGAGCGGCGATCTGCGCGCCCATGGTTCCGGCGCCGAGCACGACGACCTTGCGTATCTCGGTCTTCAACGCGTGTCTCCCGACCTGCTGAATGAATCGCCATTCATTTTAGGCGCAGACCAAGGGCCGCGTCGAGTGCGTCGGATCACGCCGCGCCGTCCTCGTACATCCGGTCGATCACGTCCTTGTACTTCTGCTCGACGAAGCGGCGCTTCACTTTGAGCGTGGGCGTCAGCTCGCCCTCGGCCAGGCTGAACTCCCTGGGCAGGAGCGTGATCTTCTTGATCTTCTCGAACTGCGCGAGGTTCTGGGAGAGCTCCCGGATCGTGTTCTCGACGAGCTCGACGACCTCGCGCCGCGCGACCAGGTCTTCGCGATTGCCGAAGGCGACGCCTTTCTCCTTGGCCCACCTCTCGACGCGCTCGAAGTTCGGAACCACCAGCGCTGCCGGGAAGTTGCGCTTGTTGCCGATCATCACGATCTCGGTGAACAGCTCGTGGGCCTTCAGCATGTTCTCGATCGGCTGCGGGGCGATGTTCTTGCCGCCCGAGGTGACGAGAATGTCCTTCTTGCGGTCTGTGATGATCAGGAAACCCTGGGGGTCGATCACGCCGATGTCGCCGGTGTGGAAGAAGCCGTCCTTGTCGATCGCTTCGGCGGTGGCCTCGGGCTTCTTGAAGTAGCCCTTCATGACGTGCGGGCCGCGGGTCAGGATCTCGCCGTCCTCGGCGATCCTGACCTCAACTCCGGGGATCGGCCGACCGACGCTTCCGGGCTTCAAGGCGGCCGGCAGGTTCACGGTGATCACCGGACTCGTCTCGGTGAGGCCGTAGCCCTCGAGGATCAGCAGGCCGGCGGCGCCGAAAAACTCGTTGATCTCGCGCGCCAGCGGCGCGCCGCCCGAGACGAAGAGCCGGAGCTTGCCGCCGGTGCGATCGCGGATCTTCTGGAAGACGAGGGCGTCGGCGACCTTGTGCTGGAGGCTCAGTCCGAGACTCGGGGTGGTCTTGTCGACCTGGTGCTTGAAGACCTGCTTCCCGAGCGAGAGCCCCCAGCGAAAGATCTTCTGTTTCAGGGGCGAATCGGCGGCGACCCTCTCGAAGATGCGTGCGTAGATTTTCTCGTAGAGGCGCGGCACCGAGAGCATCAGGGTGGGCCGCACCTCGAGCATGTTCTCGGACAGCCGCTCGAAACTCTCGGCGTAGGCGATCGTGACGCCCTTGTAGAGCATCAGGTAGTGGCCGCCCATGCGCTCGAAGACGTGGCAGAGCGGCAGGAACGAGAGCGCCGTGTCCTTCTCCGTGATCCCGTCGAAGGCATCCATCGCCGCGAGCACGTTCGACACCAGGTTGCTGTGGAGCAGCATCACGCCCTTGGGATCGCCGGTGGTGCCCGAGGTGTAGATGAGCGTCGCGAGATCTTCCGGCTTCACTTCGGCGGCCCGGCGGCGCACGGCGTCCTTGTCCTTGGCGAGGGCTTCGCGCCCAAGCGCGCGCACTTCCGTCAGCGACAGCGTGCCCTCGATCGGGGCTTCGTCCATGCGGATCACGTGCTTCAAGTTTGGGGCCTGGCCGCGCACGTCGGCGATCTTCCGGGCCTGCACAGCCGAGGAGACGAAGACGGCCTTGCTCTCGCTGTCGTTCAGGATGTAGAGCACCTGCGCCGGCGTGAGCGTCGAGTAGATCGGAGAATCGACGGCGCCCGCGGCGAGTGTCGCGAGATCGGCATAGGCCCACTCGGGCCGATTCTCGGCCAGGATCGCGACGCGGTCGCCGCGCTCGATGCCGAGCGCCACCAGGCCCAGCGCCAGCTCCTCGACGATCGTCCTGAATTCGTCGGAACTGACGTCTTTCCACTGGCCGTCCTGCTTGAAACGCAGGTGGCTCTTCTTTCGATAGGTGTCCACCGAGTGGTAGAAGAGGTCGGAGAGCGTCCGAACGGCGCCCATCACCTGCCTCCTCGCCCCGACGCGACGGCGCGCAGGGCCGGCCGCGTCTCGGCGGGTTTCACCGAGGTTTGCGCACCGCGCAAGAAAAGGTCAACCACAGGCGTCGCCAGTTCGCCGAGATCATAGTCCTTGCGGCCCAGGATCCACGAGGTGACCATCTCGTCGAGCGCACCGAAGAACGCCTTCGCGACCACCTTGCGCGGCAGGTCGTGGCGCAGCGACCCGTCCTTCTGGCCCTCCTCGATGATCTCGTTCAGGAGCTCGAGATAGTCTTTGAACCAAGAGGCCGTGAACCGCTCCATGAACTTGGTGGACTGGCGCAGCTCCACCTGGAACACCACCGCCAGGTCGTGGTTCTCGCCGAGAAGGCGCAGGTGATGGGCGGCGATCGCGTGCAGCTTGGCAGGTGTGCCGTTGAGCCCGCCCAGCTCGGCGCGGCCCTTCGCGATGTGCTCTTCCATCACCTCGTCGAACAGTGAGACCAGGATGTCCTCCTTGTTGCGGAAGTAAAGATAGATGGTGCCATCGGCGATGCCGGCGCGCTTCGCGACATCCGACACGCGCGCGGCGAAGTAGCCCTTGCGCGCGAAGACCCGGGTCGCGGCTTCCAGGATCCGCCGGCGCTTGTCGTGGGTTCGGGTCCGCGGCATGGATAAATGAAT